>JAAYIT010000303.1 GCA_012523295.1 Porphyromonadaceae bacterium | reverse complement strand
TTCCGGAGCCGGACAGCATGTCGGACACCCTCTTGGATACATTGCTTCTGATATTTACAGCCGATTCAAACGTCTGCAAGGCTACAACGTGCTGCACCCCATGGGCTATGATGCTTACGGACTCCCGGCTGAGCAATACGCCATTCAGACCGGACAACACCCCGCCGTAACGACTCAAAAGAACATAACACGCTATCATGAACAATTAAATAAAATTGGTTTTTCTTACGATTGGGACAGAGAAGTACGCACCTGCGATCCGGAATATTACAAATGGACGCAATGGGCTTTTATTCAAATGTTTAACTCGTATTATTGCAATAAAGCCCAACAAGCAAGACCAATTACGCAATTAAAAGAAGTGCTCTCGAAAAGCGGAACTTCCGAATTGGATGCGGCTTGCTCAAAAGATCTCAACTTTACAGCAGATGAGTGGAACTCGAAATCCGACAAAGAACAACTTGAAATTCTACTGAATTATCGAATCGCGTACCTCGCCGATTTGAAAGTGAATTGGTGTCCGGCTCTCGGCACTGTACTGGCCAATGACGAAGTGAGCGAAGGCTATTCAATCCGAGGCGGCTATCCTGTAGAGCAAAAGGTAATGCGTCAATGGAGCTTGCGTGTTTCTGCCTATGCGCAAAGACTACTTGAAGGGCTCGATAAAATTGACTGGACCGAATCACTGAAAGAAACTCAAAAAAACTGGATCGGAAGGAGCGAAGGTGCCGAAATGCGATTCGAAATCGTAGATAAGGACTATTCATTCGATGTTTTCACCACCCGACCTGACACTATTTTCGGTGTTACTTTCATGGTTCTCGCTCCTGAAAGCGAATTGGTGAAAATATGCACTACACCCGAACAAGCGGATTCTGTAGCAAGTTACATCAATACTACCCGGAAACGTACCGAACGCGAACGGCTGATGGACAAAAAGGTAACCGGAGTTTTTTCCGGCTCCTATGCCATCAATCCGGTGGCAGGCACTAAAATTCCAATCTGGATAAGCGACTATGTATTAGCCGGATACGGCACGGGAGCCATTATGGCTGTTCCGGGACACGACAGCCGAGATTATGCTTTTGCAAAACATTTCAATCTACCGATTATTCCGTTAATTGAAGGAGCAGATATCAGCGAAGAGAGTTTCGATGCGAAAGAAGGAATCATGATGAATTCAGGCTTTCTAAATGGATTATCTGTGCCGGAAGCTATCACTAAAGCGAACACATACATTGAAGAAAACGAAATTGGAAAGGTACGGGTAAACTACCGACTCCGTGATGCGATTTTCAGTCGTCAACGATACTGGGGAGAACCATTCCCGGTCTATTACAAAGATGGACTTCCATTCATGCTCGATGAAAGCAAACTGCCACTGGAGCTCCCCGAGGTGGACAAATACTTGCCCACCGAAACCGGTGAACCGCCGCTTGGACGCGCCAAAAATTGGGTAACTGAGGATGGGTACAAGCTGGAACTGAATACAATGCCGGGTTTTGCGGGCTCTTCTGCCTATTATCTAAGGTATATGGATCCGAAGAATGACAATGCGCTTGTCAGCAAAGAAGCCAATGAATACTGGCAAGATGTGGATTTATATATCGGTGGAACGGAACATGCAACGGGACACTTGATTTATAGTCGTTTTTGGAATAAATTCCTATACGATTTGGGTGTTGTGGTGAAAGATGAGCCGTTCAAAAAACTAATCAACCAGGGGATGATTCAAGGACGAAGCAATTTTGTGTATCGCATACAAGGCACAAACACTTTTGTCTCTTTGAATTTGAAAGACAAGTATGAAGTAACTCCGATACATGTGGACGTTAATATTGTTCACAATGATATTTTGGATATCGAGAAATTTAAAAACTGGAACCCGGAATATAAAGACGCGGAATTTATTTTAGAAGATGGTAAATATGTGTGTGGCTGGGCTATAGAGAAAATGTCCAAATCGATGTTTAATGTGGTAAACCCTGATGATATTATTGAAAAATACGGCGCCGACACGCTCCGACTTTATGAAATGTTTTTGGGTCCGCTCGAACAATCCAAGCCTTGGGACACGAATGGAATAGACGGTGTTCACCGATTCTTAAGAAGACTTTGGAGCCTGTTCTTTGCCGGCGATAAATTAAATATCAGCAATGCAGAACCAACTGCGGAAGAACTTAAGACTTTACATAAAACCATTAAAAAAATTACGGGTGATATTGAAGCTTTTTCATATAACACTTCGGTTTCGGCATTTATGATTTGTCTGAATGAACTATATGCCATAAAATGTAATAAAAAAGCGATTTTAGAGCCGCTTTCCATTATTTTAGCGCCGTTTGCACCACATATTGCTGAAGAGATGTATCATATGCTGGGAAATACGACATCAGTCTGTGATGCGAAATGGCCGGAATACAATGAAGAGTACTTAAAAGAGAGCTCTATTAAATACCCGATTTCATTCAATGGAAAAGTACGATTTACAATAGAAATGCCGGCTGACTTAAGCAAAGAAGGAGTTGAAAAAACAGCGATGGAGAGTGAGCAGACCGAAAAATACTTAGAAGGAAAAACTCCTAAAAAAGTGATTGTTGTACCCGGAAAAATAGTGAATATAGTGGTATAGAATCGCGAGGAAAGCACGAAGATGAAAGCTGTAAAGCGAAGTGTTACTTAATCTTTTGTATTTGAAAACACAAAAATAATGGTTTGTCAGTCTAAAAATCTAATACAACACGTATAGTCAAAAAGAAGAATCCACTTTCTTTTCCAACCGGAAGAAATATCTGAAGGAAAAGGAGTTAATTTGCGAAACTTGTATTTTTCATGGAAAAAAAAGATTATTTAAAGGCTTTCTACTGGAAAGATTTTTTAATGATTTTTATTGGGCTGGTTTCTTATGCGATTGGACTCACCGGGTTTCTATTGCCCAACAAGATCATCACGGGCGGTCTTGCAGGAATTACTGTTTTAATCAATTCAGCCACTGAAATTCCACTCTGGGTTTCGTACATTATTATAAATATTGTACTGATACTAATAGCACTGAGATTCGTAGGAAAACCATTTGTTATAAAAACCATCATCAGTGTAGCAATTCTTACGCTGCTTATTCGTTTTGGTGAGGTATATATTAAAGATCCCATCATACATGCAGATTCGCTGCTTTCGGCAATGATTGGCGCTATGTTTTGCGGGAGTGGTTTAGGTCTCGTTTACTCTGTGAATGGAAGTACCGGGGGAACGGACATTATCGGTGCTATTGTTACTAAGTACCGTCATGTAAGCATGGGTCGGATTTTATTGTTAGTCGATATTCTGATTGTTTCATCCTCGTATTTTCTTTTCCAAAGTGTTGAAAAAATAGCTATTGGCCTTATCGTAATGGCTGTGATGTATTATGCTGTGGATGTTATGATTAGCGGAATGCGACAATCTGTACAGTTTTTTATTTTCACAAAAAAACATGAAGAGGTTGCCAATCACATCAATTCGGAAATCAAACGCGGTTGTACAATAATAGATGGAATGGGTTGGTATTCTAAAAATTCTCAGAAAATAATTATCGTATTAGCTCGTAAGACAGAATCAACTTCCATTTTCCGGTTGGTAAAAAGCATTGATCAAGATGCATTTGTCACGCAAACAAATGTGGTAGGTGTGTATGGAAAAGGATTTGATGTGCTGAAATAAAAAAAAGGCGAATAGAATCGCCTTTTTTTAATAACACTACTTTAGAATCACTCGGCCAGCGCCGGTTGACCTTTTACTACATTCGCTTTTACACCATCTTTAGCTTCATTCAGCTCCATCAGAATTGTATCTCCTTCCGCAGCTTCACCGGTCAGAACTACATCTGCCAATTCATCTTCAAGATAGCGCTGGATAGCACGTTTTAGTGGTCGAGCTCCGAACTGGACATCGTATCCTTTTTCAGCAATATAATCTTTTGCCTCGTTGGTCAATTCAAGCTTGTAACCCAAATCAATAACACGTTTGAACAATCCTTTCAATTCCAGATCAATTATCAGCTTCAAACTATCTTTACTTAATTGGTCAAACATTACAATGTCATCAACTCGGTTCAAGAATTCCGGTGCAAAAGTTTTATTCAATGCTTTTTGGATTACACCGCGCGAGTATTCTGAATCAATCGTCAAATCATCATCCAAATTGAACCCCACTCCTCTGCCAAAATCTTTTAGCTGACGAGTTCCAACGTTCGAAGTCATAATGATAATCGTATTTTTGAAGTCGATTCTTCGTCCCAGACTGTCTGTCAGTCGGCCTTCATCCATCACCTGAAGCAGGATGTTAAACACATCGGGATGTGCTTTCTCAATCTCATCAAGCAGTACAATCGAATATGGCTTACGACGAACTTTTTCAGTCAACTGTCCGCCTTCTTCGTATCCAACGTATCCGGGAGGCGCTCCGATAAGTCTGGAAACACTGAACTTCTCCATATATTCACTCATATCTACTCGAATAAGAGCATCTTGACTGTCAAACATAAAGTCTGCCAACACCCTCGCCAAGTGAGTTTTACCCACTCCGGTCGGTCCAAGGAAAAGGAAAGTCCCAATCGGTTTGTTAGGATCTTTCAGCCCAATTCGGTTACGTTGAATGGCTTTGGTAATTTTCTCCACAGCATCATTTTGACCAATGACGCGAGAACTTAACACTTCTCCCATTTGTCGAAGTTTCAGACCTTCTGCTTGCGCTATTCGTTGAACCGGAATTCCGGACATCATTGCCACAACTTCAGCTACTTTCTCCTCATCCACTGTCTCGGGGTTTTCTTGAGCCTCACGTTCCCAGCGTTTTATCGCGTCTTCGAGTTGGTATTGCGTTTGCTTTTCTTTATCTCGTATCGGCACAGCTTCTTCATATTTCTGTTCTGAAATGACTCTGTTTTTCTCCGCTTTAAGCTCTTCTAATTTTTTTTCAAGTTTTTCTATTTCTTCCGGCACCGCTACAGTTGCAATATGCACGCGCGAACCGGCTTCATCCAGCGCATCAATGGCCTTATCGGGGAAACTTCTATCTGTAATGTATCTATCCGTAAGGCGTACACAAGCTTTGATAGCTTCAGGTGTATATCTCACATTGTGATGATATTCATATCGATCCTGGATATTTTGGAGAATTGTCAATGTTTCCTCAGGAGTAGTCGGATCAACCATCACTTTTTGGAATCGACGCTCCAATGCTCCATCTTTTTCGATACTCTGACGATATTCATCCAAAGTAGTAGCGCCGACGCACTGTATCTCACCTCGTGACAGCGCGGGTTTCAACATATTTGCAGCATCCAACGAACCTGGAGCTCCACCGGCACCAACAATCGTATGAATCTCATCAATAAATAAAATTATATTCGGATTTTTTTGTAGCTCATTGAGAATAGCTTTAATTCGTTCTTCAAATTGTCCTCGATATTTTGTTCCGGCCACTATCGAAGCCATGTCAAGAGCTACCACACGCTTATCAAAAAGCACACGTGAAACCTTGTGTTGCACAATTCGGAGTGCTAATCCTTCGACAATCGCTGATTTTCCAACTCCGGGATCACCTATCAGCACAGGATTATTTTTCTTTCTTCGACTCAAAATCTGGGCAATTCGCTCTATTTCTTTATCACGTCCCACAACCGGATCCAATCGATTTTCAGCAGCCGCTTTGGTAATATCTGTTCCAAAAGTATCCAACGCAGGTGTATCGCTCGGCTTGTTGGGCGTTTGTTTTGAACGAACTTTCCTTTCTCCAAAAGGTCCGTCTTCATCATCATCGTCATCGGATGGAATTCCCGCACTTGGTTCAATATCTTCAGATTGTGCAAAAGGATTTAAGAATTTCACCGCTTTTTCATAGGTAACATTCTCAGCATTCAGAACATCCACTGCCAAATTGTTTTTTTCTTTCAAAATAGCCAAAAGCAGATGCTCGGTATCAGCAGGCTCTGCAAGTAAAGAACGAGCTTCGAGCTCCATTATTTTTTTAATCTTTTCCGTACTTTTCAATAGCGGAATTTCATTTCCCGTCGGGACATGATCGGTACGAACTAAAGATTCTATTTTTTGTTTAACATTATCTAAATTAACGTCCATTTTCGTCAAAAGGTCGATGGCAGTGCTTTTTTTGTCTCTGATTAGACCAAGCAACAAATGCTCTGGACCGACATAAGCGTTGCCCAATCTTTCAGCCTCTTGGACGCTGTATGTGAATACATTATTAAGTTGTTCGGAATATTTTACTGGCATAATATTGTTTTCTTTTTTACAAAAATACGAATTATTGTTCTATTGTTCGAATATTTTAATACAAATACAATACCTAATAATTAGTTTTAAATGTTCGGAAGGAATGTCATATTTTTCCGTTACGCTTCTTTAAGGTATAAGACAAAATGACACGATTACAGTTTGTAAAGTGGAGGGAGTGGAGAGTACTGCGTATTGAGATTTTAGTTCAGATAAAATTACACCTTGCGTTGAATCTTATTTTTTTATTAAAAATCATCACTGACGGGTAAAAATATCAATACGCGACATATATTAATGCATCTGCTACAAATCCTCTTCTTGTGTATTTTGACTTTCAAACTTACAAAAAGACAAAAAAATCCTCTCGCCAAGCTTATTCTAAACAGATACAGAAAATCAAAAAACAAAATCAACTCTCCTTCTAAAAATCTTTCACTACCCTAATAAACTCTTCCATTTTCTCCGCTTCACTTTCAAAAATATTCCCTACAACTACCAAATCAGCTCCTGCAACATACGCTTTCTCCAACTGGTTGAGCTTTCTGATTCCACCGCCAACAATCAGTGGAATATCAATGGACGATTTTACGTTGAAAATTATTTCTTTGGAAACGGGATTTTTAGCACCGCTGCCCGCTTCGAGATAAATCATTTTCATACCTAACAATTCTCCTGCTATGGCTGTAGATACGGCTTTCTTGATATCATTCGCCCCGATAGGTTCTGTTTTGCTTAGTTTTTTCACAGATGAATGATTTCCGCCATCAATCAAAATATATCCGGTCGGGATTACTTCCACTTTTGATTTTTTAATTTCAACGGCAGATTTCACATGCTGGTCAATCAAATAATCGGAATTTCGTCCGGAAATAAGCGAAAGAAAAAGTAGTGCATCAGCATCCGGTGAAAATTGGGATGCATCGCCGGGAAAGAGAATTTTTGGAACAGAAAATTGTTTGAGATCGTGTAATAGCGTGTCGCAATCGCAGTTCATGCTGCTCCCACCAATGAAAATAAAATCGGGAGTGGCTTTTTCAAACTGACTCAGAACTTTTATCAACAAATCACCCTGACATTTATCAGGGTCTAACAGCACGGCAAACATTTTCTTGCTGCCTGCTATATTATTTAATATCTGCTGATATATTTCACTCATTATCAATACAGTACGCTAACGTATAAGTGTCTGTAAGTAAATAATTTACAAAATAACTTTTTTTTGTGTCGGTATGTATCACCTCCAAAATTCCGATTTTATCCATTTCAAAAGGCAGAATCTGAAGCTGTTCAGCAAAATTATATGCCGTATCACCGATGATTTTGTACAACGCCTCTTTTACAGACCATGCAATCCGCAGATATTCAATGGACTCATTCTTTGCATATTCGGCCAACTCGCTTTCTCCGAGAAATCGTTTGTGAATTTTCAGCAGTTTGTTTGAAAGGATTTCAATATCTATTCCTACCTCTTTTGTTGGATGAGTCATTACCGCAACCGATCTTTGGCAATGTGAAAAACTGATTTTATGTGTTCCATCCTTCAGCATTGGTTTGCCATCATAGGTATATTCTATCTGCTTTTCTTCTCCTTTAAATACTTTCTTCAGCGCAATACGAATTGCCAAAAATTCTTTTTTACGATGTTCGGTTTTTAACTTTTCCAAGTCATGAGCATACAATTTCGGTTCGCTCAGTTCATTCATCAACTGTTCGATAGAATAGCTGTTTTCTACAATACAGATCGTACTTTCTTTGTATGTTATGGATTGATAGGGAATCACAGTTTGGACAAATAATTAATTGTTTCCGACAAACATTTCGCTCTCAGGAATAGAGCAGTTATAAAATTAAAGTGAATTTCGGACTAATTCGCATAGTTCTAATTTTTCCACTCAAAGCTTTCAATCAGTCTTACAATATCTTTTTGTACATACTGTACGATCGGCGCAATGGAGTCTTTATTCGGCACATTCTCAAAGTAAAGCGCACCTCGGAAGAAATTTTTATTGCTGTCAGTCAAAACAAATTGTACCGGTGAAGCTGTATTTCCGGTTAATTCATACAAAATCCCATATACTTTTTGTTCTGCATTTTCGTACGGAATTTCCGCTATATTTTCAGCTTTAACAGTATGTTTGTACACGATTTTTCGAGTATCTTCGGTCAATTCAAACAGGTTGGAATTCACCGGTTTATAGCTACAATAGATACTGGCATTCAACGAAGGATATTTGATATCAATCCAGTATTTTTCATTTTGCTGCGCAGGTGATTCTGTAATGGCAATTTTCGAAATATCAAACGAATAAGGGAAATTTTCAAAGTTTGAAGCGACATACTGATGCGGCGGTAAATCTACCCGGAAGTAACCGTATGGGCGAGGTGTTGAAGTATCTTTACAGCTATTTAGACATATAAAAAGCAGAAACACACAAAGAATAAGCGGTTGATTGCTAATTTTAATCCTCATCATCGTGTTCATTGTCGGGATCATTCTTAATGTGTAGTTTCACTTTTTTGATGCGGCGTTTATCTGCCTGTAAAATCTCAAAAACATAGTGCTCGAATTGAAGCATTTCGTTTTTCACAGGCATTTCTCCTTTGATTTCAAGTATCATACCAGCCAACGTTTCGACCTCTTCGGTTATTTTCTCAAAATCTTTTTCATCAATTTCTGTAATTTTGAAAAAATCATTCAGTAAAATCTTTGCTTCAAAAATATAGGTGTGGTTGTCTATTTTTTGGAATAAAATTTCCTCTTCATCGTACTCATCGCTGATATCTCCGACAATTTCTTCAATAATATCTTCTAACGTAATCAACCCGGAAATGCCACCATATTCATCTACTACAAGCGCTAAGTGAATTCTGTTTTCTTGAAATTCTATCAGCAAATCATCGATTTTTTTTGTTTCCGGCACATAATAAGCTTGACGAATCAACGTCTGCCAACGAAAAGTTTCGGGTTTATCTAAGAATGGCAACAGGTCTTTACTAAATAAAATTCCTTTAATATTGTCGCGAGTTCCGGAGTAAACCGGCAATCTCGAATACCCGGAATCTTTTACTAAATCCATTAACTGCTTAAAATTCAACTTAGTATCAATATCGACCATATCCACCCTGGAAGTCATGATATCAGAAACCTGAATATTTCCGAATTTGATAATTCCTTCCAAGAGCTCCTTGTCTTCCTCTTGCGTTTCGGTAGTCAAGTCAAGCGCATGTGAAAGCTCATCAACCGAGATAGTATTCATATCTACTCTGGTCAATTTGCTGTAAACCAACGCCTTTGACTCGGCGAGCAACTCTACAAACGGTCTGAAAAAAGTTTGTAACTTCAACAGTGTAATCGAACTCTTCCTTACCGTCTGAATAGAAAACTCCGAAGAATAAACTTTAGGCATCAACTCACTAAACGTAATGAAGACCACACTGATAATCGCAAAAGGCCCGACAAAACCCCATATCGGCATTTCAGTAAAATCAAAGACAGAATAGACAAACGTTAATGTCAAAATGATGAACGAAATTATCGTTACATTTCGTCCGATAATAATCGTTGCGAGTAATTTTTGCGGATTCCCCAACAATCTGATTATTGCCTTGTCTTTTGTCTCTTCACTTTCTTCTATTTCATCCAAATCTTCTTTTTCGAGAGAAAAATAGGCTACTTCCGCAGAACTAAAAAATGCGGAAAACGCTAAAAACAAGATTGACAATGTCAATAATACATAATCAGTCCATTCGGGAGTTTTAAAATATACGTCCGTGAAAATATTTAATAAACTTGAGTCCAATGAAATTATAATTAAGATATTGATTGCAAATATACATTATAAATTTCAATTTTGTAACGAAATTTAATAAATTCACATCAATCTACCCGAGGTTTTCTTCAAAGACTTTTCTACAAAGGCTATTAAAACTAAAAAAAATTGACAAACGGATGTTTTTTTTGTATTTTTGCAGAAAATGTTTTTATAAATGCGAATAGACATTATTTCTGCCGTTCCCGAATTGTTGGATAGTCCTCTCAATTATTCTATCGTGAAGCGTGCTAAAGACAAAGGTTTAGCCGAAATTTTCGTGCATAATTTGAGAGATTATACACAAGACAAGCATCGGCGTGTGGATGATTATGCTTTTGGGTTTAGCGCAGGAATGGTTTTGCAAATCGAGCCGATTGACAATGTGATTTCGAAGCTAAAATCAGAAAGAGATTATGATGAGATCATTTACACATCGCCCGATGGAGAAAAATTCGACCAAAAACTTGCCAACCGATATTCATTATCAAAAAATTTGATAATTCTTTGCGGACATTATAAAGGAATAGACCACAGAGTTCGCGAACACCTGATTACCAAAGAAATAAGCATTGGAGATTTTGTGCTTACAGGCGGCGAGCTTCCTGCTGTAATAATGACGGATGCAATCGTCAGACTGATTCCCGGCGTGATCGGCGATGAGACTTCGGCTCTTTCTGACAGCTTTCAGGATGAATTACTTGCTCCACCGGTTTACTCGCGACCTGCAGATTACAAGGGATGGAAAGTTCCCGAAATTCTCCTTTCCGGTCACCAGGCAAATGTAGAAGAATGGCTGCTCCAACAGTCAATTGAGAGAACAAAGAGATTGAGGCCGGATTTGAACACTTAGTCTAACAAAATGGAAATTGTATTTGGAAATATCTTCCAACTTAGAATTGTTAAAGCAGTACGAATCAATAATTATTTTCAAACAATTATTGAAAAAAATGGTTATATCAAGAGTATATCATTGAGATAAAATCAACAGTCATTTTTTAGAATACTTTTGATATGTTGTAACCACCAACCCTTTATCGCAAATCATCTGCTGTTTTTGAAGCTGCCCATTCAGGTCGAGCACCAAAGTTAGCAATATTTAAACTCAATTACAGGCTTTCAAATGCAGCAGGAAATGGGGATGAGTGGTTTCGATAATTTCTTAGCAATCCCATTTCGTATTTATCTATGCAAGATAAGGATATTAACAAGTCAAAACTTTTCAGTGGCGTAAAAGATTTTCGCGAAAATTACTACGTTCATCATAAGGATATTTATAAAAAATTGAAAATAAGTCAGCAGCCGCATACATTGTTTATCGGCTGTTCAGACTCGAGAGTTGTACCGAACCTGATCACAAAATCACTTCCGGGAGAGCTTTTTATTATCAGAAATATCGCCAATTTGGTCCCTTACTATAAAGACACACACGATACATATGTTTCTACTTCGGCTGCAATTGAATTTGCTGTTAAGGCGCTGAATGTCAACAATATTATCGTGTGCGGACATTCTAATTGCGGCGGGTGCAAAGCGCTTTTTTCAACTAAAATTTCAAAACAATTGCCGCTGACACAGAAATGGCTTGAGCTGACAGGCGATGTGAAGGAAAGGGTGATGAGAAAAATTGAAACCGAACAACTGAAACCAAGCTTCAAGTACCGTCTGACAGAGCAGTTAAATGTTGTGGAACAAATGAATCATTTGCTCACATTTCCTTATATCAGAGAGCGGTACGATCGGGGCGAGATAACAATTTTAGGGTGGCACTACGTGATTGAAACCGGAGAAGTCTTTAACTACTCAGCTGAAAAACAGGCATTTGAGAGGATAGAATAGATTCTTGCGTATGGAGTTTACGCTTTTGTTTCCACTTTTGGATTATCACTCAACGTTAACGCTTTAAATATTTTATTTTTGACTCGTTTTTCATTTTTTATTTCTATATTAAAAACATGCGGATGAATGATTTGAGGCGACATAGAACATGATTCAAGACGCTCTGAATGATGTCAAAAAACAAGGAATTTTAAAAAGGCGTGGTGTGTCTTGTCTTATCAAATTTTGCTGAATTCTTTATGTTTCAGATTTTTATTTCCGTAACAAATCAGACAAGGATTCTAACTTCTAATTGATAAATTTCTAATTTCTAATTTAAACATATCATATGGCTTGGATTTTTTTAATAGTGGGTGGAGTTTTTGAGGCAATATTTTCTTTCAGTTTAGGAAAAATCTCATTGACTTCAGGAAAAGAAATGGTACTTTGGATTGTTTCTTTTGTAGTTGCTGTAAGTCTTTCGATGTATTTTCTTTACAAAGCGATTGATACCGGATTAGGAGTTGGAGTTTCATATGCCGTTTGGGCGGCGATTGGCGCTGCCGGCAGCGTGTTGATGGGCATAATTTTCCTGAATGAGCCGGTATCATTCTGGCGAGTTTTCTTCCTTTCACTCTTGATAATTTCTGTTATCGGACTCAACGTGAGCACAAAAGCAGCTTAGTAGTTTTAATCTTTTCAATGAAGTTTGAAGGAAGACAGAAGCGTAATTAATATTTGATTTTCAAACATCAAGCACAATAAAAAAATGATAAAAGTAGGAATTGTAGGCGGGGCCGGATATACTGCCGGAGAATTGATACGAATTCTCATTCACCATCCGGCTGTAGAAATTGCATTTATAAATAGTAAGAGTAACGCGGGAAATCCCGTTACAGCAGTGCATAGCGGTTTGATCGGTGAAACTGACCTGGTTTTTACGGATAAATTATTTATAAACCAAATCGATGTTCTTTTTCTCTGTACGGCACATGGCGACAGCGTGAAGTTTCTCGAAGCAAATTCCGTTCCTAAGGAACTGAAAATTATTGACTTATCAACTGACTTTAGACACTTCCGTGATGATCACGACTTTGTTTACGGATTGCCGGAACTAAATAAAGATAAGATTAAAAAAGCAAACCATTTGGCTAATCCGGGGTGCTTTGCAACAACGATTCAACTTGCTTTGCTACCGTTGGCTTCGGCAGGATTGCTTAAAGATGAAATTCATGTAAATGCAATTACGGGCTCTACGGGTGCCGGCGTAAAACCATCAGCTACTTCGCATTTCAGCTGGAGAAACAATAACATTTCCGTTTACAAAGCTTTTGAGCACCAACATTTACAGGAAATTATTCAGTCTCTTCGTCAAATTCAGCCGGACTTCGATGCGGATTTGAATTTTATTCCGGTTCGCGGGAATTTCACACGTGGGATTTTTGCAACAGCATATACGAAATGTGCACTGAGCATTGAAAAAATAGACAAGCTGTATCGGGATTATTACAAAAATGCCGCTTTTACGCATATTGTTTCAGCAAACCCCGATTTGAAGCAAGTCGTAAACACCAATAAAGCGATTATTCATTTGAAAAAACATGGGGATTATGTACTGATTATTTCTATGTCTGACAATCTATTGAAGGGAGCATCCGGACAAGCTGTAGAAAACATGAATCTTATGTTTGGATTAGATGAAAAAGCTGGACTCAACTTGAAATCTACCGGATTTTAAGCAAAACAAGCGCTTTTTGTTTCAGACAAATTAACTATCACATTACAATCTGTTAAAAATAAAACGACACTTATTTATTTCGTGAAACATTGTTAATAATTTTGGATAAATTTGGGCAGAGCAGTACCTTTGCATCGTGATTTTTTCATAGTATTAGATTTAAGGTTAACAAAAAGATTGGTTGTCAAGCGTGGCAACCTTTCTTGATTTTAAAGGGTATACACATGATGAAAGAGCAGAATTATTCGTTTATAATAACAACGTAGCAGATTAATTTTTGTAGCCAATAATCCATTTTCTGATAATTTTACGCTAAAAATTCACGAATCAAAAAAACATCCCCTAAATCTCACTCAACTCCAACCACCGCATTTCCTTTTCATCCAATAAATCGCTCACCTTGCCAAATTGTTCGGAAATTTGGATAATTTCGTCACTGTCAGTTATTTCGCCCGATGAAAGCTTGGCTTCCAAATCGGCTTTTTCCTGCTCCAATTCGGGTATTTCTTTTTCCAACGCTTCAAGTTCCAATCTTTCCTTGTAAGTAATTTTCCGAACCCCTCGCTCACTTTGTTCAATGGAGGAAGAAATGTCGGCGCTTGAACTTTGTTCATTTTTCCGAGTTTCTTTAAGTGCCGGCGGTTTAGAAGTTCCTCCTTTGGTGAGATTTAGAAAATCTTCCCTATATTGCGTATAATTTCCCGGAAAATCTCGAATCACTCCGTTTCCTTCAAAAACGAACAGATGATCCACCACTTTGTCCATGAAATAACGGTCGTGGCTGATGATGATGAGACATCCTTTGAAAGTCTGCAAATATTCCTCAAGGATATTGAGCGTAACGATATCCAAATCGTTTGTAGGCTCGTCAAGCACAAGAAAATTCGGATTTTTCATCAAAACGGTACAAAGGTAGAGTCGTCTTTTTTCGCCGCCACTGAGTTTGTACACATAGTTGTGTTGCGACTCGGGTGTAAAGAGAAAATGTTGCAAAAACTGTGAAGCAGTGAGTTTTTTTCCGTTACCAAGATCAATTTCTTCAGCAATATTTCGAACTACATCCAATACTTTTATCTGTTCGTCAAATTGAATTCCATCCTGACTGTAATACCCAAACATCACCGTTTCACCAATGTCAAAATGTCCTTTATCCGGCTCAATTTCTCCAAGCAGCAATTTAATAAAAGTAGATTTCCCCGTCCCGTTATTCCCGACAATTCCCAGCTTTTCATAGCGAGTGAAAACATAGTTGAAATCCTCTAATATCTTCAAATCACCAAAACGCTTATACACACTTTTGGCTTCAAAAATTTTGGACCCTATATAGCTCGCTTTTACATTCAGCCTTATTTTTTCGTTGGATTGACGTTGTTTTGCTCGTTCTTCCAGTTCGTAAAAACGATCGATTCTCCCTTTTGATTTGGAAGTTCGTGCTTGAGGTGTACTTCGCATCCATTCAAGTTCTCGCCTGTATATGTTTTTCGCGCTCTCGGTCTCGGCAATAAACGAATCAATCCGCTCCTGCCGTTTTTCCAAATAATAACTGTAATTACCTGAGTAGGAATACATTGAATGATTATCAATTTCGAGAATATGATTACAAACCCGGTCTAAGAAATAGCGGTCATGCGTTACCATCAATAGTGATCTGTTTGAGTTTCGCAAAAATTCTTCCAACCACTCAATCATTTCGATATCTAAATGGTTTGTCGGCTCATCTAAAATCAATAAATCGGGTTCATTTATAAGAGCATTTGCTAAAGCAATTCGCTTGATTTGACCGCCGGAAAGTTCGCTTATTTTCTGATTGAAATCATTGATTTTAAGAACACTAAGTATCTGCTTAATACGGATTTCATAATCCCAGGCATTGAGAAAATCCATCTTAGAAAGGATGTTTGATTCGGCAAGTTTATCCGGATTTTGCAGTAGTTTTTCATACTCCGCGATAGTACGAACTATCTCATTTTCTGTTTGTAAACAGGCATCAATAACAGACAAATCAGCAGGGAAAGTCGGTGATTGATCTAAGTAGCCGATTCGCAGGTCATTCTTGAAAATAATATTCCCGCTGTCCAAGCTTTCACGACCTGCAATCAAATTCAAAAGCGTAGTTTTACCGGTTCCATTTTTTGCAATTAACGCAACCCGGTGATTGTCAGTAATTGTAAATGAAATATTTTCAAATAATATTTTGTCACCAAAAGATTTGGAGAGATTTTCTATTTGGATGTAATTAACCATGATTTTTTTCTCGAACCTTTGGATGCTCGCCCGTCCTTTAATGGCTTTCAGGGTTTAAGCGAATAGCTGCCATTCCCTTCATTAAGAAGTTTTTCCAAGTCACCTGCTTTCAACCCAAAATTATCAAACTCGCTTCTCAGGATAAAAGTACGTTGGAACAAAGAGTAAACTTCAACACCATTTTCAGTCGTATTATTGATATGTAAATTGGAAATAGCAAGCCATGCTGAGCAAAAACTAACGATTTTGTTTTTTTCTCAAAAATTCATTCCTCTTCCCTTCAAAAATCTCGTATTTACAGTACAAGCATTCCAAAGATCCATTGAGAAGCTCGATTTTCTTACTTGGTTTCAGCCCGATTTTATGTAGAAATTCTTCGTTTGAGCTGATAACCCAGGCAGAATTTCCGGCAAATTTATGCTTCAAAACAGTTCCAAGCGTTTTGTAAATTTCACTGATATTTTTTGGAGAAATTCTTTCGCCGTACGGAGGATTGGTGACCATCAGAAATTTTCCATCGGGAATTTCAAGATCTTTCAAAGGAAGCGCCTGTACTGAGATATATTTCCCTAAGCCGGCACCACGAATATTTCTTTCGGCTGTTTTTACCGCTTGAATAGAGATATCCGAACCATAAATCCTATACTCAAATTCTCTTTCAGCCGAATCATCATTACAAACAAGTTCAAACAGCTCCAAATCAAAATCCAACCAATTTTCAAAAGCAAAATTTTCCCGATAAATTCCGGGTGGTATATTTAATGCTATCAGAGCAGCTTCAATCAAAAATGTTCCTGAACCGCACATCGGATCGATGAAATTCATCTTGCCATCCCAACCTGCCAGCAACAACATTCCGGCAGCAAGCGCCTCATTGATAGGCGCTTCAGTCTGCCTCTCCCGATAGCCTCGCTTATGAAGTGAATCTCCCGAGCTATCTAACGAAATTGTACACTGATTTTGAGCAATGTGAACATTTATCATTAATTTCGGGTTGTCAATGCTTACATTTGGCCGTTTATCGTATTTTTCTGTAAAAAAATCGGCAATACCGTCTTTCACGCGATATGAAACGAACTTGGAGTGACGAAAATCATCTGAAAAAACAGTAGAATCAATAGCAAAAGTAGTAGAGAGATTCATAAATTTCTCCCAGTTAAATTTCTTTACTTGAGTGTAAATCTCATCAGCATCTTTCGCTCGGAATGTAAGAATGGGTTTCAAGATACGCGATGCCGTTCGCAAATGATAGTTTGCTTCGTACATCAATTTCAAATTGCCCGTAAAGCTAACAGCACGACGCTGAATTTGAATATTGTTCGCGCCTAAGTCAACTAATTCTTTAGCAAGCACCTCTTCAAGACCTTTAAATGTCTTGGCAATCATTTCAAATTCATTGTTCATAAATAAAAACCCTCTTTTGCTCTTCCCGAATGGGGGTAGAATTTTGGTTGGTATTTTTGGAAAATTATAGAATCACTACGGATAACTCAGAATAACAAGCACATTGCTGAAAAAAAGATTCTTATTTTCCGGCTTTTTGTTTTTGTCGCATTTTTTCTCCAACTACCGCTTTCACTCCGTATTTATCCTCGTACCTTTTCTTGCATTTTGAACAGCCTTTTTTGCTGTCACATCCTTTGCAGATACTGAATGGCGGAGTTGGTCGGCTGGTTTTAGGATCAAAAACATAAGTTACAGCCGGATCCGCGATTAACTTTTTGTGCCGTTTAAACTTTTTTTTTTACGCTTTTCTTTATCTTTGCTTTTGTGCTGCAAAATTCTGCTTCCGGGAGGCACATCCTTATCTACCCAAATATTACCGCCGATAATAGTTCCTTCACCAATGGTAATCGGTCCTAAAATAGTTGAATTGGAGTATATTATCACATTATTTCCAATCTTGGGATGACGGTCAATTCCTTTTATCGGATTTCCGTTTTTATCTAATGGAAAACTCTTCGCTCCTAACGTAACTCCCTGATAAATACGAACATTATCGCCAATTACAGCTGTTTCGCCGATAACCACACCTGTCCCGTGATCAATCATGAATGAATGTCCGATACGGGCTCCGGGATTTATGTCAATTCCGGTTTCAGAGTGAGCTATTTCAGTAATTACCCTTGGGATAATCGGTACGTCCAACTGCAAAAGAGCATGCGCAAAGCGATAGCTGCTGATAGACCGAAGTCCCGGATAACTAAAAATCACCTCTCCAATTCCTTTTGCCGAAGGATCACCATTATAGCCCGCAACGGCGTCATCATAAAGCATTTTTCTTAATTCAGGAAGCTGAGAAATAAATTCAGCCGCCGTTTCAACAGCACGTTTATGCAGCTTATCACAATTAAAATCCGTTTCTGCATTTTCAAAGCAAACACCCGATTTTATCTGACTTATTAACAACTCATTTATCTTATTGATATGACCTTCGATATGAATTCCGATATTTTCAAAATTAATGTCGGAGTTGCCAAAGTAACCGGGAAATATTACCGCACGAAGCGATTTTACAATCTCAATAATCACATCATACGATGGCATTGGCTGTTTTTTCTCCTGCAAACGACAAGCGTTTTTTAAAGAATCGGGAAGTGAAAGATATTTTATCGCATCTTGAATTTTTTCGTTCATTTCTTTTCTATATAAGCCTCCTAAATCCTTCTAAGTGGATTTACAACGCATCTGTTAAAAATATTTTTTATAAGTTGAGTTAAAATTAATTTTCCGATAGTACAAGATAAAACAAAGTTAAACAGCAAAGAGTTTCTTTCGACATTCTATTATTTTTATTTCAAAGAAATCTCCTTTTTTTCAAATAAGTTTCAAACTTTTCACACTTTATATATTCTCTGCAAGCAATAGAGAGTTAATTTCTCTCAAAGCATTTTGGAATCTATTTACCCCGACACCCCCAATTTTAGCATAAGGAGTTCCAAGTTTAAGTATCTCATTTTCATACCAATCAAAGAAATACTCTCTATTGTCTCCATGTTCTCTTACGGGGTCAAACTCCCAAGGCAAATCGGGTTTCAACAACAAATAAAAGTCAAAAAATTTTGAATTTAGTCGTTCAGTCACAAAATCAGGAACTTTATTGTACTTGAATTCAAACCACACTTTTGTAATAATCAAATCAGTATCGAAAATCACAATCTTACCGGCAGATTTTTCATCGTTGTACTTGTTCTCTTGTTCTATTTGTTTTTTTGCAATCTGAACAACGTCTTCATACTCATAGGGTCTGTCTAAGTTCTCTACATAGGCGCGTGCCAGTTCCGGTTCCCAATCGCATTGGAAATGAGCGGCAAGCTCTTGACATAAAGCTGTTTTTCCGGTAGATTCCGGTCCTATGATAGCGATTTTTAGCATAATTTGCAAACAAGCACCTAACTTTTGATAAGGAGATTTTCGTCAGTAAAATGTTACAAAATATTTCCAGCGATTGAAATTCATCAAGTTTAATTTAGATTAAAATATCTTGTTTCAAAAACGAAATTGTATATATTTGCAATCTAAATTACTTCAAAATCTACGAAAATCAAATGCTTTCCCATACCGGGAGTTAGATTATCAATGCACAAAATTACAACAATTATTCTGCTTTTCACCTTTACGGTTTCATTTAATTCAAATTTGAATGGCCAAAATTGGGATATACGTACATTAGAGGCTATAAATAATAATCCAAATCGATTTTTGAAAGGATACTCTACATTTATATCTGAAAGTACAACTGCTTTTGCTCTCGCTCCACCTGCCATTATGGGAGTTGTGGCGATAATTGAAAAAGACAATGAATTACTCAAAAATGCGTTGTATATAGGTGCGAGTATGGCGGTAGATGGGGTTTTGACTTACGGATTGAAAGCTGCAATTGACCGTCCGAGACCTTATGTTACTTATCCGGATATAATTGATCCTTACAGGTTTATGACATCCAAGTCAATGCCATCCGGTCATACTTCGTTGGCATTTACCACAGCCACGGCGCTCTCACTGAAATATCCAAAGTGGTATGTTATCGCACCATCGTATTTTTGGGCGTGTTCCGTTGGCTATTCAAGAATGAATTTAGGTGTTCATTACCCGTCTGACGTATTGGCAGGAGCTGCTTTAGGAGCCGGAAGCGCTTACCTCACAATGCTGATAAACGATTGGTTCTGGGAAAAATGCGCCCCGAAATCATTGAAAAGTAAAAATGAAAATGAAACTGCCTTCTTTTTTTGATAATAACTGTTTGTACTGTTATTGACTAAACTTTCGCAAGCTCTATCTTATATTCACAAAAGGTTTGCTAACGAGTGACCTCGTCCGATGAGCCAAAAAATCAGAGAGAACGGCGTTAAGAATCGTCCTTGTTTGAGCCTGTAAAAAGGTTTCAAAAACCGAAACACTTGGGGCGAGTTTGGACGATTTAGCCGTTTGAACGCAAATTTTTTGAGTGAAGCGGGCGGAGTCTTGACTTTTTTTGCTTCGTTTTTTGTGTCAAGACAAAAAATGAAGTGGGGTTTGGGGCAAAGCCCCAGCTTGCTTAATTCCTCGGATAATCAGCATATCTTTTGGCTGTAACAACTTGCGAAAGTCAAATTATTGATAAAACCGAATTGAATTAATCCAACGATTCTATTTCAATCTAACATTTAATTATGGTACGGTATTTGGGAACAATTAATCGCGAATTCTAATTTCAGAACAGAAATTTCATAAAACAGGAAAAACGTTGTAATTTTGCACTTAATTTATCTGTAATTACATTTTTTTATCGATGGACAAGACATTAAAGCTGGTAATAATTTTCACTTTTATCTCGCTTTTTACAATTAATGCGCAGTTGCTAAACATTAAGTTAGAGAATGAAGTTAAAAACGAAAATTTCGTTACACATGTTGTTGGCAGCAGCCTTGAAGGAATAGTCTCAAAAAGCGTATCCGAAGAAACGCCAAGACTAAACAAAGCGCCTTTTTCAATCATTCGGGAAATTCGTGAAAGTTCTTCAATCGGTTCCATTTTCAATAATCCTGACTTCCCCACTTACAGAGATTTATCAAAAGTTGCATCAAACAATCGGTCAAACTACGTTCACTCGGAGACAAACACAGTCTTCCCCTACCAAATTGAAGATTTTCTCAGAACTCAGATAATAGTTTCCAAAGATAAACCTCAAAAAATCAGCGCTATTTACAAGTCTCCTAAAACTAAATCGGAGATGATTATCAGCATGATTCCGGGCACTGAAGCCACCGAAGGAAGATTGAGAAATGAATACCTCGCTAATATAAAACAACTTTCAAAAGAAAATTCTAAAACCTATCTCCCAAAACCAACATTCTTAAAATTCAGAGGATCAAGATACACGAACAACGGAGTAGCAGGAACGTATGTGAATGACGTAAATTCATTTTCACAGATAAATGTATTTGAATGTGGCAGCTGGCTTCTGGTCTCAAAACTGAATATTAACGGATTGGAAGAGTCACAGTTTCATGCTTTCAGCGAAGATCTGATTCGCTATTTTAATCCTTCAAAATTAACTTCCGTAAAACCGATGAATCTCAAGCCGATTGTTGATTTCGATCGCGAATCGATGATAGATACGGTTGTGACAGGCGCTTTGGTGGGTTCTGCCTTCAAGAAAATAGACTGGGCAAATGAAAATGTGGGTATCAATGAACGCTATTCAGGTTTTCCGGATATCTATTTGAAAATGCACACAGAATCGCTTCAGGAGTACTTGAAAATTCTTGGAAGAAAAACGACACGCTCAAAAAATCCTGAGAATTTCCGTTTTTATGCCGATTTAAAATCGATAAATGATGCCGGATATTTGGCTGAATTCATTTTGGAGGCTTATGAAAATGTGATGATAGTACCAAGTAATCTTGATTTGGATATTACAGGCTATAACAATTGGAAACGAGACAGGGAGTTGAATGTGGATCTGCTCAAAAAAAGGTATAAAATCAATTACAGGGCACTACCCTACTAATACTTTATTACGCCTGAAAGAGGATCAGGAAATCGTTTCTCTCAATGAAACGGAGGTAGAAATTACATTGCGCACGTCCTAAAAAAAAATCCCTTTGGTGATTAGTTTGTGATTTGTTTTGCTAAAAGGATTGCATATCCACCAGTTTCTTATAATACCCATCTAACTTTATCAACTCATCGTGCTTACCACGCTCAACGATTTTGCCTTCGTGCAGTACGCAGATTAAATCAGCTCGTTTTATGGTCGATAAACGGTGTGCTACGACCAATGTGGTGCGGTTCTTCATCAGATTGTCCAATGCTTCTTGCACCATATGTTCCGATTCGGTATCGAGCGCTGAAGTGGCTTCATCCAAAATCAGAATTGGAGGATTTTTCAGAATGGCACGCGCGATACTGATCCGCTGGCGCTGTCCACCCGACAACTTGCTTCCCCTATCGCCTATCGAAGTCTGATAGCCATTTTCAGTTGCAATGATAAAGTCGTGGGCATTGGCGATTTTAGCCGCATGAATAACTTCGTCTTCCGAAACATTATCCAATCCAAAAGCAATGTTATTGAAAAAAGTATCGTTAAAAAGTATCGCTTCCTGATTTACATTTCCCATCAAGGCACGTAAGTCATGCCTTTTGAAGTCTTTTATGTTGATATCGTTAAACAAGATCTCGCCGTCAACCGGATCATAAAATCTTGGGAGTAAATCTACTAAAGTTGATTTTCCTGAGCCGGACTGTCCTACCAGCGCCACCGTATCTCCTGTTTTGATTGTCAGGTCAATGTTTTGGAGCACCCAGTCAGTTTGGTATTTGAAACTCACATTTCGGTATTCAATTTGAGAGATAATTGAGGGAATTTCCTTTGGGTTTTCAGGATCTTTAATGGTATTTACTTCCTTTAGAATTCTGTCTATTCTTTCCATAGATGCCATCCCTTTCCGAATGCTGTAAGATGCCTTGGAAAGCTCTTTGGAAGGTGGCACAATCAAATAAAACACGACAAGATAATAGATAAATTCTGCCGCGCCTATGGGGCTGTTTTCACTTAAAATTAAATATCCGCCAAACCACAGCAGCACCGCAATCACTATAGTCCCGAATAATTCACTTACCGGATGAGCTAAATTGTATTTTCTGTGAATCCGATGAAATGTCTTACGGATTTTATTGTTCAGCGACGTGAATCTTTCAGTCAGTTTTTTCTCCGCGTTGAAAGCTTTTACCACCCGAAGTCCGCCCAGCGTCTCGTCTATTTGCGCCAGCATCTCTCCGGTTTGTTCTTGTCCGAGTTGTGATCGTTTTCTTAATGATTTTCCGATTATTCCAATTGTCCAAACACTAATCGGCAATAGTAATAAGACAAAAACGGTCAATTTCCAACTCATGAGAAACATCACCGCGAGATAAATTATAATCATCAGAGGATTTTTCAGCACCATATCCAAAGAGCTTATAATTGACGCTTCAACCTCTATCACGTCGTTTGACATGCGTGACATGATGTCACCTTTGCGTTCGTCTGAGAAAAATCCTATGGGAAGAGCGATAATTTTTTTGTACATCTGATTACGCAAATCACGTAAAACTCCGGTGCGAATTGGGATGACGAAATAGGAGGCGAGATAGGAGGTTCCGACTTTGAAAAAAGTCATTATGATTAAAAATAGTGCTATGTAAATCAATGTGTTAGCAGCGCCCTGTTGGAGTATAGTCATCTCAATCCAATAAGAGACGTTGTTTTTGATCGCATTGAAAATGTTCTGAATCCCGTCGTTCCAGCTCCAAGGTTCATATACAGTATTCGATTTAGAAACGCCAAAAAGAATCTGCAAAATTGGAATGAGCGAGGCAAAAGAGAACAAGCTGAACAAGGTGGAAAGCAAATTTGCCAGCAAGCTCAGAAACACATATTTCTTGTAAGGCGGTATAAACCGCTTGATAAGTGTTATAAAGTCAAACATATTTTTTTTAAGACAGAAGATGGAAGTTCGAAGCACGAAATCCAACTCCAAAAGGGATCAACGTTATTTAGGCACGAACAGTAAACAAACTCAAGACATGACAGTTCATTTCCATCTTATCTTCCTGTTTTTCTTTCCAAAAATCAATATAAAAAGTGAAATCAGAGGCAATACGATATCAAAATACGGGATAGTCAAATAGAATCTTCTTTCTCCTAAAACTTTTGCTGATTTATTTATTGTAAATAGCTGAAGAGCATACCTTATCAAGAAAAAAGTGCCTCCAAATCCTACCGTAATCCAATTGTAACTCAACACTCCAAAGGCTATCACGCCAATCACACTTAAATAAAACAATCCACGTGAAATTGGTTCAACCGCCAATCGTATTTTACTCTTTTTGTTGTATTTGTCTGAGACTGAAAGATGTCGTTCTTTTTGTGCATACCATTGTTTGAAAGTCCGTTTAGGTTCAGACCAGGTTACACTATCTGCCGAAACTTCAATGCGTGTATTTGTATTTGTCGCGCCACGATTTACCAACAAATCATCATCTCCGGATTGCAAATTCAGTGTACCCGCAAAACCTTTCATTTTGAAAAAAGTCTCACGGCGATAGGCTAAATTTCGTCCTACACCCATATAGGGACGTTTTGCCTCAGCCATTCCTAAGTATTGTATCGCCACAAAAAGAGTGTCGTATTTGATAAGTTTATTCAGGAAACCTTTTTTCTGTAAATAGCCGCCATAGCCAAGCACAAATTCTGTTTCGGGCGTGAAGTTACGAACCAGATTCGTGATCCAATCCTTTCCTTCCGGCATGCAATCAGCATCTGTAAGCAGGATAAGCTCATTTTTAGCAGCTTTAATCCCAAGCGTGATTCCAAGTTTTTTTGTGCTTAAGTTGGTTGTACCATCCGGAACAAATGTAGTTCGCAAGTTTGGATATGACTTCATCATCAACGACAAGTAATCATCCGTATTGTCAAAAGAAGCATCGTTTACAACAATTACTTCATAACTTGGGTAATCTTGCTCAAGAAAAAACGGGAGAAACTTTCGAAGATTTTCTTCCTCATCACGCGCACATATCACAACGGAAACAGGGGTTTGCTCATTATTGAACGTGAGCTTATCTTTCTTCTCTTTCTTTTGATGACGAATAACGCCGCGAAAATAGCGAAAATAGTAATACATCTGTATCCCAAAAAAGAAAAGCAGCAAAGCCGCTAATCCAATATCCAAATAGGAAAATTCAAATCCGTAAAAATTCATAACCCAAACCCCTTATGTGGGACAAGACAATCCTCATTACTGAGAAGAAAGTTAATAAAAACAAATAAAATCGTTAAATAATGTTCAATAATATCTTACAAACAAACTGACTTCTCAGTCTATTTGAGTATTCAGGTTCTGACCCCGATTCCTTTTTTTTACGCGTCCACCGGACTCAATTCATCTGAGGTATAACTCTTGGGCAGTTCCCTTAGATTATACTGCGATGCCATAATTTCTCCATATGCTCCTGCTGTTCTGATAGCCATAATATCGCCTCGTCTTGGTTTGTTTATATAATAATCCTTTGCAAAGACATCAGACGATTCGCAAATCGGGCCAACGACATCATACTCCTCTTCGGGTAGCTCCGAAGTCAGGTTTTCGATTCGGTGGTATGCGCCATACATTGCCGGACGAATCAACTCCGTAAAACCGGCATCCAAAATCACAAAGTTTTTCTGAACACCTTCTTTCACATAAAGCACCTTAGAGATTAATGCGCCACACTGTGCTACAATTGACCTTCCGAGTTCAAAATGAAGAGTTTGGCCGGGAAGCAAAATTACGTGCGCTTTGAAAATTTTGAAATAGGCTTCAAAATCCGGAATCGGGAAATGATTCGGGTGTTCATAATTGACTCCTAATCCACCACCGACATTGAAATGCTTCAATTGAATATTGCTGTCAGTGAAAAACTTCTGAATTTCCCTCAAACGGACACATAAATCCTGAAACACGGTCATATCCGTGATTTGCGAGCCAACGTGAAAATGGACACCTATCACATTTATATTCGATAAAGTAGGAAGAAGCGAAACTACCTTTCCCATATCTTCCATATTTATCCCGAACTTATTCTCATTCAGTCCGGTAGTGATTTTATGGTGCGTATGCGCGTCGATATCGGGATTTATCCGAAGTGCAACTGCGGCAGTTTTATTTTTTGATCCGGCTAATTCATTGATTACTTCCAGTTCGGGAATGCTTTCCACATTGAAGCAAAATATATCATGATCCAACGCTAAATTTATCTCCCAGTCAGCCTTACCAACTCCTGCAAATGCTATTTTTTCAGGCTCAATTCCGGCATCAATCGCTGCCTGAATTTCACCGCCGCTCACACAGTCTGCTCCCAAACCGGCATCTTTTATCACTTTCAGAAGTTTCGGGTTTACATTCGCTTTCAGTGCATAATGTACCAAAAACGGCATATCCTGAATCTGATTATTGATTTCAGATAACGTTTCTCTCAACACCTCCAAATCATAGTAATAAAATGGCGTGTCAATATCTTTAAATTTATTTATTGGATAATTTGCTTTCATATCGCCCGTTCAAGCTTACCATCAAATGACGGAGAAACCTAAAGCAGAGTAAAAATGTTAATCTAAATTTGTTACCAAAACATAAAAATCCTACCTTGGCAATCCTTGAACGGAGAGTCAAGGCTAAAGGAAATTAGTTGGTATTGAATATCGCGTCACTC
The DNA here is from genome assembly GCA_012523295.1 of Porphyromonadaceae bacterium. Classification (GTDB taxonomy): domain Bacteria; phylum Bacteroidota; class Bacteroidia; order Bacteroidales; family Paludibacteraceae; genus UPXZ01. The sequence continues at coordinate 1,521 of JAAYIT010000303.1, read as the reverse complement.
AAGGCATTCAGCGTCTTTTTCTTGTCTTCTTGGCTTACCAAAATGGAGACATTGTAATTACTGCCGCCGTAAGATATCATTCGAATAGGAATATCTTTGAGTGCTGATACAATTTTAGCCTGGAAGCCAACTTGCTCATAGGGCATATCCCCTACTACACACACAATTACCATATCTTCATCAACAGTGACTGTACCAAACTTTTTCAAGTCGTTTACAATTTCTGCCAATCGACGATTATTGTCAATCGTTACGGAAACTCCGACTTCGGAGGTTGTAATCATGTCGATTGAAGTCCGGTGTGTTTCGAAAATTTCGAAAACTTTACGTAAAAAACCGTGCGCCAACAGCATTCGTCCGGATTTGATTTTAATAGCTGTAATTCCATCTTTGGCGGCTATGGCTTCGATAACCCCTTTGATAGACTTATTAGAAATCAGCGTTCCGTGTGATTTTGGATCCATTGTATTAAGCAAACGAACGGGGATATTGTTCAGTTTTGCAGGCAGAATACAAGTTGGGTGAAGGATTTTTGCACCAAAATAAGCCAACTCCGCAGCCTCATCGAAATTAAGCATGGGAACCGGCCGGGTATTTTCCACGTAGCGCGGATCATTATTGTGCATTCCGTCAATATCAGTCCAGATTTGAATCTCTTTGGCTTTAATCGCCGCACCAATCAACGATGCCGTATAATCGCTTCCTCCGCGTTGAAGATTATCAATTTCACCGTAAAAATTACGGCAAATGTAACCTTGAGTCACATAAATATCAACTTTGGGCACCTCTTTCAGAACTCTCTTTAAATTCTCAGAAATAAACGCAATGTCCGGTTCGGCATTTTTGTCAATTCGCATAAAATCCAACGCCGGAATCAAAACACTGCTGATTCCCTGCTCTTCAAGGTGAAACTGAAACATGTTCGTTGAGAGTAATTCACCCTGAGCCAAAATGGCTTTTTCTTCAAAAATAGTGAAAACGCTTTTTGAGAATGAACGGATATAGTCGAATATTCCATGAACTACCTCCTTGGTCTTATTCGCGAATTCTTCCTTTTCAAAAATATCATTGATAACTTCTATATATTTACGTTCCAGTAGGTTAGTCTTTTCTAACGCACCCGATGCATTATTTTTATAAAAATAATCGGCAATTTCTATTAAGCTATTTGTTGTACCCGACATAGCCGAAAGCACCACGATTTTCCGGTTTCCGTCGTTAATTAATTTAGCAACATCTTTTATACGAGAAGCAGTCCCCATTGATGTTCCACCGAATTTTAAGACTTTCATTTTTCAAAAAAATTAAATGATAATATATAATTTGCAAAAGTACAACATTTTTTGCTAATAATTGGGAGGATTATGAAAAACAGATTGTATCTTTTTAATAAGAAATGCGAATCAGGGTTTGAATTAATAAATCAGATTAATGTAAGCTGCCGCAATTCTGCCAAATACGAATGTAAGTAATCCTTTTGTAGAACGCACTTTGCTTGCTTTTTGAATATTTGTTTTTTCT
>JAAYIT010000302.1 GCA_012523295.1 Porphyromonadaceae bacterium | reverse complement strand
AGTTATTTGAATGAGTTTTGCTACAAATTTAACCGTCGTTATTTTGGTGAAAGCCTTTTTGACAGGCTTATGATAGCTTCTGTTACATATAAAAACTCATTTGGGTAATATTGCGGATATTCATTTTGTTTTATATCAATGCTAATATATTTTAAGTTCTTTGTGGGTTACCCCAAAAATTCCCCCTTCAGGGGGGTAGGGGGGCTTAACTCAACATTCCTACCACCCTCTTCAGTGCTTCCACAAACGTATCAATTTCTTCTTTCGTATTGTAAAATGAGAATGTTGCACGGACAGTTCCCGGAATTCCGAGTTCATCCATCAACGGCTGAGCACAGTGATGTCCCGTGCGAACGGCAATTCCAAGCTTGTCTAATAACATGCCGATGTCATAAGGATGAATATCACCAACAAGAAATGAAATCACCGAGCTTTTATGTTCCGAAGTCCCGATAATACGCATTCCATCAATTTCCAGAAGTCGTTTCGTAGCATATGCGGTCAACTCATCTTCGTAAGCGGCAATTTTATCAATCCCGATATTTTCAACATATTTCAGCGCTTCTGCCAGCGCGGTAGATCCGATGTAGTCGGGTGTTCCGGCTTCAAATTTGAAAGGCAGTTCGTTGTAAGTCGTTTTCTCAAATGAAACATTCTGAATCATTTCTCCGCCACCCTGGTAAGGTGGGAGTTTGTCGAGCCATTCTTTTTTACCGTAGAGAACACCAATTCCGGTCGGACCGTAAATTTTATGTCCGGAAAACACGTAAAAATCAGCATTTAAATCCCTCACATCTACTTGCATGTGTGGCAATGCCTGCGCTCCATCTATTAAAACGGGGATATTCTTGGCATGTGCCGCTTCAATCATTTCTTTCACGGGAACGACAGTACCAAGCACATTTGAAACGTGAGTCACGGAAACTAAACGAGTCTTTTCATTCAGCAATTTTTCGTATTCATTCAGCCGCAATTCTCCTTTCTCATTCATTGGAATGATTCGGAGTTTCATCTTTTTTCGTTCACACAGCATTTGCCAGGGGACGATATTGGAATGATGTTCAATGGCTGAGATTACAATTTCATCGCCTTCCTTGCAGCAAAATTCTCCAAACGAAAAAGCAACTAAGTTAATTGCTTCAGTGGTTCCCCGCGTGAATATTATTTCGGAAGCGCTTTCTGCATTGATGTAATTTGCAATAAAATTTCGTGCTTCCTCGTGTGCATCCGTCGCTTTTTGGCTTAAGAAATGGACACCACGATGGATATTCGCGTTGAGGTGTTCATAACCGTAATTAATCCTGTCCAAAACCGCCTTTGGTTTTTGCGTGGTAGCCGCATTGTCAAAATAGATTAGCGGTTTGTCGTAAACTTTTACCGAAAGAATCGGAAAGTCTTCTCGTATTTTGTTTATTTCTTGTGTTGTCATATTTAGTTCCTTCCCCAAAGAAAGGATTCATCGGGAAAGTTATTTTGTGTGAAACTTAATTACCATCGAAAAAGCTTATGTTTTGTGTATTAGTCGCAGCACCCTTCCATTATACACTCCTCATCTTCCGTTTCAAATTCCATTGTCACATGTTCTATTCCTTTGGTTTTCAGCGTTTCACGTATTTTATTTTTTACCGAGGTGAGTTCTTCCATTGTTTTGTCTTCTTTGAGAATGACGTGAATTGTCATCACGTTGTAAATGCCATCAACCGACCATAAATGAACATCGTGTAGCCCTTTTACCGAATCAATTTTCAGAATTTCGGCTTGTAGTTCATCAGAATTAATCTCTTGCGGTGCGCCTTGAAGCAAGATTCGGAAGAGTTCCTTCATGTTTTTGAAGACATTGAAAAGGATATATCCTGCAATCAGCAACGAAAGTATCGGGTCGATAATCGGAACATTCCAGAAATGCATGATGACTGCACCAATAAAAACAGCAATCCATCCCAGCACATCCTCCATGAGATGTAAGGAAACTACTTTGGCGTTGATTGATTTTCCGCGTCTCAAACGAAGCATTGCCGCGCCATTGACTAAAACTCCGAGAATAGCAAGAAATATCATTCCTTGTGCGTGAGGCTGAGTTGGATTGAAAATTCGTGGAATTGCCTCAGAAAGAATGAAAATGCTACCCACAATCAGTACCAAAGAATTTGCCAAAGCGCCTACCAATGAAAATCTTCGGTAGCCGTACGTAAATACATGGTCACTCTTTTTAGTGGAGAATTTTTGAAAGTACCAAGCCAAGCCCAGCGACAAGCTATCACCTAAATCATGTACCGCATCGGAAAGAATGGCGACACTATTAGTTAAAAATCCGCCGATAATTTCGATTATGGCAAAGCCGAAATTAAGAAAAAAAGCAACTTTAATATTCTTCACTTCGCCATGATGATCATGAATATGTGAGTGTGAATGGCTATGTCCTTTCCATTGATTTTTTTCCATATATTGATAACATTTCTCGTGCGATAAAGTTGAAAAATACGCTTTCTTAAAACAAATTTATGTAATCTTTATTTTTCCAAAATTACAAAAAAAAGAACAATATTGTTAATTTTCTTTCGTAAATTAGAACCATTAAAAGAGATTCTATTTCGAACCGAAATACAAAAACACCAATCCGATTAAAATCAGCAGCAAATCAAATGCTTTTGATTTAATATTACTCTCTTTGAAAATGAAAACTCCACCCAGGAAGCTGACCAAAACGCTGCTGCGCCTGATCATGGAAACAATGGAAATCATCGCGCCTTCTTGACTCAATGCCCGGAAATAGACTAAGTCCGCCATGGAAAGAAATACGGCAAAAAACAGAATTGAATTTCGCCATTGGAATTTTGCATTTCCAAAAATCCGGTTCTTTTGAAGCATAAGAAAAAATATGCCCGTCAAAAATGTCTGATAAAGCAAATACCAGCTTTGTACAAACATCCGGTCGTAGCGTTGCATGAGATATTTGTCATACAATCCGCTTATTGCTCCAAAAGTCACCGAAAGAAATAGTAACCAAACCAGCTTATTACTTTTGAAATCTATCCCTTCACTCTTGCTTGTCCGGCTCATGAAAAATAAAGATACAACTCCAAGCGTTACTCCAATCCACTGATAACCATTTAGTTGCTCTCCAAGAATAAGTGTGGCTCCAAGCAGAGTCAAAACCGGTTGGGAAGCTTTCACAGGACCTACAAGTGTGATAGAGAGGTGCTTGATAGCATAATACCCGCAAAACCAGGAGGAAAATACAATACACGATTTCAGCATTACTGCCAGATGCTCCTTCATGGTTCCGGAGGGGACGAAAAAGAAATTACCGGTTTCTATAATGCCGGCCGATGAAAGCAAAATCAAAGGCAAAAATAGCATGCTGCTGATGCCGGTAGAAACAAATAAAACGCTGAGAACAGCGTTTCCTCTGAGAGCAGATTTTTGAAAAATATAGTAAATTCCAAGAAGGAATGAAGAAAGTAAAGCGCCTGATACCCACATAGGGAAGTAATAAATTTAGAGATTGTTCAAAACACGAACATATTTGTCAATGTATAGTTGTTTATCTTTTGATTTGTATTGCTGTATATAGCGGGGATGCTCCAATACATGCAGATTCCCGAACAGCTTGGCTTCTTTGTTTAATTTCCGGATAAAATCGGCATTTTTCTTTCCTAAAATATAGACATCTGACGTTTCTAATCCTATATCAATATGCTTTTTCAATGATTCAATCATATAATCTTTCACATGCTTAAAAAGCTCAATATCATCATAATAATTGGCATTCAGCCAGATGTCATTCTTTGTTTGCCGAGTAATAGCCAGCGGAAACGGAGAATTAATGTAAAATCTGCTGTAAAAGTACTCTGCCCCGCCAAAAGCTTCGATCATCTCATACATGAATACCGACGAAACTTCGTGGGTTCGTGCCGATTTCATTTTTATTCCACAGACAGATTCCAATCGTTTCGTGTCGGTGAACGGAACACCTGTAACACCTGCTCCATGGCGACTTGGATTGATGCCGATTAGAAATTTGCGTCTGTTCGAGTCGTTGTAGTATTTGTAGTAAAACTCTCGCATGACTTGCATCGTTTCCGGATTTTCAACAAATGGATTCAGTACCTTAAAGCCGGTCGGCAGATTTCCGTGAAAATGCAGGTTTTCATTAAAATGAATTATTTTATCGGCGATTTTCATTGACATTATTCCTCTTCCTCATCAAAAATTTCTTCATCCAAAAAATTATCTTTTATAAAATATTCAAATGAAATCTCTTCGGGGAGTTCATTGACGGCATCTTCAAAGAGAATGATAAAATCGTTAAACTCCTCCATTTGTTCTATCGACAGATTTATAAATTTAATATCTATAGGCAATTCGATATCTCCGGTAATACAGTCCCAGAGGGCGTCAAGATTGTTTCCGAAATAGTTGGGCAGGTGAAATTCATTTGCAACTTCCAAATAAAATTGTTCTTGCGAAAAGATATTTTCAAAATCAAATATTACTTGTCTCATTGTTTTTCAAAGGTATTGTAATGGTCGTATGTGATAAAAATAAGTCCGTCATTTGAGAATACTAACCGATCGGCATTTCGTCTGACGCAATTGTAATTCAGGTCTGCTTCGTAGTAAATTCGCCCCTTTTTCGTCGGGAGATTTCGCTCCCGGTTTGTGAAAATATCACCGCCAATAGCTCTTCCGGGTAAAACATCACAGAGATTCCCTTTCGATGCAACCCAACCTTTGTTTCTGGCTTCGGATTTGGTGATGTAATAGTCGGGGAGTTGTCCGTTTTTCTTGACATAAGGTACAACAACCGATACGCTTGTAAGCTCATCAATATGTTGTTTTTTAGCTTGATCTAAAATGGGATTTTCTACTTTACTTATTGGTGCAATTTCATTACTATCAGTGGATTTCCTTAGCAGAAATGTGTTAAAAAGCAGAATACCAAGAATTACTGAAAGTAAGAATATTATAATTGAAGTCGATCTGTTTTTCATTACAATGTTCAAAATATTTTGTGCAAAGGTAATTGAAATAAATTGAAATTTAATAAACTAAAAACAATGCATTTTTATCAGAAATTTAGATTATAACCTAATAATATTATAATATTTTGTGGTTATATCCTAAAAATATTATGAATTAAATAATTTACCGGGAATAAATGACATTTTTATTCAACTCAATTTCAGCCACAAATATATTTTTCCGGTAAAAATTAGTACTTTTGTGGAATAATAAATTAATAGACTTCGATGAACAATAAAAAATTTGTTTTTACTT
>JAAYIT010000301.1 GCA_012523295.1 Porphyromonadaceae bacterium | reverse complement strand
GCCAAACTAATTATATTTTGTTAAATAAGTTATGTCTTAGTCTTAATTTTCTTATCTTGATATGTGTCTTGAAAGGGTGGTATCATTTTAAACCGGTAAGTGGTACCGTTTTAGACTGGCGCCGAAATACCCTAACAATATTTTTCACAGCTTCTTCAATCTCCGTATATCGAGTTTCTTCGTCAAGATGTTGAATCCAGCGCCCGCTCAATCCGAGCCGAATAAAATTGACTTCAGAATAGGCTTCATAATTTTCTACATCATCGCTGAATATTCTTTGACCTCCACTTATTGCTTCGTCTGCATCATCGAAATCGTATCCTTTATACCTTAGTCTGTCTTTTAACTCTTTCTGTTTTTGGATTACTACTGCCTGCAATTCCTCATTTGAATTACATTCATGTAAATCCTGAATGAGTTTTTTTGTTATTAATACCATGATAATTAATTAAATATATTCAACCCTTCTTCCTCAAATAGAGATGTTAAATGCCAGCCTAACCGGTCGAACAGATACATTGAAAATGATTTATGCTGAACCAATTGAAAATTACTTTGTTCCCAAGGATTTTTTAATTGCTCTTTTTTAAGTTTTATTAAAAAACGCTCTCTATCGCACGATTTCAGGTAATCATCGATAAGGTCTTCAAGATTAAATTTTTTGCACTGAATTAATTCATGATAATGGATTAATGAATCAATATTTAATACAACTATGTCTCTGATTTTTGAATCATCATATCCAAGTTCATTTAATTTGGAACGTTCGGTTTTAAACCATTCGTTCACCTGCTTATTTAATCCTGAAATTTCCAATTGTCTGTTATGAAGGACGATAACCGGATAAATTTTTGCATTCTTTGATTTGTATTTGTTATCCAAAGGAAAGCTCTCAGAAAGAAGGAGTTGAATAAAATTTGAAAGTTGACACACTGCGGCATTTTTTGTTTTTCCACCCTCCAGAGGTTCAAAATAGAGCTTTTTATGTAACTCGTTATTTATTAGTCGGTAGTCATAAGATGCTTTGACATTAGCATTGATTAATATATCCTTGGATTCAAAAATGAATATTTTGTTGCCGTTTCTGATATAATAGTCGATAGCTCCATCAATTTTTTCATTGGCCATTTCCTCCCCGGTAATTTTTATGTATTTATTCTTGTATGCTTTACCCAATAATTCATAAAGAAGTTTTTTTTCACTAAACTCGAAGGTAAATTCATTTCGTAGATGTTTAATCTTATCATCATCAGGTAATTTATTATTCAAGTCGTTAAATATAAAATAGAGGCTTTTATAAATTTTTTCAACGACAAATAAGGGATATATAATTCTGAATTTACCATTTTCAATCTTAATGAAGGGATTATTTCGCAAATGAATAAAATCCCTTTCTCCTTTCTCATAAGTATCTGACAATGAAAATTTTTCAATGAATCTTATGTTCGTCTCATAGGTTTCATTTTTTGAGACATTAATATCAATATAGCCAGCGGAAGAGGATTCTATTGTAGTTATGCATAAAGGAGCCAATTTTTTGATATATTCTTTATAATCAAGAACATCAAAATATTGGTAGAATTTTTTTATTAAGGGTTGGAATTTTTTCTTTTGAGAAACCATTTTAAAGAATAGCAACACCTTAACAAATTCGGATACAAAAACCGACTTCAGGTTGAAATTAGAAATGTCATAGTTCGCTAAACTCTGGGTTAAAATCTTCGCTGTAAAATTAAATTTAGAATCAATTTCTTCTGTTGATTTAGCAACCTGCTTTTCGCTTTGAATTGTATGGGTATTATAGGCAAGATAAATTTTAAATAAAAGGATTTCATGTTCTGAATTATTCTGTTCTGATTTGTCACTGTTTTCCTGGAAAAGAATGTGTTCAAATAATGTCAAACTGGTCCTTGGGTTAATAATTATGAATTCCCTTCCATTGGTTTTTAAATAGTTGTCGATTACCTGAATTAAATGACGAACAAAACCTTCATTTTCTTTATTAAACCAATTAAAGAGCAGTAATTTATAATCTATATTCAATGGATTTTCATTTTCAAAGCGTAAAAAATGTGTACTGAAATCAATTAATAGCTCTTTGGGAATTTCGTTTAATTTACCCAAATAGTCCTGATAGTTTTCCTCAGGGAAAACGGTTTCAAATTGCAGTATAACTTTGAAAGAATCCATAAATCACAAATAATATACTTACAGAAACCACAAATTATCTTTTCCGAACTCGGGTATGTCGTCGTCGTCGAAATGGGGGGCGATTTGGGCTACCATTTCGGGGTATTTTATTGTTACGGGTAAATTTTGCTGCCGTACGGATTTCCAGTACATGCGGCTAAATTGGTACACCTGGTCGATGAGCTGGCGGATTACTTTGGTGTCTTTTAGCTGCTCTTTGTCGGTGCAATCGATATTTAGTTTGATGGGGAAGGGGAACCCATCTGCCGGGCTGAAACTACCATCGGGATAACGTGTATTGTTGAACAGTAAGTATTTGTTGCTACCGATGTTGATGAATGTTCCGCTTTCCGGCATCATTTCTGACCAATTCATGTCAAAAGCAACTATGTCTTTTGATTCGGTTTTATTGATGGAAATAATGAATACCGGAATGGGTAAATCCATGCTGTGAAGTGCTGCTTCGATGTGTTCCAATTCTTCTTCATTCATTGTTTTGTAGAAATGAATGATAAGTCTGTCGGGCTGGTTGTTGATGGTGGCATAATCACGGACGGCCTTTGAGATTTTACCGGCCAGCAGTTTTATTTCATTTTTCATGAAATACTCAAAGCCGTTGAATTTCCCGTCGTTGGAGAAGCTAAAAGCACTGCCAATGTACTGAATGTTTTCTTCGATGTGCTTAAATGCACCAACGCCAACTATCAGTTCATTTTTTATCGGCGTATTCAAACGCCAGGGGATTCCGTCCAGCTTTGCCAATATTGCGACTGCAATGTTGGGCAGACTATAAACCCAGCTGTCGCCCTGGGCATTCATTTTCTCGGGGTCGATGGCCTGAGAGGTTATCCGGCGTTTTAACAGCAACTCTTTTACTTTGTAGTATATCTCCCTGTTTTGCGGATTGTTGTCGAATTTGCCGTAAGGCGTAACATAGATTCCAATGTATTTTATGTCGGGATTAATGTCCCGGTCGAATAATGCCTGTTCAATTTCAGGGATGGGATTTTCTCTGTTTTTGAAGCGAATACTGAATCCTTCTTCCGTATGAAATAAAATGTTCGCATATTGCAGCAAACCTTTAAACCAGCTAAAGCCGTTTTTAAAGCTTTTGTCTATTTTGCGTGTTTCCTGAAAATCATCTTCATGAAAAATATAGAACAGATGCACGGTTTTATAGGGTGTTCCTTTATACGGTTTTAAATCGCGCAGGCAATATTTAGGCACGATTCCGGTTTGGTTTTGACCGTTTTTGTCTTTACCGAAAACAAGTAGGTTACTTTCTTTGGTTGTTGCATTAATGCGTGATGAGCTTACATCTAAAAATCCTTCCTGATGGAGCGGACAGATTGTTAAAAAATCCTGGTCGGTTAAATAACGTTTGTAAAACGTGTTGATGTATTTGTAATATTTCGGGTAACGGTTATCCCGTGGAGGCGCTTCCTTCGGGATGCTCAGAGCCCTTTCCAGTTTCTTATTTAAAACCGGGTAGTATTGGGTGTAATCCGGCAATTCCTCATCTTCTTTCAGCCACTTCCATTTTCTCAGCTTTGTGCCGGTTAATACCCAGGAAAAGTTTGTGGGTGAAATATCCTGAATAAGTTCGGCTACCGATTTTTTTAAGACTTTGGATTTGCCGTCATACGAGAGTAATAATTCCGGGTATTTGCTGACTGTTTTCAGTTGTACTTTCATTGAGAATTTGAGGTACACATCGAACTGATTGGTAGAAAGTTGTTTGGAGAAAATCCAAACCTGATTTTCTTTGATGAAACCGACTTTAACAATCTTATTCTTTTCACGCCGGAAATAGTGGTTGATTTTGCGGTTGTAGTACCGTTTTATCAGGTCCTCATTTTCGTATGAGAAGTTTACTTCCAGCGGCTTAAATTCTTCATTATCGCTGGTGAAGGTGGTATAAATAAAATCGGTGCCGTTGTTGCTCAAACCGGGGAATATTGAATCTATCTCCTTTGGGAAAAGTGTTTTATGGATTTTGTGACTTTTACCGATATCATCTTTTGAAAAGTAAAACGTTTTGTTTTCCGAAGGAAATTCGAACGTTAAGATGTTGAAGTACAGCTTCTGTTTTTGCATGGCGTTGTATTATTTATTCCATAATTTGATTCTCTTTTGGCATTCGTTTTTAGGCAAGCCCAATTTTGGGTTTACCACATTGCATAACTCGTTCAATTTCTCTGTTGCTGTTTTGCCAGTTAGGATGGATTTGTTCACCAAGTTGTCGAATACCCATAAGTGGCCATGAATTTCGATGTGGTTTGCCAGCGCGAACTTTCTGAGCGTGTTGTCGCTTGTTATGAGGGCAGCATTGAGTTTTTGCGCCTGGTAAAAGGCTGAGCAATCCTGCTCCGACAGGTTGGGCTTTGTTGCCCGAATCATCAATATTTCCATTAAATCTTCTTCCGTGATATTGTCAACGCTTAATTGACCTGTTTCGATGTAGGGGAACAGGGCTTCTTTCTGCTCGTTAAAAAGTTCGTCGAGAATGATAGCGGTGGTATGAAACTCAAATTCGAGCTGAAAGAAGTAGGGCAGGATTTTCAGGTCCACCAGGTCGATTAATATGTTGGCGTCATTGACAATTATTTTCACAAGGCTACAAACTCTTTGCGAAATTGGGCTAATTTCTGGTTCGACAAATTGGCGGCCTTGCTGAGGGAAATGATTTCTTCGGCAGCGGCCCGGTATATCAGCTGTTTGAAACGAAACGGCTGTTCGCTGCCCTGATAACTGCCCAGATCTTCCTCAGTGCGGTTACGGCTTATCCACTTCCGGAATGCAATAAACTGTGACTGGTTGATTACACCCAAATCTTTTGCCCTGGCCATGATGGCCTGTATGGAAATGCCGTAGGTTTCTTTCACAGCAATGAGTTCAGGTATTGAAAAGTGCGAACGGATAGTTCCAATCTCTGATTTAAACGTTGGTTCGGGCATCAGCATGGCACCGGCAAACTGAAAGCAAAACCTTTCTTTTTCCTTCTCCGAAACGTTTTTATCGAGCTTCAGGATTAAATGACCCAGTTCGTGCAGGGCGGTTAGCCGCTTGCGTTCTACCTTGTAATTTTTGTTGATGACGATGATGGGAATTTTGCCGTCGGCCCAGCCTGAAAATCCATCGAACTCATCGGGGGCATCTACTTCAATTACCTTTATTTCGTTGTCTTCCAGCAGGTCGATGACATTTGGAAGCGCATTTAATCCTAAATTCCATTCCGAGCGTACCTTTAATGCTGCTTTGTCGATGTCGTGTATGGTGGCAATTGGCAAGTCGTTTACCGGATTGGCAAAAGCAGAAGTGATGTTTAAAAACTGTTCTACTTCGATGTATCGCTCTACAAAATCGGTGACGGTTTGTTTGATGGCGTTTACCGCTTTCACGGACAACTTTTGCTTTTTACGAAATTCCACCTTTTCGATTTCGACGGTAAACGGCCGGAAAAAATAATCGGGTTT
>JAAYIT010000300.1 GCA_012523295.1 Porphyromonadaceae bacterium | reverse complement strand
GTCCGGGTGATCCGCTTACACTATAATTAAACCCATACGCAGCATAAATATCATCTAAGGTTGCACCTACTTGCCAATGAGCTCGCTTAGCCAGTTCAATTCCTAGAATAGCCCAGTTTTGGTCAGTATCAATGGGTAAACGCCCCTCAAAAGAAGGATACTCAAAAAGGCTGAAAAATGAGGGTTCCACATAAGCCCCTTTTGAACGAAGCCAGCGAGAGGGTTCTTCATTACTACCGATTTCTTGTAATAAGTTGTTGACGGTTATCGGCTCATCCGGATAATAAACAAAAGATGAATCTAAAGAAACTAAAGCAGCTGCACTAACATGGTTTATTTTTTCAATATGTTCTCTGTCTTCAACTGAAAGATATTCTGGTTGGGGTGATGAATAGTCGTAATCCCAAGAAATGGTGTAAACAACAGGGTTTTGCTTGTCGAGCATGGTAAAAAGACGAGTTTGCAGTCCGTCGCGCAAAGCTGAAGAAAGTTGAAAACAAAAGCTGAATAAAAGTATACTGCAAAACAATGCAATAATTATTATTCTTGAAATGGGTTCCATTCTCTTAAAATCTTGCAACCATTGCATAGGCCCCCTCCATTCTTTCAGCCAAAACAGTGTTTTTACGGTGAAATCATGCGTTTTACAACACATTTTACAAAATGATTATTCAGTGTTTTAATTCTACAAACCGACGACATATTCCTTCACTTGTATAAGTTTCCGGGGGGGGATTTAGTAGATAACGAATTTATTTTGTAGGAGAAGAGGGTTTTAATAAACAAACAACATTTTCTCTTAAAAAAGTTAAAATTTTAGTTTTGCTGATTTAAGCCGATTTAAAATGGATAGACTATGCGCATTTAAATCAGCGCGACTTTAGCACAGGAGAGAAATTTAACAGTAAAAGTAAAACACTGTTAAGGGAAATTTTGAGTGAATCAAAATAAAACACTCTCCTTCAAGCAGAACATAGATAATAAAACTACGATCTTTTCTGAAGGAGAGCATTTTTGAACCCGATTTAGCTGCTAGGAACGAACGCAATGGCTTAAGGAAATTGTGCCGTAATCAATAATGGATAGCCCGTATATTTTTTCAGTTCTTCATCATAATTATTGCCAAGAATATAGATTTTCTTGCCAGTAGCAGAAATTGTACCGACATAGATCCCCCGGTCGGAATCCGCCGAGAAGTCTCGCCTTACCGGGAAAATTTCAGGTAATTTGAGAACCTCCTTTTGCCACTCCTTTGTATTGGTATCGAAAAACGCAAAAGCATATCCCATTTTGACACTATAACCACCAAAAACAGAAATAGCTACTTTTTGTGTTTGAAATCCCTCATCGAGATCCAGCACATAGTTCAGGGCAGGCTGAGCCATTACAATGGGGTCTCCTGTTTCGTTGATGATATGGATTTGATGCAGCTCGTTTACGATTTCCGGTCGGGTAGTATCTGCACTATCTCCTCCGCTGAGACGAATAAAATCTGACGTGTTGCCTATCAGCACACGTTTGCCGGAAAACATAAGATTTGTTCCACCAAAAGGTATTCTTTGAACTTGCCCATTTATCGGGTCCAAGAAGCCATAACCACAATATTCCGTGAAGGCTGTTTTGCCATCCGTATTACCGGTCCAACTAAAGACCACACGATGTTCACCCAAATAAGCAATAGCTTTCAGCTGTGTGCTTTTCTGCAGGCCCAACGCCTGCAAATCATATATCGCGGGTTCACCCTGAACCTGACCGTCTGCAAATCCCTGCACAACCAAACTTTCGGTCTCGCTTGTGAAATAAGCTATGCGGCAAATACCGCTTTCATTCATCAGAAAGGAAACTTTCCCATCAATCCAGGAAGCGGCTTCCTTCGGCAAACGAATCGTTTGCTGAACTACTATGCCGGTTTCAGTGCAAATAAAAGGAATAAAATTTTGTTCCTCATTTCTTACAAACCGAGGCGCATATAACCAAAGCTGTTCGCTTAGACGCAAAATTCGATAAGTGCCCGCTGGATTCACCGGTATACTGAATTGTTGCTCAGAAATTACAGTTCCGTCGATTGGATTTACCAGCAATGCCGTCACCTTCTTATTCCGCTCATAGCTGAGTAAAAGACAATTCTCATTGATTTCGAACAGATAATCCGCTTTGGCATTCGTTCTGCCCGTTATATCCCCACGAGTGTCAGCAAGACCAAGCTGAGGTAATTCGAACGCTGTGATAAGCGCCTCCACCACCTCGAAACCCTCTTCTTCCAATAAGTTGATGCTGTAATTTAGATATCCATAATCATCTTTTTCATAATCAGTGTCATCAGTGAGGGACGGGTCTTCGGCATGCCAATGATCACTTAGAACCAACCACACTCCTGTTTTTTCCATCTCCTCTTTTTCCGAGAGCAGTCCTCCCGCTGTTCTATAATGATATATCTTGAAGTCGCGGTACTTATTCATGGCCAGATGACCATCATATTTTCTTACATCATACAAATAAATAGTAATCGATTTTTCACTTGCTTGAACTTCAGCTACAGGATAAGCACTCAAAAAACGCAAAATTTCCTCTCCGTTTTTCAATTCACTTATGGATTGTCGCTCCGGGGCAGATGGATCTCCTTCTATACTGGCCCAGTACTGGTATTGGCGTGTTGTATCGTTGAACCTGATAACTAGAAAGGTCTCAGCCCTTAAGTTTTTCATAATATTGGCTGCCAAAGACTCAAACTCATCTGCTTGTTCTTCAAACAGGTTTTCCATAATTTCCAGCGTTTCCGGATATTGGTATAATCGGTCTTGATCATGGGGTCCCGTTTCCTTCGGCGCTTGATTGCAGCCTGTTAAAACCGCTAACAGAAGAATTAAAATCAGGAATAGAGATAAACGAAGCTTTTTCATCTTTCCCTCCTTGCAGTTGAATGACTGTGTTGGTTAATCAGTTATAATCAGAATTTGAATATCTGCTTTTGCGAACAAATCTGTAATCATCTGCTGATATTCTTCCAATGACGCGTCTTTGTATTCTGTTAACAGCAAAGCGGAAGTCATTTTTTTCTGTCGAATAGGTATTAAATAAGCTTCCGAATATTCTGCATAGGTCATCGATAAACTCTCGGCATATTGGGTGAGAAATTGTAATTGTTCCGGAGCCAGGATGTCGAATGCTCTTTCTTCATATGTTTTAGCTTGTTCTAAAGTGCTCTGATATCCTTTTGCTCTGGCTTCCTGGTAGAGGAGCTCATCTTTAATCAAAGTGTTCAGCAGGTTTTTATTACGTTCGGGATTATTATGGAACTGTTCCAGTGCCGCAGTTCGAGCTTCATATTCCGCAGCACCGATCTTTCCGGAGTTTTTCTCCTCCTGAAATTGCAACATCTGGGAGCGGTAAAGAATATCTGCGTTTATGATTAACCGTTCATATTCTTTTTGTGGAATAGCTACACCGTTCACGATGGCTGCAACCTTTTGATCGTCTGACAACAAAATCACCTTTGGTATGATTTCATCTGCAGCATTGATTGGCTGGTTTTCGGCCTGAACTAGATAGAATGTAGACGTAAACAACAGAGCAACAACAAAAATCACTACGAACCCATTTTTCTTTTTCATTTCATAACCTCCCTAAAAATCACGAATTCCCTTAAACTAAGGTATGCTCAATTAAATGTAACACTGCGGTTATTCTCAATCTCTCCATTGAACCTATTATAACCTTGGCCAATCACCTCAAATTTACAACCAAGTAAATCGCTCCCAGTAGCTACAACTGTTATCTTTGGGCTATATGTGTGATCTGCTACTGCTGAGATTCCTGAAAACGATGTTTCATTTTCGGAAATATATTGTATGAGGGTAGCACCATTCAATTTGTAATTATGACTTCTGACTGCAATATCGGAAATATATTCCCCTATGTTGCTTGTAATTGGATCGGTATCTGTCCCTTGATAGATGAGCTGAGTTTGTTGCTTAGTAAATTTATTTGTTTCTGTAAATATATAGCTATATGTTCCGGTAAAAACTGCATTGTCCCAAGTCATATATATATCAATGAACGGTGCATTAATATTATAGGAATTAACATATCCATTCGAATATGCATAAACCTTACCACCTGCAAAAATCAACATAGTAACCAAAAATATAAAGATGACAGTCATAACAATTCTTTTCATTTTGCTACCTCCACTAATATCCATATTTTACTTTCTCAAAAGCCCGACTAAGAATTGGATAAAATTTACTCTTTAATTGTTTCATCGATAATAAACCTCCGTTAAAACGCTGCTACTAGTTAGAATAGCCGATGTATCCCAAAGCACATTACTTGGAGTTCATGGCCGCGTAAAGTTGTATCGGTGTTTTCTCAATCTAGTCGCCTAATTATTAACCTCAATTATTTGTGAACATTGAAACAAGGTACTTAATAGAACATTCAAATGTTAATTGATTAGTGCATAGGCACACCCTCCATTCTTTCAGTAAAAAAGTGTTTTCACGGTGAAATCATGCGTTTTACAACACATTTTAACAAAAAGATTATTCAATGTTTTACTTCTACAAACCGACAAAATATCCCTTCACTTGTATAAGTTTCCGAGGGGAATTTAGTAGATAACGAATTTATTTTGTAGGAGAAGAGGGTTTTAATAAGCAAACAACATTTCCTCTTAAAAAAGTTAAAATCTTAATTTTGCTGATTTAAGCTGTGTTTGGCAATAGAGAAATACAACTTTTGGCAATTAGAAGTGCAATTGCAATAATTGTCAGTACTAGCCTTATTTTATTAGAAAATTAATCATTCGGTAGCTTTGACCGGTAAACATTATCATGTGGGAATGATGGACTAATCTATCCACAATAGCAGCGGTGAGCTTTTCATCAAATAAAAAAAGCAGGTTGCCTTTTTTAAATCTTCCTGCTTTCTTATTGATTAATCTTCAATTTCACATTTATTTTTCTATTTGAGTTATTATATACAAACCATAATAACCAACATTTCTACGACCCACGTTTGTTTTGGTATAGACTGGGCTAATAAAAACCAATTGAGGTTTGTTTTCTTGAGGTAATGCAAGAGTTCCAGTCAAATTATCAAGGACCCAAGCATCTGTTTTAGCAATATTCCAAATCATTGCATCGGCTATAGGCTCAAAAGGTTTCATTACTGTTCTGGTATACTTATCCCCATCTCCATACAGAGACTTATCTAAAGG
>JAAYIT010000412.1 GCA_012523295.1 Porphyromonadaceae bacterium | reverse complement strand
TTTTGACCATTAAGATTTACAATATAACCACTTCTGTTGATGACCGGTTTTTCCGTTCTAAAAGTCTCAGCTAAAGGGCAATTGCCCTCACATAAAGAAGATTTAAAAACTTCTGAAGAGAAACCAACAATTGGTTTTTTATTTAAAACAGCAAATTTTTGTAAAAACTGGTCGGCTAGTAAGGGGATATCTTCCCGCCTTTCTCTTAAAGGAGGGACAGTAATCGCAATGATATGAATTCGATAATATAGATCTTGTCTAAATTTGCCCTCTTTTACCAAAGCTTCTAAGTCTCGATTTGTTGCTGTAATGATACGTGCATCAGTTTTCACGCTGTTATGACTTCCAAGCGGTTCATACTGTCGCTCTTGTAAAACTCTAAGCATTTTTACCTGCATAGCTAAAGTTAGATCTCCAATTTCATCTAAAAATAGAGTTCCTCCTTGGGCCAAAGCAAACCGACCTAATTTATCACGATCAGCTCCGGTAAAAGCTCCTTTTTTGTATCCGAACAACTCTGATTCCAAAAGAGTATCGGGTAATGCTGCGCAATTAACCGCAACAAAAGGGCCACTTTTTTGCAAGCTTTTTTGGTGTATTGTACGGGCTAAAACCTCTTTACCAGTTCCTGATTCGCCTAAAATCAAAACAGTGGAGTTACTTTGAGCAACAGGATTGACCATAGCTAACACTTTTCGCATTGATTCACTGTTACTGGCAATTGTACCTACCCTCTCACGGGCGCGTAACTTGCGTAGTTGCTCTAACTCACTTAAGTCTCTAAATGTTTCAGCTCCCCCAATAACAACCCCATTTTCATCCTTTAAGAGGGCTGTTGAGATACTGATTGGAACTTTTTGACCATTAAGATTTACAATATAACCACTTCTGTTGATGACCGGTTTTTCCGTTCTAAAAGTCTCAGCTAAAGGGCAATTGCCCTCACATAAAGAAGATTTAAAAACTTCTGAACAACGTAAACCAATGACATCTTCCCGTTTTAATTTAGTGATTTGTTCAGCTGCACGGTTAAATGATGTTATTCGCCATTCGTTATCGATAGTGAAAACACCGTCGCTAATACTCTCTAATATAGTGTCGTTTGAAATCCCTTTCATAGCTACGCCTAACTCATTTTACCACAAAAAAGGACTCTAATGACAGTAGCTCTAATTGTCCCGTTTTATAAAATAGTTAGGATAGCCTTCAAGTAAAATTTGTTGATCGCACATCACATGATCTAGATGCTCAGAAAGATGTAATTTTGCCATATTACAATCTCTTTTTCTTATTGCTTCTATGATGTTGGAGTGATCGCACACCAGCTCTTCTAAATCAAACATTTGGAGGCGTAACATCCTTTCACGGGTAAAATGAGGTAGATAAAATCCAATCGCCTCAAAGACTGTCTCTTTTTTACAGGCGTAAAATAAGATGCGATGAAAGTCGTTATCTTTTTGAAAAAATGAGATTAAATCGCCTTTTTCGACTTCGGCTTTCTGCTCTTCTAAATTTTTTTCAAGTAAAGCAATGTGCTCTTCGGTAAATGCTGCCGACTTACAAGCCAATTCCAAAAGAGCCAACTCAACTGTCTCTCGTAAAAAACGACCTTGTTCGACTAAACGAGCATCCATTAGGGCAACTCGTGTCCCCCTTTGGGGATAAATTTCAACCAGCCGTTCTCGGCATAACTCTAAAAGAGCTTCTCTGACAGGAGTTCTACTAATTCTTAACTTTGTGGAAATCTCTTTTTCTACGATTGCTTCGCCCGGCTTCATATCGAGCAATAGAATATTGCGCCTCAAAATACGATATGCGTACTGTTTAGCAGATTCTTGCTCCGACCTTTCTGAATAGATAACAAAAGGCATGTCCGTTCCCTCCTCAAGGTTACTCAGCCTGTAAGATATTATTGCACCATACAGATATATTACAAATTTTATCAAAAAAACACAATAGCAATATTCTTTTATCGATACATTCTTAGCGGCTATTCTGCTTGCAAAACTCTTTGAATAGTCACCTCAATGTGGTACTATTTTGCGCAGGAGCAACGTATGTTATATCTAAACTTACACGATACTGATGGGCTCAATTTAACAGTGATGAAAGCCCATTTTTATGAGGCTCTCGAGTCGATTGGCAAAAGAGAGCGGATCTTATTAATTCCTCCCGATATTACCCGTTTACACGGTCTAGGAGGTCTGTTGGCAACATGGGCGGTCGAATACTACAAAGATGCGGTGAAAGCAATTTTACCTGCTTTGGGAACACATGTAGAGATGAGTCCCCAAGAAATCGATTTAATGTACCCAAATGTTGATCACTCCCTTTTTGTTAAGCACAATTGGCGTGATGATGTAATTACTTTAGGAACAGTTCCCCCCTCTTTCATTAAAGAGGTTTCAGAGGGAAAATTAGACTTTGGCTGGGATGCTCAAGTAAATAAATTACTGGTTGAGGGTAATTTTGATTTAATTCTCTCGTTGGGACAAGTCGTTCCCCATGAAGTTGTTGGGATGGCTAATTACTCCAAAAACATTTTTGTCGGAACTGGTGGCTCTGAAGGGATAAACAAAAGCCACTTTTTAGGAGCTGTCTATGGG
>JAAYIT010000299.1 GCA_012523295.1 Porphyromonadaceae bacterium | reverse complement strand
ACAATTCCAAAAATAACCCCCGGATTTATCTAGGGGTGAAAGGTCAAAGAAATGGCAAAACTCTGTAAGTGTTTCCCAAAGAGTTAACCGGGGGAACGCCTACAGCGTTATTATTAATTTAGTGTTGTCCTCCCCTAATTGCATTAGGGGTTATTCACGGGTAACTTCTACGAAGTTTATATTTGAAGTTTACTTATCGTGTTTTATTCTAAATCACGCTTATAAAAAGAATTTAGGAATTGAAAAAAACACTATTGACCGATTAATAATTGTCGGTAGGACAATTCCAAAAATAACCCCCGGATTTATCCGGAGAAGGTAAAAATTACCGGAAATGCCAATCCAAACTAAATAAATCTATAAAATCTTAAATTAAAATGACTTTCCAACAGTTAGAATATATTGTCGCATTAAGCAAAACAAAACATTTTGTAAATGCGGCTGAAATGTGCGGTGTAACCCAACCTACACTGAGTATGATGATACAAAAGCTTGAAGATGAGCTTGATGTGAAAATTTTTGATCGATCCAAACATCCGATTGAAATTACTACGGTTGGCGCTAAAATTGTAGAACAAGCACAGTCAACTCTTTGTCAACTAAACAAAATCAACGAAATTGTTTCGGCAGAAAAAGGAGATATCAGCGGGAATATTAATATTGCCATAATCCCTACAGTTGCTCCTTATTTATTGCCAAGATTTTTCTCCGAATTTAAGTCGTTATATCCCGAATTAACTTTCAAAATGTCTGAAATGCACACCAAGAATATCGAGCGCAGACTTCTTTTGGGAGAAATTGACATGGCTATTTTATCTACTCCGCTTGAAAATCCTAATATTTTAGAAATTCCGCTTTATTACGAAAAATTTATCGCCTATATTTCGCCTAATTATGATCTTTACTCAAAAGATGTCTTAGTATCCGGCGAACTCCCCATCGAGCATTTGTGGGTTTTAGAAGAGGGGCACTGTCTTCGAAATCAGGTTTTTAACTTTTGTGGCGCAAACACCAATACACTATTTACATACGAGTCCGGAAGTATAGATACATTGGTAAAAATAGTAGATGAAAACGGTGGCTACACTGTGATTCCGGAACTTCATGTAGAATTATTAACTTCTGCCCAAAAGAAAAATCTTCGTAAATTGGTTGATCCGGAGCCGGTACGTGAGATTTCACTGGTAATCCAGCATAATTTTATCCGTGAAGGGCAGCTGAATGCTGTGGCTGAGACTATTAAGAAAATAATTCCAAGCCATATGATTGATGAGCGTCTGAAGAAATTCGCTATCAGAATATAGGAAAAAATGATTGCTTTCGTTTTCTATCAAAAGACAGGAACGTATTATTAAGGTGTGCATGTGTGTGACAATCAGAGAGTTATTTGTTCTCAAGCAGCTTACACTTAAGAAATAAAATTACATTGTCAGAGAAAACATAACTCTCGAAACATTTGTATTTCTTTCTAACATTACTAACAATGCAGTAACCCGGTTTAGTGCTAATTCTTCAATGGAAATTGACGTTTTAACTCATTCTGATTCTTACATTTTGAAGTTTGCGCTATATCCATCCGTTTAGTGTGTGGTTTGAAAATATCAATGAGTTTTATTGCAAATTCATTAAGAATTCTCGAGTTTGTTCTTGTCATAACTCTACCAATTTTTAATAAAGATAATTCAAAATGTCCCTAATTGGGCGTTTTATTTAGCCTTATTTATTCTATAATGCTTTTTCCATATCTTTACTCTCCACTTTTTTTCTTAATTTTGCACTTAAAATAGGAAATCGTAATCCCGATAGTATCTATCAGGAGTTAATTTGTAAATATTGAAGATGTACAGAACACATACATGTGGCGAGCTCCGACTTGCCGATACCGGAATAAAAACTACACTTGCCGGATGGATTCAGCGAACCCGCAAAATGGGAGGAATGACATTTGTGGATTTGCGAGATCGTTACGGAATTACCCAATTGGTATTTAATCAGGAGGTAAATGCCGAGCTTTGCGAACGAGCCAATCATTTAGGGCGAGAGTTTGTGATTCAAATCACCGGAACCGTTGCTGAGCGAAGCAGTAAAAATCTGAATATCCCTACGGGCGAAATCGAAATTTTAGTGGATGATCTCACTGTCTTGAATGCGGCGAAAACTCCTCCATTTACAATCGAGGAAAACACCGATGGCGGTGATGATATCCGTATGAAATACAGGTACTTGGACTTGAGAAGAACCAATGTGCGAGCTAACTTGGAGCTTCGTCATAAAATGACTTTTGAGACGCGTCGCTACTTAGATCAGTTGAATTTCTTGGAAGTGGAAACGCCCGTTTTGATCGGCTCCACACCCGAAGGAGCGCGTGATTTTGTAGTACCTTCACGCATGAATCCCGGACAATTTTACGCGCTTCCACAATCTCCACAGATATTTAAACAGCTCTTGATGGTTTCCGGATTTGACCGGTATTTTCAGATCGTAAAATGTTTTCGTGATGAGGACCTGCGTGCGGATCGTCAACCAGAATTTACGCAAATAGACTGTGAAATGTCATTTGTGCAGCAGGAAGATGTTTTAAATACATTTGAAGGACTGGCAAAACATCTTTTTAAGACGATAAAGGGTA
Source organism: Porphyromonadaceae bacterium (assembly GCA_012523295.1). GTDB lineage: Bacteria > Bacteroidota > Bacteroidia > Bacteroidales > Paludibacteraceae > UPXZ01. Next base: position 23,218 of record JAAYIT010000299.1, on the reverse strand, counting down.
TCGATATTGAAGAGCCTTTTTTGAGAATGCCTTATGCTGATGCGATGAAATACTACGGTTCGGACAAGCCGGATTTGCGTTTTGATATGAAATTTGTGGAGCTTAAAGACGCTGTCTCCGGACGCGACTTTGTGGTTTTTGACAGTGCGCCATATGTGGGTGGAATTTGTGCTCAAGGTTGCGCGACGTACACACGAAAGCAGTTAGATCAGTTGACCGATTTTGTAAAACGCCCTCAGGTTGGAGCAAAAGGCTTGGTGTATATTCGATTCAACGAAGATGGAACTGTGAAATCTTCTGTTGACAAGTTTTATTCGGAGGATGATTTGAAAGCTATTGGTAAATTATTTAATGCTCAGCCCAATGACTTGATATTAATTCTTGCCGGAGAAAAAGAAAAAACTCAAAAAGCGCTTTGCGAACTGAGGTTGGAAATGGGTGAAAGATTGGGGCTTCGGGATAAAAATGTATTCGCACCGCTGTGGGTTATTGATTTCCCGCTTTTTGAATGGGACGAAGAAACACAACGTTACTTTGCAAAACATCATCCGTTCACCTCACCCAAACCGGAAGATATACATTTGCTCGATTCTGATACCGGCGCCGTTCGTGCCAACGCGTACGATATGGTAATTAACGGTGTGGAACTGGGTGGCGGATCGATTCGGATTCATGACAGCCAATTGCAGAGTAAAATGTTTGAGCTGCTCGGTTTTACGCCCGAAAAGGCACAGCAACAATTTGGCTTCTTAATGGGAGCGTTTCAGTACGGTGCTCCTCCACACGGAGGGCTGGCGTTTGGATTAGACCGATTTGTATCACTTTTCGCAGGATTGGACAGCATTCGGGATTGTATCGCTTTCCCGAAAAATAATTCCGGCAGGGATGTAATGATTGATGCTCCATCGGAAATTGATCAAGCGCAATTGGACGAATTGTTTATAAGCTTGATGTCACCTGACCCAAAAGGGTGATTTTGAATTGGTTGGATTCTGACGTTTGACCTATAACCATTCAACCGAACATTCTTTATACAGCTAAAATAGTTTTTTTAACAAAAAATAATCATTTTAAGGTGGTAGATTAAATAAAAAGTAGTATATTTGTCATACCGTATTGTTAAGAGATTGGAAAACTCAACACTTATTCACTACCGAGATACAAAGGTTTTCAATGGCGGGCTGCGCCTTCGGGTATTCCGATTCGTCGGAACGGCAGATTACAAAGAATTCCGATGCCTCAAATCCTGATTACAGGAGTTTTCTCAACAAAATAACAATACGGTTTTTTTATACCCCTAACTTAAAAAGGGGTTTTTGATTGGTTGAACAATAGTTTGTTAATTCAATTTTTTCTTGTTTACTCCAAAATTTCATCTGCTAAAGAATGAACTTCTTTTCTAAATTCAAGTTTTGCCCTTCATGCGGCTCTTCTAAATTCATTCAAAACAACGAAAAATCAAAGCGTTGTGAAGAATGTGACTTCATTTATTACATAAATCCTTCTGCCGCCACCGCGAGCTTTATCCGAAACTCAAGTGGAGAATTGCTTGTTTGTCGCAGAGCACACGAGCCGGAAAAAGGCACGCTGGATCTTCCGGGCGGATTTGCCGATCTGGATGAAACTATCGAGCAGTGCGCAATCCGCGAAATAACCGAAGAAATAGGAGTAAAACCAATATCGATAAATTTTCTTTTTACTTTGCCAAACGAATATTTATACTCCGGATTGATCGTCCCGACGATGGATGTTTTTTTTGAAGCGAAGCTGGACGATAATGCTCAAATTCAAGCCAATGATGATGTTGAAGAGTGCTTTTTCTTGCCGATACGAGAAGTCAATCCGGCGCTTTTTGGAATGAAGTCAGTTCGCAAGGCAGTAAAAATATACATTGATGCTCAAAAATCGGAAGAGAAGAAAAAGTATTTTGCGTAGTATGGAAAAATCAAAACCATTAGAGCCAAGACAGACTTAATCGTAATATGCTTTATGAGGCTTGTTTTATAACAAATATTTAGTTTTAACGGCATAAATATTGTTGCAATTGCAGATAAGCCATGACTTTTATTAAAGCAGAGATTTCAAAATTAAAATAGTATATCAAAAATCGTAAATCTATTTTCTATGTTTAGAAAACTTTTCATAACCGTGCTGACTTTTTTAGTCGTTTTTTCCACCCAGGCACAACACACCGTAAAATACATTCATTCCGACAACACTTTTCAAGAAGGAAAAGAACTTTACGCGCAACGAAAATTTGCTGCCTCGTATCGATTTTTTGAAGATTATCTCAAGAAAACCGTACCTACAAACGCAGGAATGATTCAGGAAGCAGAGTACTATTTGGCTTGTAATGCCTATGAGCTTCGTCAGCAAAATGCTGAAAATCTGCTTGTTGAGTATGTTCAAAATCATCCGTATTCCCCTTATTTGGATAGGAGCTACTTTCTGCTTGGTCAGCTGAATTTTGAAAAAAAGGATTATCAAAAAGCGTTAACATACTACAGGGTTGTGAATGAAACCCATCTGATTGAAAAGGAAAAAGTTGATTATCTTTTTAGTCGGGGGTATGCCAATTTAGCTACCGGTAATAATGCAAAAGCGCTTGATATTTTCAAAACGCTGAAAAGCATGAACTCTCCTCATCAGGCTACTGCACGGTATTATACAGGTTATACGGAATATATGCTGAAGAATTATGATGCCGCGTTGGAGGATTTATTGGTGGCAGAAAAACATCCTGAATTTGAGGATATTGCACCGTATTACGTAGCACAGATTTACTTCGCGAAGCAGAATTATCCGGAAATGGAAAATCGAGCTGCAATGCTTCTTAAAAAGTATCCGGAGAATAAAGCTAACGCCGAACTTTATCGAATGATAGGCGAGAAAGCTTACACAGAGGGAGATTACACCAAGGCGATCGAAAATCTGAAGCGCTATGAAACTACTTCGGATCAGGTTTTGAGAAATGATATGTATTATTTAGGAGTGAGTTATCTGAAAGCAAATCAACCTGCCGAAGCTGTAAAATACCTCTCCAAGGTTACGACCTTACAGGATGAAATGAGTGAAAATGCTTACCTTCAATTAGGAAACGCGTATATTGCACTTGACGATAAAGATAATGCCAGAATGGCTTATGAAGTGGCAACGAGGACGAATTTTAACTCTCAGGTTCGTGAAGAGGCTTTGTATAATTACGCGTTGACAACTTACGAAACCAATGCTGCATTTGGTGAATCGATAACCGCATTCGAAAAGTTTATCCAAGAATTTCCAAACTCAAAAAATGTAGATAACGCCTACGATTATCTTTCTACGGTTTATCTTACCTCCAAAAATTACGATGCAGCTTACCAGTCAATTCTAAAAATTAAAAATCTCTCGCCAAAATTAATTGACACAAAGCAGTATCTTGAATATCAGGTAGGTACGCAAGCTTTCGCTTCAAGTAATTATAATCGTGCCGTTGAGTTTTTCTCAAAAGCTATCCAGACAGCTCCGAGTGGGAGATATCTGGCGGATGCTTACTTCTGGAGAAGCGAGAGTTTTTACAGAATAAATGATTTCGTTCGTGCTGAAACAGACTTGAATGCTTTTTTCAATATAGCCCGAGTTCAAATGAATCCGAACTACGTACAAGGCTATTATTCTTTGGGTTACGCCCTTTTCCGTCAAAGAAAATACGCGGAATCGCTTTCATGGTTCTTGAAATATCTTGACAACGCGAAAGACCCAAAGTCTGTCATGTATATTGATGCGTTGAATAGGGTAGGAGATGCCTATTATAGTGTTCGGAATTTCGCTAAAGCAAACGAGTTTTACGCCAAAGCAATGGCAGATCAAACAAAAGGTGATTATGCGCTTTTCCAAACCGCTTATATGTCCGGAATTCAAAAAAATTACAATCAGAAAATCAATCAGCTTGAACAATTGTTGATACAGTTTCCGAATTCTGAATATGGCGATGATGCGCTTTACGAAATCGGACGTTCCTATTTGATGATTGAGAACAATACAAAGGTGATTGAATCATACAGAAGATTACTAAGCGCTTATCCGAACAGCACCATTGCACCAAAAGCTCAGCTCGAAATCGGTATGGTTTATTTCAATGAGAATGACTATAATAACGCTATTCCGGTTTTCAAACAAGTGATTTCAGATTATCCGGTAAGCGAAGAAGCTGAAGTGGCGCTTGAAAGCCTGGAAACGATTTACATAAACACCAACAACGTGAGCAGCTATATGGATTATGTCCGTTCGTTAGGTAGAAAAGTGGATGCGGCTTCCGTAATCCGAACCGACTCGATAACCTTTATGGCAGCCGAAAGACTTTATATATCTGAAAATTACTCGGAAGCTATTACCGGTTTTACAAATTATATCCAACAGTATTGTCCAAATGGAAAGTTCTGTACAACAGCCGCTAACTACTTAGCTGACAGTTATTATGTCACAGGAAATAAAGACAAAGCCTTGGAGGAATACTCCAAAATAATCAATATGCGAGGCAATCCGAATGTAGAACAGGCGGCATTGCGAGCTGCAGAAATCGCGTATGACAATAAAGATTTTGCCGGGGCGCTGAATTTCTTTAACAAGTTAAGTGAAGTTGCACAAACGACTGAAAATAAGAACATAGCCCGGCTCGGTGTGCTGCGCAGTAGCTACAATCTCAACAATGCGGATGTAACTATAAAAATTGCCACTGAAATTGCCAATGACCCGAAATCAACTGTTGCAATGAAGTCTGAAGCCTTGCTCAACAGAGCGAAAGCATACGTTCAGCAAAACAAACTCAGCGATGCGCTAAAAGACCTGAACGGTATTAATGCAGACACACGAAGTTCGATTGGAGCAGAAGCTAAATTCTTGCTCGCCGATGTCAATTTCAAGCTCAATCAACTGAATACTGCCGAAAATGAAGTTCTTGATTTTGCTAAAAAAGGAACTCCCCATCAATATTGGTTAGCCAGAAGTTTCGTGGTTTTATCTGATGTTTATATCCAAAAAGGCGATGACTTCCAGGCAAAACAATATCTGTTAAGCTTACAGAAAAACTATACTGTACAAGACGATGTGCAGGAAATGATTAATTCGAGATTGAGCGCAATTGAAGGGAGAGAAAAACAGCGGGTCGTGACTCCTTAAATTTACTGAATCCTCCCTCCCAATACTAAAAATAATTAGGTCAATAACAAGCAACATATAATATTGTATGATTACTAATAGAATTTTTTCAACAACAAAATATACAGCGCTACTTATTGCTGTTTTATTTCTATCAATATTTACCTCAGAAGCTCAAACACCTGACAGCGTAGTAAATAAAAGTGTGACTGTAACTCGAGAATTTCAACCCGTTATCACTGATGTAGGAAAAATAATCTCAGATCCGAAAGTCGTAGAACCTGTTGTTGAAAAATCACAACCGATTTATTCTGACATTTCTACACCAATCAATATGGGATACTCCATTCACACTCTTCCGGCTGAAGAGCTAAGAGTCTCTTCTACCGCGGCTAATAAAGGGTTTCTTCGATTAGGAATGGGCTTGCCGTTCAATTCATTGGCCGGTTTTATGTATCCTGTTTTGAACAACAAGAACAACCGATTGGACGTATTTTTAAACCATTTGGGGGCATTTGTAGATAAAAAACACTCAAAAACAAGTGCCGCGATAAAGTATAATCATCTTTTTAATGATTTTGATTTGTATGCCGGAATTGGCGGAAGTCACGATTACTTTAATTATTACGGACGTCCTTTCGCCGGAACAGAACCATTCATAATGTCATCTGTCGTAAATGACTATCGGGATGCAAATTATATGTACGATGGGAAAACGATGACACTTTATGAAATGTCCGGAATGCCGCTTGATAACACTCATTGGCGTGCGAATGGTACTGTAGGTGCTCGCTCGCTGCCATTAGCAGAAAATTTGATTTTTGATGCCGCGCTGAATTACAAAATCTTTAACAGTAAAATTTCAGGATTTTCAGAAAATCAAATTCATTTAAATGGACTTTTTGAAGTGCCGTTTGATTTGAGTCGTTTAGGAATGAAAGTCGATATTTATAATTTTGGATACGGCGGTAACTTGGATCCTGAGTTCACATTCCCGGAAAATTATAACCTTATCAAACTGAATGCATATTATAAAATTGAAGAATTAGATTGGTTCCTGAAAATTGGCGCTAAAACCGGAATCTCGATTGGCGGAGCAGGTCAGGTGCTTTCCCCATCGGCCGATGTGAGCGGGCAGTGGAATGCCATTCAGCAGTATCTGTCGATATATGGAGGTATAACCGGAGATTTGACTGTAAATTCCATGTATGATAAATACGATGAAAACCGCTATTTGTCTTCTCACGTTCGTCTTACAGACACCTATACACCTGTTGATGCGTATTTAGGAGTAAAAGTAAGTCCGGTATATGATTTGATTTTTGATGTTTACGGACAATATAAAATCATCGGGAATCAATATTTTTATGTGAACAGAGCTTTTGAAAGAATTACTACCGTAGAAGGTATGCCTGATAATTTCAATAAAGTTTACTTAAATCGTTTTGATGTAGTTGAGTCACAGGCGAACAGAATTTCGGTTGGATTCAGAACTTCGTGGGATTACAAAAATCAAATCAATCTTTATGTGAAGGGAGCGCATTATATTTGGAATGTAAAAGATGAACGCCATCCCTGGCACACACCAAGTTGGGATATCGATTTTGGAGCAAATGTAAAAGTCGGTAACGATATTTCTGTCAATACGCAATTCATATATCAGGATGGGCGAATCGCGAAACTTTCTGACTTAAACGGAACAAAGCTGGCACCCGTATATGATTGGAATATTGGAGCTTCATACGCGTACAGAGACTGGATGTCGGTTTTTTTCAGAGTGAATAATATACTCGATAAAAAATACGAATTCTTCCGAGGTTACGAAGTTCAGGGTGTTAATGCTTTGGTGGGAGCAGCCTTTTCATTTTAATAAAACTCACCAAACCACCGATAAGAGAATGGAGTAAGAATTTCTGAGCCTGTCCGGATTACTGTGTGAAGTTTTTGAAAATATCCAAGGTAAATAGGGAATTCAATAAAATTTATCGGTGGATCAGGCGATACATTAAGCTTACTTTGACAGAATCAGATTTCAAAGAGATTATATCATATTATAAAAAAAGATGATACTAATATCGATTTGTTTTTGTCCTTAAAATATCCAATCTAATTGAACAAATTTAACAATTTATTGTTAAAACAAGTGTAGAAAAGTCTGTCAAATTCAGACGTTTGACTAATCCAAAATCACAAGAAAATAATATAAACTTAAATAACATGCTCTGAATTTTCGTCAATTGACGGATTTAGGGTTTATTACTATTATGGTATTTGACATTGATATGATTCGGGAAGTTTATGCAAATCTGCCCGAAAAAGTAAACAAAGCAAGAGAAACATTGGGTCACCCGTTGACTTTAACCGAAAAAATTCTTTTCTCTCACCTTTCCCCAAACGTTCCGATAAAAAATTATTCACGTGCGGTCGATTATGTTGACTTTGCACCCGATCGAGTAGCGATGCAGGATGCAACAGCCCAGATGGCTCTGCTCCAGCTTATGAATTCGGGACGGAAAAGCACCGCGGTTCCTTCAACTGTGCATTGCGACCACTTAATTCAGGCTTACGTAAATGCCGCAACCGATCTTCAAACCGCGAAAGTAACCAATGAAGAAGTTTTCAACTTCCTGCATGATGTTTCCAATAAATTTGGCATTGGATTTTGGAGACCCGGTTCAGGAATTATTCACCAGGTAGTACTTGAAAATTATGCATTCCCCGGTGGAATGATGATTGGTACAGACTCACATACACCTAATGCAGGTGGTTTAGGGATGATAGCAATCGGAGTTGGTGGCGCCGATGCGGTGGATGTGATGGCCGGTTTGCCATGGGAGCTTAAAATGCCTAAAATCATTGGTGTAAAACTGACAGGAAAATTGTCAGGCTGGGCTGCTCCAAAAGATATTATTTTGAAACTGGCCGGAATACTGACCGTAAAAGGAGGAACGAACGCCATTATCGAGTACTTTGGAGAAGGAGCCTCTACTTTCTCGGCAACCGGAAAAGGAACAATCTGTAATATGGGCGCGGAAGTAGGTGCGACGACTTCTATTTTCCCATTCGATGAAAAATCAGCAGTCTATTTAGAAGGTACAGGAAGAAAAGATGTAGCCGATGAAGCACGTAAAATAATGTCTCATCTTAGAGCGGATCCGGAAGTGGAGCTTAATCCTGAAAAATATTACGACCGAGTAATTGAAATCAATCTTTCTGAACTGGAACCACATGTGAACGGGCCATTTACGCCGGATGCGGCATTTTCTATTTCCGAATTTGGGAAAGAGGTGAAAGAGAAAAATTTCCCGGCGCTCGAAGTGAGTCTGATAGGTTCTTGTACCAACTCCTCTTACGAAGATTTGACGCGTGCAGCTCATATTTTGGAAGATGCTACGAAAAACGGATTATCAATCAAAACAAAATTGATTATCAATCCCGGTTCGGAGCAAGTACGCTACACAGCCCAAAGAGACGGAGTTTTGAAGGTTTTTGAAGATGCAGGCGCTATTATAATGGCTAATGCTTGCGGCCCTTGTATCGGTCAGTGGAAACGTGATGGAGCGAATGACCGTCCAAATTCAATCGTCAATTCCTTCAACCGTAATTTCGCGAAGCGTAACGATGGAAACCCTAATACACACGCGTTTGTAACGTCTCCCGAATTGGTTACAGCATTTGCCCTTTCGGGTGATTTGGCATTTAACCCGCTAAAAGATACGCTTATCAACGCGAACGGCGAAACTATAAAACTTGTAGAACCGGAAGGCTATGAAATGCCGCCAAACGGGTTTGAGGTAAAAGATGCCGGTTATCTGGCTCCATCAGCCGATGGAAGCAGTATTGAGGTGGAAATCAATCCCGAATCAAACAGACTGCAGAAACTTAAGCCATTCGCTCCTTGGGATGGAAAAGATTTTATAGAACTTCCATTGCTGATTAAAGCTTTCGGAAAATGCACCACAGACCATATTTCTATGGCAGGCCCTTGGTTACGTTTCCGCGGACACTTGGACAATATTTCTGATAACATGCTGATTGGCGCGGTGAATCAATTTAATAACAAAACAAATGCTGTGTTAGATGCAGAAACAGGCGAATATACACAAGTACCGGTTTTGGCGCGTAAATTCAAAGCTCAGGGGCTTGGTTCTGTAGTAGTTGCCGAAGAAAATTACGGTGAAGGATCGAGTCGTGAGCACGCGGCAATGGAGCCGAGGCACTTGAATGTGAAAGCAATTATTGTAAAATCTTTTGCGCGAATTCATGAAACTAACTTGAAAAAACAAGGAATGTTGGCATTGACTTTTGTAGATAAAAACGACTACGATAAAATTCGTGAAGATGATAAAATCAGCATAATAGGTTTGAACGAATTTGCTCCGGGGAAAAACTTAACAGTGGAACTCATCCATTCGGATGGCACAAAAGAAAGTTTTGAAGTGGCGCACACCTATAACGAGCAGCAAATTGGCTGGTTCAAAGCCGGTAGTGCCCTGAATGCTATGAAGTAGAAAATTATATGAATCAAATTTCAAAAAAATCAGATAATATAGAAGTTCCTACCAATCCCATAATCCCTTTCATAGAAGGGGATGGAATTGGGAAGGAAGTTACTGTAGCTGTACAAAAAATAGTAGATAAGGCTGTCGAAAAAGCTTACCGGGGGGATAAGAAAATTAGCTGGAAAGAAGTTCTTGCCGGAGAAAAAGCTTATAATAAACTCGGGACTTGGCTGCCTACAGAAACGCTTGATGCGTTTAGAAAATATCTGATCGGCGTAAAAGGTCCGCTCACAACACCCGTGGGTGAAGGAATTCGCTCGTTGAATGTGGCGTTGCGGCAAGAGTTGGATTTGTATGTGTGCCTTCGTCCGGTACGCTGGTTTAAAGGAGTAACTACTCCGTTGTTACATCCCGAGAAAGTTCACGTTACGATTTTCCGTGAGAATACAGAAGATATATATGCCGGAATCGAGTGGAATGCCGGAACCCCCGAAGTAGAGAAAGTCTTGAAATTTCTGAATGAAGAGATGGGGGTGGCAAAAATCCGTTTTCCCGAAACAACATCTATTGGAGTAAAGCCTGTATCTGTTGAAGGAACGGAGCGGCTTGTTCGCGCAGCGATTGAGTACGCTATAGCCAATAAATTACCATCAGTAACACTTGTTCACAAAGGTAATATTATGAAATTCACCGAAGGTGGTTTTAAAAAATGGGGATATGCATTAGCCGAAAGAGAATTTCCGGAAGACACGTTTACCGAAAATAAATTCAACAAAATTAAAACAGAGCATGGGTTAGATGCCGCTGTGAAAGCCTACAACAAAGCAGTAGAAGAAGGAAAAGTATTTATAAAAGATGTTATCGCGGATGCATTCTTACAAAACACATTGCTGAAGCCCGAGGAGTATTCGGTAATAGCCACGCTGAACTTGAACGGTGATTACATTTCCGATCAGCTTGCAGCTATGGTAGGCGGAATAGGTATTGCACCCGGAGCCAATATCAATTACAAAACCGGACACGCGATTTTTGAAGCGACACACGGCACAGCTCCCGATATTGCCGGTAAAAACATAGCAAATCCTTGCTCATTGCTCCTTTCTGTAGTTATGATGCTTGAATATATGGGCTGGAATGAGGCAGGTCGTTTGATTATTAATTCACTTGAAAAACTTTTCTCACAAGGAATCGCTACAAATGATTTGGCGCGATTTATGAAAAACGGACAAGCTAAAAGTACTTCAGAATTTGCAAATGAGGTGATTCTGAATTTATAAAGCTCAAAATACAAGCAAAGATTATTTTTTCTGATTTTATAGAACAAATTGATACGAATAAACATTATATCATTGATTTGGCAGAATTATAGGTGAAATGGAGTTGTATAATGCTGAAAGACTTTTTTTAGAAATCAAAAGCTGCTGAATTTAAATACATTTTACAAGAAAATAAAACATTATATCTACAAACAAAAAAAATAACACAAATTTTGATATGACAGAAACAGAATTAATTCAAAGATTATCGGATCGCATCAATTTTACTACTGATATTCGGAAAGAATTGTACTCAGATATGGGTGTGAAACGCGGACTCCGGAATGAAGATGGATCGGGCGTTTTAGCCGGATTAACCCGTATAGGCGATGTGCTTGGATATGAAAAACAGTCGGATGGCACCTTAAAACCTATACCCGGAAAATTATTATATCGTGGAATTGATGTGGAAGATTTAGTGCGAGGAATTCAAAAAGAGAATCGACTCGGATTTGAAGAAACCGCCTTTCTGCTTTGGTCCGGAGCGCTGCCAACAAAGGAAGAACTGGAGTCATTCCGCTCTTTGATTATGAAAACCATGCCCTTGGATCACCGCACAACAATGAGCATTCTCTCATTAAAAGGTGGAAATATTATGAATATCCTGGCGAGAAGTGTACTCGAACTTTATATATTTGATGAAAATCCGGATGATATTTCCAAGGATAATCTTATTCGTCAGTCAATTAATCTGATAGCGAAATTTCCAACTATTATTGCCTACGCGTATCAAGTGCTCCGCCACGATCAACACGGTCGTGCTCTTCATATTCGTCATCCATTCGAAGACAAATCAGTGGCTGAAAACTTCCTTTTCATGATGAAAGGTAAAGATAATTACACCGACCTTGAAGTAAAAATTCTTGACTTAGCGTTAATTTTGCACGCTGAGCACGGTGGTGGTAATAACTCTACCTTCTCGGTTCGTGTAACCAGTTCAACAGAAACTGATACCTATTCTGCTATTGCCGCAGGTATTGGCTCGCTGAAAGGCGCGTTGCACGGGGGAGCTAATATTGAAGTAAAGCATATGATAGACAACTTGAAGAAAAATGTAAAAGATTGGGAAAATGTTGAAGAAATCGATAACTACCTGCTGAAAATTCTTAAAAAAGAAGCACATGATAAGACCGGTTTGATTTATGGTATCGGGCATGCGGTTTATACTATCAGCGATCCACGTGCCGGCTTGTTGAAAGAGATGGCGCGTGAGCTTGCCAAAGAAAAAGGGAATGAAAAAGAACTGGCTCTGCTTGAACTGGTTGAAGAGCGTGGAATCAAAAAGTTCTTCGAATACAAAACAGGAGCTAAAAAAGCTTGTATTAACGTTGATTTTTATTCCGGATTTGTGTATAATACAATCGGTCTTCCCGAGGAAGTATTTACTCCGTTGTTTGCCATGGCGCGTATCGTTGGGTGGACAGCTCATAGAATTGAAGAACTCAATTCGCCGAGCAAACGAATCATTCGTCCTGCCTACAAAAATGTTCGACCGCAACAAGGATATACTCCAATTGAAGAAAGGAAGTAGAAAAAATTAAATACTTGCAAAAAATTAAGGATAAAGCACGTTTAGAAATAATCGTGCTTTTCTTTATATTTAAAAATCAGCTTGTTTTACTTTAATATGTCAGTTTTTTTTACGAAATTTGCACTCTTAAAAATGACGATAACTTTTCTTGATTTTTTGCATAAGAATAATAAGAAATGAAACTGCGAGTTTAGATTAAGTCCCATTTTTCAGACCTATCTAAACTCGAAATTTTGTAAATATGGATAAAAATACGATTATCGGTTTTTTGTTGATAGCCGGTATAATGATTGGATTTACACTCCTGACAAAACCTTCCAAGGAAGAAATAGAGCGGCAGCAAAGGCTGAGAGACTCGATTGCTTTGGTGCAACAGCAGCAGTATGAAGCACAATTGGCACAAGATTCAGCGGCAAAGACGTTAGCCGTATCTGATTCTATAAATGTCGCGACTGACACAGTCGCTGCCGCTGCGGCCAATGTGGATATTTTTGGAGATTTTAGCGCATCATCTGTTGGCGAAGAAAATTTCATAACACTTGAAAATGATCTGTTAAAGGTAATTCTGAGTAATAAAGGGGGTAGAGTCTATTCGGTAGAACTTAAAAAATACAAAGCGCAGGAAGGAAAGCCGTTGCTGCTTTTTGATAAGGATGAGAGCAGTTTCAACTATACATTGGTTACAAACAATAATCGTGTGTTGAATTCTTCAGACCTGTATTTTACTCCTCAAGGTGAGATTGTTAAGGATTCAAATGGAAATCAGACACTTACATTGAGGTTGAACACAACGAAACCGGAGTCCTACATTGACTTTATTTATATGCTTCCGGCCGAAGATTACATGATGACTTATACGGTGAAAGCGAATAAAATGAATGAGGTTATGCCTATGGCTATAAATTCGCTTGAGATGAGTTGGAGCGCGGATATACGTCAGCAGGAGAAAGGAAGGACATTTGAAGAGCGCTATTCAGGCCTGCATTATCGATATGTTGCAGGTGATATGAGTAAATTGAATCAGAGCAAAAATGATCAAAAAAATATTAACAATCAGCTGAAGTGGATCGCATTTAAAGATCAGTTCTTTAGCTCGGTGTTGATCGCAGATAAATCATTTTCTTCCTCCATTCTGAAAAGTGAAGTGATGGACGAACATTCCGGTTACTTGAAATCATTCTCATCGGAGATGGTTGTTCCATTTGATTTAACAGGACGCGAACCGACCGGTTTTAGAATGTATTTCGGACCAAATCATTACAAAACTTTATCTAATTACGATAAGGATGTTCCCAAAGAGAATAAACTTTATCTACGTGACTTAATTTCACTGGGTTGGGGGATTTTTGGCTGGGTTAACCGCTTTTTTGTGATTCCGATGTTTAACTTTTTCAGTAAATACATTGGAAGTTTCGGTGTAATTATTCTTTTAATGACGATTGTTATCAAGCTGATTATTTCACCATTGACATACAAGTCTTACCTGTCCAGTGCAAAAATGCGTGTGTTGAAGCCTGAAATTGATGAAATCAACGCGCGAATTCCAAAGGAAAAAGCAATGGAAAGACAGAAGGCAACCATGGAGCTTTACGGTAAAGTTGGTGTGAGTCCTATGAGCGGCTGTATCCCAATGTTGCTGCAGATGCCGATTCTGATTGCCATGTTCCAGTTTTTCCCTGCCGCGATCGAACTTCGTCAGGAAAGTTTTCTTTGGGTAAAAGACCTTTCGGCTTACGATGCGATTTTCTCGTGGAAAGCCAACATTCCTTTGATCAGTTCAATTCTAAATAATCATGTCAGTTTGTTCGCGCTGTTGATGACTGTTACGAGTATTTTCTCAACTAAAATCAGCATGCAAAATACGACAACTTCACCGGATCAGCCCGGCGCCGGAATGATGAAATACATGATGTATTTTATGCCCGTGATGTTCTTCTTTATTTTCAATAGTTACGCATCGGGTCTGACCTACTATTACTTCCTGTCGTCATTATTCACGGTTCTTCAGACTGCTTTGATTCGTATGACAATTGATGATGAAAAACTGCTTGCAGAGCTTCGGGCTAAAGGAAAAGCTAATGCCAAAAACCCAAAGAAAAAAGGAGGATTTATGGAGCGGCTTGAAAAAATGCAACGCGAACAGCAAAAAGCAATGCGTAACAATGCCAGAAACAGAAGATAAATGAAAGTTTCGATTATAAAGAAAAGTTTGGATTGATAAAAGTCCAAACTTTTTTATTGGTGCGCTATGCATGCTTTTTTCTTCGGGATATAAGTCTTGGATGTGCTCGCCGATAGGAAACAATAGTCAAAGACAAGGGGTTTTTCCGTGGCGAAAAATCTGAAGAGCCGGCTCTTGTAAGATTTTTTCTTTTGTCAAATTCTTAGCTTTTCACTATCTTTGCAATCCTTTTTAATGAGTTAATTCAAGTTGAATGATTTATTGTGAAAAGTGAATTTTAAGAATAAATTAGAATAAAAAACAAGTGAATTTTCGTGAATTACATTGATTCCCGAAAATCATTATTACCGATAAATACAAATAAAGATGTTTGAAAGTTTAAGTGATAGGCTCGAACGGTCGTTTAAGATACTCAAAGGTGAAGGCAGAATCTCGGAAATTAATGTAGCGGAAACGCTGAAAGATGTCCGTAAAGCGTTGTTGGATGCAGACGTCAACTATAAAGTAGCCAAAACATTTACAGATACTGTAAAAGAAAAAGCCATCGGTCAAAATGTGCTTACAGCCTTGAAACCGCAACAGTTGATGGTGAAAATAGTTCACGATGAGCTAAGTCGGTTGATGGGTGGGAGCAGCGTGGATATCAATTTGAAAGGTTCGCCCGCCGTGATTTTGATGTCGGGTTTGCAGGGTTCCGGAAAGACGACTTTCTCCGGAAAGTTAGCCAATTTGCTGAAAACAAAACGGGCGAAAAGACCTCTTTTAGTGGCATGTGATGTGTATCGTCCTGCTGCAATAGAACAGTTGAAAGTACTCGGAGAACAACTGCAAATTCCGGTATTCTCAGAAGAAGGAAATACAAATCCTGTAAAAATTGCTGAAGCTGCCGTTCGTCATGCGCGCAATTCAGGTTTCGATGTGGTAATTGTCGATACAGCCGGTCGGTTAGCCATTGATGAGCAGATGATGAACGAAATTTCATCAATCAAAAAAGCGATTTCACCGCAGGAGATTCTCTTTGTAGTGGATGCAATGACCGGACAAGATGCCGTAAATACTGCCAAAGAGTTTAACGAGAGATTGAATTTTGATGGAGTGGTGTTGACAAAACTCGATGGTGATACCCGTGGTGGGGCGGCGCTTTCCATTCGTTCTGTGGTTGAGAAACCGATAAAATTTGTCGGAACCGGTGAGAAAATGGATGCGCTTGATGTATTCCATCCGGAACGTATGGCTGACCGTATTCTGGGGATGGGTGACATTGTATCGCTGGTGGAGAAAGCACAAGAGCAGTTCGATGAGGAAGAAGCCCGGCGCATCAGTAAGAAAATTGCAAAGAATCAGTTCGATTTTGATGACTTTATGTCCCAAATTCAGCAAATCAAGAAGATGGGTAACATCAAAGACCTTGCGTCTATGATTCCCGGTATGAGCAAAGCGTTGAAAGATGTGGAAATTGACGACGATGCGTTCAAGGGCATTGAAGCAATTATCCAATCAATGACACCTTACGAGCGGGCTAATCCATCCTCTATGAACGGCAGCCGTAAAAACCGAATCGCTAATGGCAGCGGAACAACTGTAGTAGAAGTGAATCGACTGTTAAAACAGTTTGATCAGATGAGCAAGATGATGCGTCAGGCTACGATGAAAAAAGGAATGCCGAAATTTAAGAGAAGAAGGTAAAAAGAAGCCCCCCAGTCCCCTGAAGGGGGAGTATTGGTAGCAAATCAACTTTGTGCACACAATCAAAATCTAAGAACTTAAATAATTTTAATATACGCTCCTAAAATTCCCCCCTTCAGGGGGATAGGGGGCAAACAACTATGAATTTAATCGACGGAAAATTAATCTCACAACAAATTAAAGCAGAAATTTCAGAGGAAGTAAAATCTATGCTTGCATCCGGAAAACGTGCACCTCACTTGGCCGTTATAATTGTCGGGCATGATGGTGGCAGCGAAACGTATGTTGCAAGTAAAGTGAGATCATGTGAGGAAGTGGGGTTTAAATCCACAAAAATCGCTTTTGAAGATTCTATTTCAGAAGAAGAATTATTACAGAAAATAGATGAACTTAATAATGATGGTGAATTAGATGGATTTATCGTACAGTTGCCTCTTCCAAAACATATCTCCGAGCAAAAAGTAATCGAAGCGATTGATTTTCGAAAAGATGTGGATGGATTTCATCCGGTTAATGTGGGACGTATGTCGATTGGCTTGCCTTGCTTTGTTTCAGCTACACCGGCAGGAATTATGGAGCTGTTGATACGATACGAAATACCCACCTCAGGAAAGCACTGCGTGGTAATCGGGCGGAGCAATATCGTGGGAAAACCGGTAGCTTCACTGATGATGCAGAAAGCGAATCCGGGAGATGCAACTGTAACTGTTTGTCACAGCCGAACCAAAAACCTCAAAGAAATAACACTGCAAGCAGATATTATTATTGCAGCGCTTGGAATTCCTGAATTTCTTACAGCCGATATGGTAAAAGAAGGTGCTGTAATCATTGATGTTGGAACCACACGTGTACCAAGCACCGAAACTAAAAGCGGTTTCCGTCTGAAAGGCGATGTGAAATTTGACGAAGTTGCTCCCAAATGCTCTTACATCACACCCGTACCGGGCGGCGTAGGTCCGATGACGATTGTTTCATTGTTGAAAAATACGCTGCTGGCCGCGAAAGGTGAGATATATTAGGAGTGGCGACATTCCTTAGGTTCTTTTTCCTTTCAACTATTTGAAGGGTTTTAAACCACTTCAAAAGTTGGGAAAATCAACCCTGACTTCGTCGGGCAGGTTTGTAAATGGTCGAAGACCTTTGGAATAGTTTTAGTAACGAGATTATATAAAATAAACTACTTCAATTTCTCCATTTCTCCCAATAAAAACTTCTTATTCTTAATGCCTACAAATCGGGCTACTTCTTTTCCAGCTTTGAAAGCAACAAGAGAAGGAATGCTGCGAATATTGTGCTTTTGTGCTAACGCTTGATTTTTATCCACATCCACTTTGGCAACTATAAAATTGTCATTGCTGCTTTCAGCTACTTCGTTTAGAATTGGGAGCATAACTTTACAAGGCGCGCACCATTCTGCCCAGAAATCAACCAACACAAGTTTCCCTTTTAACTGATGATCAAAATTCTGTGATGTCAAAGTTAGGATATCCTTATGAGTTTCAACCGCAGTCAAAGAGGACATTTTTCTTTTAACAAAAAAGAATAAAATAGCTACAGCGACTACAATTACAGTTAGAATTATTAAAAAAGTTTTCATACGGTTATATTTTATTTTATTTTATGATTATCCGCAATTATTCCTATATTCGGGATTGTTGTATATTTAAGTCGTTAGACAACGGGACAAACCGACTTGAAGCGGTTAGTCCCAATCTAAAAAAAACATTATTTAAAATTAGGAACAAAAACGAATAATCATTTTTTATTTTTTACATTAAGAACGTATGGAACACGCCATTAATCATTCTCTTAAGTTTGAGATTTATTTTAAATGGCTGTTTCATAATAAATTTTACTAAACTTTCGCAAGCTCAATCTGATAGTCTCAAAAGGCTTGCTAACGAGTGGCATCATCCGGTGAGCCAAAAAATCAGAGAGAACGGCGTTAAGAATCGTCCTTGTTTGAGCCTGCAAATAGGTTTCAAAAACCGAAATATTTGGGGCGAGTTTGGACGATTTAGCCGTTTGAATGCCAATTTTTTGAGTGAGGCGTCCGTCAGCTGACGGATTGACTTTTTTTGCTTCGTTTTTTGTGTCAAGACAAAAAATGAAGTGGGGTTTGGGGCAAAGCCCCAACTTGCTTAATTCCTCTAATAATCAGCATATTATTTATCAAAAGCAGCTTTATAGCAGGCTGTAACAACTTGCGAAAGTCAAAAATTTTATTTTATCTTAAGGGTATAATTCAATCGTATATCAAATCTACCTTCTCCGCATCATTTGCATTAGTCCGCCGCCGTTTTTTACGTTCGTATAACCAAGCTGGCGCAAGAACTGCATAGCGTATGCTGAGCGAGCTCCGGAAGCGCAGTAAACCGTAATATCTCGCTCCAGATTTGTACCCAAAGCTTTTTCATAAGCGTGTGTAAGCTCGTCAAGCGGAAGACAAAGTGCATCGGGGTAGGCTCCGTAATGAAACTCTTCACGTGTACGCACATCCACTACAATCGGAGAGTCAAATTCAGTGGCTTGTTCCACAACTTCCTCTTCTCGTACATCTTCCGTTGTTTCTTCTTCGAATGACTTTGGCTCGACCGGCAATAGATCGATCCGGATATTCTTAAACCCGACTGCTCTTTCGTAGCGCTGCATAGAAGTATGTCCGCCGGATAAATTGACCACATCCTCAAAGCCCGCGCCTACCAACGTGCGAAGTGCCTGATGGCCTTTTTTACCGGTTTCGTCATACACTACAATCGTGTGTTGTTTTGGAATTGTGTCCAGCGTTTGACTTAAAAACTCCAATGGAATGTGTCCTGAGCCCGATACATTTGATTTGTCATAAGCAAAATTATCCCTTACATCAATGAAAATCGCGTGTTTATCTTCTAAATACTCATCTAATTCCGCTGCTGTTACAGCAGGACTAAATCCGGATATCCGATTTTCTGCGGTATAAGCCGCCATGTTTATCACATCGTTGGCAGTTCCGAGTGGCGGTGAATAAGCAAAATCCACATCTGCCAGATCACTCACTGTGAGCTTGTTGGCAACAGCTGTTGCGATAACATCCAATCTGCGGTCGGCACCTTTGTAGCCTGCAGTTTGACCTCCGAGAATTACACCTGTTTCTTTGTCGAATACAAGCATTACGCTTACAGTTTCTGCGCCCGGATAATAGCTTGTGTGGTGTTCTTTGTGAACTGTAACCGCGTCAGCATTCAGACCAAGGTTTCGAGCCTGTTTCAGTGATAGTCCCGTTATTCCCGCGACTGCATCAAATACCCGTACGATAGAAGTCCCGATTGAACCGCTGTAGGCGTGTTTTCCTCCTAAGGCATTTTCTGCCGCGATTCGGCCCTGTCGATTTGCCGGTCCTGCAAGCGGAATACGTACTTTATTGCCATTTACTCGGTGTTCAATTTCCACCATATCGCCGGCTCCAAAAATATCAGGATCGGAAGTTTGCAGAAATTCATTTACCAATAATCCTCCGGCCTCACCGATTTCAAGTCCGGCATTTTGAGCCAACTGAAGGGTAGGGCGCACACCAATTGAAAGGATTACCATGTCGGCTTCCAACGTTTTTCCGTTATCTAATTTTACGCTGTCTTTTTTTATTTCGGTCACACCCGATGAAGTGTGAATTCCAACCCCGAATGCCAGCATCTCATTTTCGATAAATCCGGCTGTTTCAGCATCCAACACTGCCATAACGTGCGGCATCATTTCCACAACGCTTACCCGCAAACCACGTTTTACAAGTGCCTCCACCATTTCCAATCCGATAAATCCTCCTCCTACAACTACCGCGGTTTTTGGTTCGTTATCTTTGATAAAATTGTCTATTCTATCCATGTCATCGAGCGTCCACAAGCTGAAAACGTGATGCATGTCAGCTCCCGGAAGATTTGGTTTTATCGGACGTCCGCCTTGTGCCAATATCAGTTTGTCATAAGCAAACTGTTTTAATGTGCCATTTTGAGTATCTTGAGCTGTAACTTGTTTCGAACTTTTGTCAATCGATGTTACTAATGTGTTTGTAAATACGTTGACATTATATTGATCTTTGAAACTTTCAGGACTTTGCAAGATAAGTTTCGAGCGGCTTTTGATATCACCGCCAATGTAGTAAGGCAATCCACAATTTGCAAATGAAATATCCGGGCCGGCCTCTAATATGGTGATTTGAGCATCCGGCGAAATTCTTCTTGCTTTAGCAGCGGCAGTTGCTCCGGCTGCTACTCCTCCAACTATTACTAATTTTTGCATCTTTTTATATTGAATTTATTTTCCGAGTGCAAAGGTAATATTTTTATTTCATATTACAATAGTATCACTAATTTGAATAAATAATTGAAAAATAATGATTACTTTTGTGAAAGCATTTATTGAAAAATTTGTTTTTTGCAAAGCTTATTATAACAAGTTAATTGAATCGTAAAGTACACGAGAATCATTTTATAGAAGCATTGAACGTTGTTATTTTTTGCAATTTTGAAAAGCCATTGGGACAATCGGCTTCCAGCCGATTGATTGATAAATTCGAACATTAAATACTCACAATTCATATATTAAAAAAGTTTGCGGACAAGCATTAAAAAAAGTTGATTATTTTATTAATATCTTATGCTTAAAAAAGACATAACCCCCGAATTAATTCAAAGCCTTTGTACCGATAATGACAAAGCCCTTCGATTCATTGCCGATATAAAATGGGAAAAAGGTTTTGTTTGTCGTAAATGCGGGCATACCAATTTTTGTTCGGGGAAAACCTTTGCTGCTCGTCGTTGTACGCGATGTAAAAAGGAAGAAAGTGCTACTGCTCATACTATTTTTCATAATTGTAAATTCCCGGTAAATAAGGCTTTTTATATTGTTTATACTGTTTGTATTGAGAAGAAAAGACTTTCTGCCAATGATTTAGCATCTGAATTGGAACTGAACCCGATCACGTGTTGGAAATTCAGGAAAAAAATTCAAGAATGTGTTGAGCGTTACCAAAATAGCTCTGTTGATGAAATAAATTTAATTGATATTATAATAACTTTTTAAATTCAGAACATATGGTTCCAAAACCGGAAACGTCTGATCAATATGTGGCAAGCCTTCCCGATGATCGTCGAGAAGCTATTCAGAAAATTCGCAAAGTACTAAAAGATAATCTACCTGAAGGTTATGTGGAGGAGATCAGCTACGGAATGATTGGTTATGTCATACCGTTTTCAATTTATCCGGACGGTTATGCTGTAAAGCCGAAAGTGCCGCTACCGCTGATAAATTTGGGGAATACGAAAGGTCATATTGCGCTACATCATATGGGTGTTTATTCAGTTCCGGGAATTGCAGAATGGTTTGAGAATGAGTATCCTAAACACAGCAAAGCCAAATTAGATATGGGAAAAGGTTGTATCCGTTTTAAAAATTTGGATAATATTCCTTACGATTTAATCGGACAACTGGCACAAAAAATTGATGTGCCGACCTGGATTAAGACGTATGAAACGGTGGTGAGGAGAGGGAAGAAGTAGAAAGTTAATAGTAAAATAGTTTTTTTGATTATCCGCAATCATTCCTATTTGTTGCAATTTTAAATTGTTGCATATTTATGTCGCTATACAACGGGACAAACCGACTTGAAGCGGTTAGTCCCAATCTAAAAAAACAACATTTTATTAAGATTAAAAACAAAAACGGATAATCATTAATAGTTTTTAGTAACGGTTCGGGGCTTTGCGTTCGGGCGAGTTTCGTTGTACAAAACTGTCAACTTGTACTGAACTTAAATAGAAGCACAAAGCTCCAAATTAACACGTCACCCCGCCTGAAGCAAAATCCGTGTTATGGCTCGTTTTTCTTCTTCGGTTAGTATGTTGTCTTTCCATAATGTGCCTGTTTATGGCAATTTGGGCAAAGTGCAATTGCATTTTCTACTGTGTCGTCTCCGCCTTCCGCCAATGGTATTTTGTGGTGAACTTCTAAATACGGTGAATTGTCATTGTCTCTAAGAAAAGGTGCTGATTTTTTGCAACGTTCACAAATTCCTTTGGCTCTGTATAAAACTTCTGCAATTACATATTGATTTCTGTTAAAAATAGTTTGTTTTACGATTGTCTTTGTCGGCTTTGGATTTGACTTAGATAATATTTCTTGTCTTTTCTTGTGTGATAGTTTTCTTGCGTGTTTAACTTTTTCTTCAAGTTCCTTTTCTATTTCGTAAACCGTTTTTAAAGGTATATTTTGAAGTCCGTTTGAGTAAAAGTCGGCAAGTGTAATTTTATTTTTTGCAATGTGGTCTCTATGAGAAGTTACCATTTTGCTGTCATAAATTCTTTCTGTTGCAATCTTGAAACTGTCCCAAATATCTTGTCTGTCAATAAGTGTTTTAAGGTTATTCAAGTTTTTTGTTTCTAACCAGAATAATGGTTCCGAAAAGTTCTTTGTTGATTTAACTATTTTGCTGTCTGAATTAGGAATGTCATTAAATGGTCTGTCCAAAAGCAACCAAATTACACCTTCTCTTGTGTAGGCTGCAAAGAAAATTCCGCCCGTCAATAATGATATACTGTAATCATTTGTCCCAAATAATGCTCTGTCTGGAAATGTCGTGTTTTTAAAAGCTGTTTCAAAAAAGTCAACCAAGTCTGTTTGAAATGGTTTTATCTTCCACTTCTTGTCAGTCCATTGTAGAATTTCATATTTCCAATTAAAATCAGTCATTTCGTCATTGTCGTTTCGTCTTTTAAAATGCCCTATAACGGTTCGGGTATTGCCGAAGGCGGGGATTTTTAGCACAAAAATTCAATCGAAGAACGAAAGCTGAACCTCGCACAAATGTCCAATCGAAGCCGTTCAGCCCCGCTTT
>JAAYIT010000298.1 GCA_012523295.1 Porphyromonadaceae bacterium | reverse complement strand
TGAAGGAACTGTGCTGTGTGTATAGTTGAGGAACTTCCCTGTACCACTTATTTTTATAAATTTCTTAATCATTTCAATAAACCTTTATTTGGTTGATTATCGGTTTTTTTTAGCATGAGGCACAACGTTTGGCGGTATGAAACGGTTGGGTTAGCGGAGTTCGTTACCATCAACCGAGACAAAAGTTGATGCGGGAGCCAAAGCCCCGCAAACCACTGAATCCCAACTGTTTTATGACCGCGTGTTAGCACCAGTTTTTTTCTATTTCAGCATTATTTGGAACAACTTATCCCAAGCTTCAAGTAAATCGTTGTCTACGTTTTCAAATAGTTTTTCAAATCTATTTTGGATATTTCGTGATAAATCCACTTTCCAGCCATCTTGTAGTTCAATAGAGTTGTTTTTTGCCCATTCTTCAATTTGGTCAATGATAGGTTTTTTAGCATCGAAAACATCTTCGAAGAATTGGTTAGCTCGAAACATTCTGTCAATTGTTCTAACCATCGCATCGCTTGGGATTAAATCTTCAATTTCAAAATCTTGATTACCAAGGAAGTCTGCCACTTCTAAAACTTTTTCTTTAGCATCGCGATACCTTTCTTTTGTGAGCTGCTTTTTGTATTCTTTACCAGCCTTGTCTGAATCGACTAAAACAAATGGAAGCTCATTTTCTCTCGAAGAAACTAGTTTTGAAACAGGCCCCATTCCTCGTACTCCACCAGTTGGAATAAAAACAAACTCCTTGGAGTATTTCAATTTCCCTTTACCAATTAAATATCTTTTTATTAGGTTTAAGTATATCTGGTCACTTACACCTTCCACTAATACAGGTAAGCAACCTAAAAGCAAAGTATCTGAAACAGTTAATCCAAGTGCTGCGTGAACAGGATAAATTGATTTTTCAGCGTCCACTTCATCATATCTAAGGTTTGACGAAACCTTTGTTCGCCCTGACTGCTTATCGATATAAACAGCTTTCACATTAGCTAAATTTTCCATATCCACTAAAAAGGGTGAGTGTGAAGTGTAAATCAATTGATTATCTAATGACAATTTTCTGAAGAATTTTGCCAAATCATATTGAGCAATTGGATGTAATGACAAGCCTGGTTCATCAAGCAATAAAATAGTGTTGCTGTGTGCTTCTTTGGTTTCTACAAGAAACACTAAAAAGAAACTAAAAAACCATTGTAATCCTCTACTTCTACCTTCAAGTTCTATAGGCTCTGGTCTAAGACTATCTGAGACATTAATTCTAAAATGATGACCGTCTGCTGAAAATGCAAAAATATAATCTCCTTGTAACCACCAATTTTTGAAGCTTTTCGTTAATTCTGTGGCTGCCGAAGTTAGCAATATACCTCTCTTTCTTTTTTTATCAGCCCAATCTCGTATTTCTTCATCAGATAAATCCTGCTCCTCGGTACTTATTTCACGACCGTGGCTATCCATTTTTTTTATAATAACTTTCCGGTCATTTCCTAATTCGTATATTTCTTCAGGTGATAAACCTACATATTTGAATAATACCTTTAAAGTTCGTGCCTTAGCTCTTGCAGATTCAGTTAAGTCAGTCCTTTCAAAATCTTCAATGACTCTTGGAAGGAAAATTTCACTATCTAAGTTCCCATAATCAGAGTAATAAACAAATTTTGGTAAGCTCATTAAAACTTTTTGACGTATTTCAGATGTGGTTTCTATTGGTGTGCCATTAAATGCTTTGGTGAAAAAGTTAAGTTGTGAAATAAGATTCTCATCAAAAATTTCAGGAAGGTTCTTTTTTCTTCCAAAATTATCTGACTTAAATTGTTCAATATCGAGTATTAGTTTTTCTATGTCATCTTTTTTAAATGAATCTACCTTTTCAAATACTTCTTTGTTCTTTGAGATAAACTCTAAAATAGATTTTTGAAGATTACCATCTTCTTTTTGAAACGCATCATCAGCTTTAAGAATTTCCTCAAATTCAGATAGTAATTCAATAGCTCGTGAAGAATCAAATTCATCAATTTTTGAATATGGAAAGGAAATGAAATATTTTCCATCATACTTGCGTTCAACAAGAACTTTTCTGATTTGCTCTTTGTCGCAATTTAACTCATCAGATAATTCATCTTGCAAATCCTCATCAAGTATGAAATCAGCCGTTATGAATACATCCTGAGAATGTCCATCCGTATCATATCTACTAAATAAATGTCTCGGAAAGTCATCTAATGGAACAATTGGTTCGTTGTTAGCTGGTCTTAATTTCCATAAAGCTATCAAAAGGTTTGTTTTTCCAGCCTCATTAGTTCCAACTAGACAACTATTATCTGCTAGTTCAATCCAGTCACTTTTCTCAATTGAGCGGAAATTGTGTACTTTAAATCTTTCTAAAATTGTTGACATATGTTTTTCGATTTTTGCAATGTTCTTTATTTAAAATTGGTGCTAACGTGTTGTTTACGCAATAAAAATACAACTTTCGTAAATACACGTTTTAAAACATTCGTATATTGATATTCAATTGTTAAAATTGAACTTTGTAACATTTTGATTATCTATTTAATGCGCAAT
>JAAYIT010000297.1 GCA_012523295.1 Porphyromonadaceae bacterium | reverse complement strand
GTAGGTTTTTAACTAAACTTAACAATTAGGTGCGCGTAAAAATAGAAATCTCTCAAAAAACAAAAAAACAGAACTGACTTATTTCTCAATTCTGCTTTTTGAATGCTATTTCACGAATGTCCCTATAATATAAAAACAACGTTTCAATTCAGAATTGAAACGTTGTTTTTTATAGATAAGAAACCAACGTATTACGCTAATTTCTTTAATAAATTCTTTATATTTACTTGGTCATCAATGATTTTCTGTAAATCTTTGATAGCAACCCGATCTTGCTTCATGCTGTCACGGTAGCGGATCGTAACCATATTGTCTTCCAACGTTTGCTGGTCAACAGTGATGCAGAACGGAGTACCTACAGCATCCTGACGACGATAGCGCTTCCCGATACTGTCTTTCTCATCATAAACACACTTGAAGTCAAATTTGAGGTCATCCATTATTTCACGTGCTTTTTCCGGAAGTCCGTCTTTTCTTACCAAAGGTAAAATCGCGGCTTTAATCGGTGCAAGCGCAGGGTTAAATTTCAAAACGACACGACTGTCGCCGTTTTCTAATTCCTCTTCACAGTAAGCTCCAGCCATGATAGATAGGAATGTTCTGTCTAATCCAATGGAAGTCTCAACCACGTAAGGTACGTAAGATTTTTTTAGTTCAGGGTCAAAATATTTAATATTTTTTCCGGAGAATTTTTCATGGCTTGCCAGATCAAAATCTGTACGCGAATGAATTCCCTCTACTTCCTTAAATCCAAAAGGCATTTCATATTCAATATCCGTAGCGGCATTGGCATAGTGAGCAAGTTTTTCATGATCATGAAAACGGTATTTCTCATCGCCAAGTCCGAGGGCTTTATGCCATTTCAGTCTGACTTCTTTCCAATGTTCATACCATTTCATCTCATCGCCGGGACGAACAAAAAACTGCATTTCCATTTGTTCAAATTCCCGCATGCGGAAGATAAACTGACGTGCGACTATCTCATTCCGAAATGCTTTCCCAATCTGGGCAATGCCAAATGGGATTTTCATCCGTCCGGTTTTCTGAACATTCAGGTAGTTTACGAAAATGCCTTGAGCGGTTTCGGGACGCAGGTAAATTTTCATAGCCCCTTCGGAAGTCGAACCCATTTCGGTGCTGAACATCAGGTTAAACTGACGCACATCCGTCCAGTTTCTCGTTCCGCTTATCGGACAGGCTATTTCATTGTCCACGATAATTTGTCTCAATTCTCCTAAATCATTGTCGTGCAGTGCTTTTACAAAGCGCGCGTAAATTTCATCCCTTTTGGCTTGATTATCGAGAACGCGCGGATTGGTCTCACGATACATTTTTTCATCGAAACTTTCTCCAAAACGTTTGGCTGCCTTTTCTACTTCTTTATCAATTTTATCATCGTATTTAGCAAGCAGTTCTTCAATCAAAACATCTGCACGATAACGTTTTTTACTGTCTTTGTTGTCAATGAGCGGGTCGTTAAATGCATCCACATGCCCTGACGCTTTCCACGTTGTGGGGTGCATAAAAATGGCAGAATCAATTCCCACCACGTTTTCATTCAGCAACACCATGCTGTCCCACCAAAACCGTTTAAGATTGTTCTTCAGTTCAACACCATTTTGTCCGTAATCATATACGGCACCTAATCCATCATAAATTTCACTTGAAGGAAATACGAATCCATACTCCTTGCTGTGAGCAATCAATTTTTTTAGACCTTCTTCTTGTGAAGCCATATTTTTAGTTGAAAATTTTAGTTAATAGTTAATAATAAATTTAGTCTGTCGGGAGTACCGACCGGTTTTATTTTTTATTCGTGAGAAATACCGGAAATCCCGATAAATCACATTTCAAACAATAAATATAGTTGTGTTATGTCCGATAAAAACAGTTTTAAATCTTATACAAAACCCCGATTCTCACACCATATTCCAAAAGCTTAGAGTGATTTTTCCATTCTGCGAAAGGAAGTAGCGAATAGATTTTTACAAAAGGATTGATGAAAATCGAGCCTCCAAACTTAAAATCATAATTTCCGCCCGCTCCTCCGTAAACTCCAAAGCCACTTTGACTGTGGAAAGTACTGTTGTTAGTCATTTCAAACCCAATCAGCATTCCGCCATTTACGAAAAAGAAATCAGCAAAATCAGCTCTCACACCTAAAGGAATGTCTATCAAAGTCATAGTTGAATTTGATATTTCTCTGTCAACTCCATCGGCGGGTAATGTCTTGATATTGTAAAGCGAATAATTTACTCCGGTTTCCCATGCTATCAAATTATTTTTCGGAGCAAGATAGTTAAGCCCGAAACTTGTAGCATTCGAGAACTCGAAGTCCGGAGCACCTTCCGTACGGTCAGCAAAGCTTGTAGCTCCTCCGATCGAATAGCTGATACCAATTTTTCCTTTATCGGGAGTTTGTCCTGGGATAAGTGCAGGAAGCAGACAAATTAATGCCAAAATTATAATTTTAAGTTTCATTTTTTATGCCTGATTGTTGATAACTTTTATCCCAAACTCTAAAAACAAGCACAAAGGTACTTAATTTTTTTGAATTTTTTGTGTAACTTTGTGGGTTGAAAGCTTTATTAGTAAATGATAAGGCTATTTGATTAACTTTTATTAATTTTTTCTCCCAAAAAAGGTAAAGGACTTTTATTTTATGGCAAAAGATGATGAATTAAATGAGTTGGAGGAGCAAAACCTTCCGAAAGATGAATTGAATAATGTTGAAGGTGAGGTAGATGATGATATTTCGGGAGAAGCACATTCGAAGTATATCGTGCCTAAGATTTCCGATGAAGGATTTGTAAAGCATCACTTGTCTGGAATGTATCAGACATGGTTTCTTGACTATGCTTCATACGTAATTTTAGAGCGTGCCGTGCCGGATATTTACGATGGATTGAAACCGGTTCAGCGTCGTATTCTGCACTCCATGAGGCGATTGGATGACGGACGGTACAATAAAGTAGCGAACATTGTCGGTCATACCATGCAGTTTCACCCGCATGGTGATGCATCGATAGGCGATGCATTGGTACAGCTTGGACAAAAAGATTTGCTGATTGACTGCCAAGGAAACTGGGGAAATATTCTTACCGGAGATGGCGCGGCAGCACCTCGTTATATTGAAGCTCGTTTGTCGAAATTTGCTCTTGAAACTGTTTTCAACCCGAAAACTACCGAATGGAAACTCTCCTATGACGGAAGAAACAAAGAACCTATCACACTTCCGATAAAATTTCCGCTGTTGCTTGCACAAGGTGTCGAAGGGATTGCTGTTGGGTTGAATTCCAAGATTTTACCTCACAATTTCAATGAATTGTTAGATGCAAGCATAGCTTATTTGCGTGGTAAAGATTTTGAGCTTTTCCCCGATTTTCAAACCGGTGGAAGCATTGATGTGAGCAGATATAATGATGGTGAACGAGGCGGCTCTGTGAAAGTTCGAGCCAAGATTAGCAAACTTGACAACAGAACTTTGGTTATCAATGAGTTGCCTTTTGGGACGGACACATCGAAACTTATTGACAGCATAATTCGGGCAAATGACAAAGGAAAAATAAAAATTCGAAAAGTAGATGATAATACGGCTGAGAATGTTGAAATCTTAGTTCATTTAGTTCCGGGATCATCGTCGGATAAGACGATAGATGCGCTCTATGCATTTACCGGCTGCGAAGCGAGTATTTCTCCCAACTGCTGTGTGATTCACGATAAAAAACCTCGTTTTATCGGCGTAAGTGATTTGCTTAAGATCAGTACCGATCATACAAAAAATCTCCTTAAATTAGAGCTTGAAATTCAACGGGATGAGCTTTTAGAGCAATTGTTCTTTGTATCGTTAGAGAAAATATTTATTGAAAATCGAATTTATAAAGATAAGGAGTTTGAAGAGAGTTCGACACAAGATGAGGTCGTAATGCACATTGATAAGCGAATAGAGCCTTTCAAAAAGGATTTTATACGTGAAGTGACACGCGAGGATATTCTCAAGCTGCTTGATATCAAAATGGTTCGTATCACTAAGTTTGACAGCAAGAAAGCGGATGATACCATTCTCGGAATTCAGAAAAAAATTAAAGAAATCGAGTATAATCTTGAAAATATTATTGAATTTACGATATTCTGGTTTCAAACTTTAAAAGATAAATACGGAAAAGATTATCCCAGAAAAACAGAAATTCGGAATTTTGATACTATTATTGCCACCAAGGTTGTGGAAGCAAGCGAGAAACTTTATGTCAATCACGAGGAAGGTTTCATCGGTACCGGACTGAAAAAAGATGAGTTCGTTTGTAATTGCTCTAACATTGATGATATTATCGTATTCTTCAAAGACGGAAAATATAAAATTGTAAAAGTTGCGGAAAAACTATTTGTGGGTAAGAATATCTTATTTATAAATGTTTTCAAGAAAAACGATAAACGTACGATTTATAACACCGTGTATCGCCATGGGAAAACGGGACCGTTTTACATCAAGCGTTTTGCTGTAACTTCCATTACAAGGGACCGAGAGTATGATTTGACGCGTGGTGAAGATGGTTCACGCGTGCTGTATTTTAGCGCCAACCCCAATGCTGAAGCCGAAGTGGTGCGAGTTACTCTAAAACCGAGACCACGTTTGAAAAATCTTGTTATTGAGAAGGACTTCAGCGATATTGCGATCAAAGGCCGGCAGTCGCAAGGAAATATTCTGACTAAAAATGACGTTCACCGCATTACTTTGAAACAAAAAGGAGGTTCAACGCTCGGAGGTCGAGAGGTTTGGTTTGACAGAGATGTCAGACGGCTGAATTATGATGAACGGGGTGATTATCTCGGTGAGTTTTTTAGCGACGATTTAGTGCTTGTACTGACCACAAACGGCGAATATCGTACTACGAATTTTGATTTGAGCAACCATTTCGAAAGTGAAATTCTGACTATTAAGAAGTTTGACCCGAACAAAGTATGGACTGTGGCGCTCTATGATGCTGATCAGGATTATTACTACCTGAAGCGTTTCCAGTTGGAGCCGACACCGAAGCTAACGAGCTTTCTGGGTGAAAATCCGGATTCAAAACTGATGTTGATTTCCGGGAAAACGTATCCGAGAATTGAAGTAATTTTTGGTGGGGAAGATGAACATAGAGAACCACTTGATATTGATGCTGAGGAGTTTATCGGAGTAAAGGGATTCAGGGCGAAAGGAAA
This sequence comes from Porphyromonadaceae bacterium, assembly GCA_012523295.1. Taxonomy (GTDB): domain Bacteria; phylum Bacteroidota; class Bacteroidia; order Bacteroidales; family Paludibacteraceae; genus UPXZ01. Next base: position 698 of record JAAYIT010000297.1, on the reverse strand, counting down.
ACGAATCACAACTTATAACGTGGCGGCGATCAATGAACTGGAGCCTATCCGCTCAAAACCTGAAAGCAAAGATGAGGACGATGAAGAACCTGTTAAAAATGGAAATGAACTTGAATCGGAAGAATCCTCTGACTCTAAAATTGATGAAAATAAATTGGAATCAGATGTGACTCAAAAAGAAATTTCAAAACAAGAACTTGAAGATAAGCAAGAGAAATCGGATGACTCTGCTGATAAGAAAGTCACTAAGCCAATAGTCAAAAAAGAAGAGTCCAAGAAGCTGGTAAAAAAAGAAGCCGAATCAAAAGCTGCAAAAGCAGAACCCGAAAAACCGGAGAAAAAAAAGGCTAAAGAGTCCTATCTTCAAAAGGTATTGAAAGAGAAGAAAAAAGAAATAATCGATCAAAAGCGGATAATTGACGATATTACAGGTCAAATGTCGTTGTTTGATTAGGAAAAAATAGCTTCACCCCGTAAAATATTTTACTATTAAGGGAGTTTTCGCCCTCTTCTCCTCGAGGAAAAGAGGGCGGAAGATGTGAGGCATTACTCCGGCTTCGGCAGCTCAAAACTAGGGACATTCGTGAAATAGCATTCAAAAAGCAGAATTGAGAAATAAGTCAGTTCTGTTTTTTTGTTTTTTGAGAGATTTCTATTTTTACGCGCACCTAATTGTTAAGTTTAGTTAAAAACCTACT
>JAAYIT010000031.1 GCA_012523295.1 Porphyromonadaceae bacterium | reverse complement strand
TTCTTAAACGGAGGGTTGTTCGACCCACATATAAATGATTTCTTTATTGCAGATCAACCGAATTATGCGCTTGAAATTCCAAACAAATGGTTTTTGGAGCTATTTGAGGTGTTGGAGCAGTTTAATTTCACGATTGACGAAAACAGCATATTCGATGCCGAAGTAAGTATTGACCCCGAAATGCTAGGAACAATTTTTGAAAATCTGTTGGCTGAAATCGACCCGGATACAGAGAAAAGTGCACGTAATGCTACCGGTAGTTTCTATACGCCGCGCGAAATTGTCGACTATATGGTAGAGCAATCGCTTATTCAATATCTAAAAACTAATACCGGTATTACCGACAACGACTCATTGACGCAACTATTCAAAGAAGGAGGAGAAAATAAGTTCGATAATGAGGATACTGAAACCATTCTGAAAGCTATTAGCAAGGTGAAAATTCTTGACCCGGCTTGTGGTTCCGGTGCGTTTCCAATGGGAGCTGTAAGTAAAATTATATTGGCGCTAAAAAAACTTGACCCCGGCGCCAAGTGGTGGCGAGAACAGCAAGTGAGCGCAGTTCCAAATGCTATCGCTCGGAAAAAGCTAAAAGAGAAACTCGATGCAGCCACCAGCGACTATGCACGCAAGTTGGGTGTGATACAGAATTCTATCTATGGTGTGGATATACAACCTATTGCTGCCGAAATCTCTAAGCTTCGCAGTTTCCTTTCTTTGGTTATCGATGAAAATATTGATGATAATGCAGTAAATAGAGGAATTGAACCGTTGCCAAACTTGGAGTTTAAGTTTGTAACTGCCAATACGTTGATTGATCTTGCAGAAAAGGAAGAACTTAAAGGTCAAACTCGAATGGACTTCGGAGAAACAGAAACTCTACAAGTGAAACTACAAGAAATACGAAACAGTTATCTGCAAGCCTACGGTGAAGACAAAGAAACACTAAAAAAAGAGTTTAAAGATACACAGAATGAAATTTTCAATCATGAAGTATCCGGAAGCGGGGGAGCGTTAAACAAACGAGCCTTACAGCTCGCAGCATGGAACCCTTTTGGTAACGAAAGTAGCGGATGGTTTAATCCCGAATGGATGTTTGGTGTAGATAAATTTGATATTGTTATTGGGAATCCGCCGTATGGATTTAGGACAGTATTAAATAAAGCGGAAAAAGAGTTCTTTAGACGACAAAAATCCATTGTTTTCTCTAGTGGAGATAGTGCGGAGCTATTCTCAAAAATCTGTTTTGATAAATTCGTGCTTGAAAATGGAATTTTGTCTTTCATAGTACCAAAAAAATCACTCTATGGAGAGGCTTGGAATGATATGCGTGTTAGCTATTGGCAGAAATACAATTTGGTTTTCATTATGGATACTGGAAAGTCTTTCGCTAACGTACTGTTAGAAGCGAGTGTTTTTGGATTGCAAAAAACAAAACAAATGAACGATGTTTATCTATGCGTGTTTGATAAACGAAAGAATATAAGCAATATAAATACAGTCAAAAAAGAAGAAGTATTTTTAGAAAACAATACCGCACAAATATACAAAAACCTATATAGTAAAGAATTATGGAGTAAAATAAAAGATAGAAAACAAGAACAACCAGCTATTAATGGAGTATTAGGACTTGCTATAGGTTCAGATTTTTTCTCTAATACTGTTCAAAAATATAAGTTGCTGAAAGGAATTGATATCGAAAGGTATAAAGTAAGAAGTAATAGATATCTGAAAAACGAAAAAAACTTAAACTGGGAAAATGCAAAAGTTTTTCTGAAACCAAAGGTGTTATCACAAGTAATTGTATCACACATAGACAATCCTTATCCGCATTTAAAAATAACCTCTTGTTATGATAATGAAGGTGTTCTAATTACAAACACCATAATGAGCTTTGAAATATTGAATAATTCTATCTCAGAAAAATTCTTGGTAGCTTATTTAAACTCTAAATTTGTGAGTTGGTATGCTTATAATTTTATATACGCGAGAGCAATAAGAACCATGCACTTTTATAACTATTACATACAACAACTTCCTATTCCAAAGATTACAGAGAATACACTTTTATTGATTGAGAAAAATGTGGATAATATTAATCAATCTAAGTGTCATAATATGGGTATTTCGGAATTTGAACAAAATAATGACAGCATTTTTTTCAAACTCTACAATCTATCCTACCAAGAAGTCAAACTTATTGACCCCGAATTTCCATTATCACAAACAGAATACGAAAATTACAACATAGATGAGCAATAATTTCATAACCAATAGCGGTGAAAATGCTTCACTAAAAAAAAGATTAGAGAAATTAATTACTGCCAGTCAGGAACTTAAATTTTTAGTCGGTTTTTTCTATTTTTCCGGTTGGCAGGAAATTTATAAGAACCTGCAAAAAAACGAGTCTGTTACGCTAAAAGTGTTGGTTGGCTTGCAGGTTGATAAATATCTGAGCGGAATTGTTGAACACGGTGCGCAAGATACAACTTCAAGTCGAGAAGAATACTTCGCTCAGTTTATGTCATCGTTAGGTTACGCTATAAATAATGCTGAAATGGATAACGAAGAGTTTTTCAACCAAGTGGATTTCTTTGTAAAGCTATTGGAAGAAAAACGACTGATAATTCGCAAAACACTCAACCCCAACCATGCTAAACTTTACTTATTTCATCTTGAAAGTCAATTCCAAGATTTATTCAATGTAAAAGGAGAATTCATCACAGGAAGCAGCAATCTAACCAAAGCCGGACTACATGGACAGGAGGAATTTAATGTTGAAATTAGAGATTACGGATTTATTACAGCCGAGAAATACTTCGATGAACTGTGGCAAAAATCGATACCCATAACCGAGGCGCCCAATGGCACAAAGATTATTATTGACACCATCCGTAACAAAAGTCAAGCAGCATACATTACACCTTACGAGGCTTACGCACTTATATTAAAGACCTACGTAGAACTTCAAGATGTAAAAAAAATAGATGATTCGGTTATTCGCTTGTTAGAAGAAAATGGATTTGAAAAATATAAATATCAATTAGACGCTGTAAGTCAGGCATTAAGCGTAATAGATACGTATAACGGTGTTATTATTGCCGATGTTGTGGGTTTGGGTAAATCAGTGATAGCATCGCTTATAGCCAATCAGCTGGGGAAGCGTGGATTAATTATCTGCCCTCCGGGTTTGATGGGAAACAAAAAAGCAAATACCGGCTGGTGGGAATATTGGAACAGGTTTAAACTTTATAATTGGGATATTGAAAGTTCAGGAAATCTTGAAGCGCTTGCCGAGAGTATCCAACACAACAATTTGAACTACGAAGTTGTAATTGTTGATGAAGTACATAAGTTCAGAAATCAAGACACAGCGGCTTACGAAGCCTTAATGGATATTTGTAGAGGTAAAAAAGTTATTTTGCTTACTGCCACACCGTTTAACAACTCGCCTGCCGATATTTTTTCTCTGCTTAAATTGTTTATCGTGCCCGGTGCATCGGGCATCACTATTGAACCTGATTTAGAGGGTAGATTCAACGCTTATAATTATAGATTCCGAAGGTTATCAAATATCTTGAAAAACTACAATTCTCTTAAAAAAGAAAATAGAGAGAGAGCCGAAAGAGACTATACACAAATGTTTGGACTGCCCATACCTATTGATATTGGAATAGTAAAAGACAATGCCGCGGAAATGGCGAGGAGCATTAAGAATGTGATCACCCCGGTTGTTATCCGCCGTAACAGATTGGACTTGAAATTTGACTTTGAATATAAAAACGAGATTGAAAATTTATCGGAAGTTGATGACCCTAAAGAACAGTTCTTTGAATTATCGTCGGCGCAGTTGAACTTTTACGATAGAATAATTCAAAACTACTTTGTAGAAGATGGTCGTTTCAAAGGAGCAATATATAAACCTTTTGAATACGAACATGCTCCTAAAAAAAACGCTAAACTGAGTGAAGAGGATAATAGAGCATTTCTGCAGCAACGCAACTTGCACGACTTTATGCGCAGATTGCTGGTAAAGCGATTTGAAAGTTCATTCGGAGCTTTTCAAAAAAGTATCCAACGTTTTTTGAAAACCAATAAAATGGTTTTATCATTTATCGAAAAGTCAGGCAAGTATATTCTGGACAGGAAAGTTATTGAAAATATTTACAATGACGATGAAAATGCAGATGATTTCACGCTCGAAGCTATAAAAGAAGCGCTGGAAGAGTTTGAGCGAAATGCGGTAAACAAGACACAACCAAAACACACGAAAATCTACAATATCAATGATTTTCACTTCAAAGAACAATTCTTTGCAGACATTAAAAATGATATTAAGCTTTTTGAAGAGATTGAAACAGAAATAAAAGAATTAAACTTGATTGACGAAGATCCTAAAAGAAAGGCTGTCTTAAATTCTATAAAAGAAGTTTTATCGAATGAGAATCGACCTAAAAGGAAAGTCATACTTTTTACGGAATACACTGATACTGTGAGGCATTTAAAGAAATATTTCGAGAAAGAATTATTGGGTAGAGTAGTTTTTTGTGATGGAGATTTACCTAAAAAATTAGCACTTGAATTAGAGGCTAATTTTAACACAAAATCAAAAGTAGTAGCGGACGATTATGATGTTCTGGTTACAAGCGATAAGCTATCGGAGGGCTTCAACTTAAATAGGGCAGGTTTAATCATTAATTATGATATTCCTTGGAACCCCACACGGGTAATTCAACGTGTAGGGCGAATCAATCGTATGAGCGAAAAGGTCTTCGACCATTTGTATATTTATAACTTTTTCCCAACAGAGCAAGGTTCTAATATTGTAAAGAGCCGAGAAATTGCCCAACAAAAAATGTTTTTAATTCATAATGCGCTGGGAGAAGACGCCAAAATTTTCGATATTGATGAAGAACCAACACCAAGCGGATTATTTCAAAAGATGAGCAAAAATCCGGAAGATGACGATGAACTCAGTACTTCAACAATTATCAGAAACGAATACAATCATATATTAACAAAGCATCCCGAAATTATTGAAAGAATATCCCAACTTCCAAACAGGACTAAAACGGCTAAATCGTTTGATGAAAACAATGTAGCAGTTTTACGCAAAAAGGGGATGGCGTTATTTTCTGTTGTTCATCAATATGAAGAGGGAAAACCGGTTGAAAAAACATTTGACGATTTATTGAAATATGTTCAGTGTGGTTTTGATGAAGAAAGGCTACCACTCACATCAGCCTTTTGGAAATCATATACCGAAATAAAAGAGTTTGCACCGAAAGAAGGTACTTCAACTACCGATGCATCATTGGAAACACAAGCTAACATTGCTTTAAAATCATTACTAAAAAGCAAAAGAGACGATTTAGACCAAGGGCTTGTTTCATTTATCGACATTCTTTTGAAGGATATCAGAAAATACAAAACATTACCCAAATACACGCTACGCCAACTAAAACTACCTGATGGGAAGAACGGAATGGAAGAATTGATAACAAACATCAAGCTGTTAAGAAGAAAGCTTGGCGATGATTACTTAGATATTATTCTCAATCGCGCTCAAAAAATTGAGGATGATGTTATTGTTGCGGTGGCTAATTATAAGAAGTAGAATTGAAGACCAAGAAAAAACTTGGAGTTTAAAAGACCCGTTGATGTTTTTTATAAATTTGTAAACGATAAAGTTGCATTTGCCGGTTGAATTCACCTTCGAATTTAGAATCATTGAACGCAATTTTTGGAAAATACTTGAAATTTATAGAATCAAAAATTGGTTTTGAGTCAGAAATGACAAAGACAATTTTAAAGTACAGTATTTCTCTTTTAGAAAAATATAACTACGTTCGAAACAATAGTTCTTTTGCTCATGATAACAAACTACTAAAC
>JAAYIT010000296.1 GCA_012523295.1 Porphyromonadaceae bacterium | reverse complement strand
TAATATACACTGGAAATTAATCTAAAATCATTTTTCACAGGAAAACCAGTAATACCATTCTTTATATTTAGGTCGTATGGAACACGCCATCAATCATTTTTCTTGGGCTTGAGATTTATCTTAAATGGCTGTTTCATGTTATTTTTTCAAGAACTTTTCAGTAAAGCTGCCTTTCTCATTTTTTAATACAAGTAAATAAACTCCACGGTTTAATGATCGCACATCAACTATACCATCATAGAAGTTTACATTTACTTTTTTCCCTAACGTGTTGTAAATTTCAACATTTTCAACATTTTCTCCTTTCACATATAAAAAATCTGTTGCAGGAATTGGGAAAATTTCAAAATCAGAAGCTTTCAGTTGTGAAGTATTGTTAGTGTCATAGAACTTATTTGGGACTTTACTCGCATCGGAAGCCATATACGTCCGAAGCCATTTCATTGCTTTTCGTTCCGTACCGTTTGACTCAACAATGCCGGTTCCGTTTTTCCAGGTCGAGCCGGTAACGTATCCCCAAAGCGTAACTCCCGCGACCGATTCGTGCTCCCAAAACACCGGAAATTTCTCCCGATAAAGCTGGTACTGACTTTCTTCATTACCTTCAGGAATCCCACTGATATCCAGCTCTGTAACGTAAATGGGGAGACCTGTTGAAGCTAATATATCCAATACTGTCCGCATTGTAGAAACTGAAGCCCAATTTACATTAAATTCATGGCATTGAATCCCAATTCCGTCAATTAAATTTTCCTTTTGGAGAATTTTCACAATTTGAACGTATCTCCGAGCTTTATTTGGGTCGCTGATAATTCCGTAATCATTGATGTGTAGTTTAGCATTGGGAAACAATTCACGTGCTTTTCTGAATGACCAGACAATCCAGTCCCATCCCGTAGTACCACTTCCTCCAATTGCTTCTCGTATATTCGATGGTTGATGAAGTGGTTCGTTCACAACGTCAATATAGTCAATTTCCGGATAACGGTTTGCTACCGCCTGCATAAATTCTTCCATTTCAGCTTTTTGCTCTGCCTGAGATATCGAACTTATCCAGTTTGGTTCCTGACTTCCCCAAACAAAGGTATGAAAACGGAATTTATACCCGTTGTTTTTCGCATGATTGTAAGCTCTGTCGAGCGGAGTCCAGTTCATATTGTTCCGCTGATATTCCAAAGAACCCCATTTGCCGGCATTTTCAGGGGTAACTTGATTCCAGTACGTATTGAAACTTGAGTGGACATAATTGGCAATAATATTTCCCAAAAACTTAGAATGATCTTTGGCTAACGGGATGGTGTTTTCAGGCTCCGGAACTTCAAGGTCAGGTGTCAAATCAACGACCTCAAAATCATCAATAAAATAAGTTTTATTTGGAACGACTCCGGCATCAATTCGTATCTGAAGGATTGATCCTCCGGCTTTCAGACCTGAGCCATAAACAACATCATAGGTGTATTTGGTCCAGTTTTCCCCAATGTTTAGTTCCGGTAAATACTGCCTGTCCGTATTGCCGCTTTCATCGGTAAGTTGGTAAGCAGAAGCGGTGGAAAGACGTATAATCCCTTCTCCGCCTACTGCCTTTGCCCAAAAGCTAATTTTATACAAATGACCCGATTTTGTGTTGATTTGAGGTGTTTCAAGCTGAACATTCCAATAGTCTTTGCTCTCTGCATTTGCAACTAATTTAACGGAATACATGCCGGAATATTTATCTTCCTGCGAAACCTGAACACCTCCTCCGACATTCAGCACATTCCAGCCATCAATATTTCCTTCATCAAAGTCAAATAGAATATCATCTCCATAAGAAGAAACACTCCAAAACATAAGAAAAACCAATAAGCAGCCTATCTGTCTAATCATTTTTTATCCTCCGCCATCAATTGTTTTAATCGTTCCATCTTCATTGTACTCCAACTCAACCACCTTCATGCTCCGCAACCACGTTTTACCTCCCGAAGGAACACTGTCGTGGTGGAATAGATACCATTTTCCTTTGATTTCTACAATAGAATGATGTGTTGTCCAACCTACCACCGGTGAAAGTATAACCCCCTGATATACAAATGGTCCGTAGGGATTATCACCGATCGCGTAGCAAAGGAAATGGGTGTTTCCGGTAGAATAGGAGAAATAATATTTCCCATTGTACTTGTGAAGCCATGAAGCTTCGAAAAAACGGCGATCATGATCACCTGCTTTCAGCGGATTTCCATCTTTATCTACTATCAGCACATCGCGAGGTTCTTCTGCAAATTCGAGCATATCATCACTCAATTTCGCTACTTTTGCGCAGAGCGCAGGTTCATCATCTGCCGGCTCGTGTCCGCATTCAATGGCTTTATTATTTCGGTAACGCTGAAGCTGTCCGCCCCATAGTCCTCCAAAATACATGTAATAATTGCCATCATCTGCTTTATATACACATGGATCAATGGAATAACTTCCGAGCATCGGATGACTTTCTGCTATAAATGGACCTTCAGGCTTGTCACTCACCGCCACTCCAATGTGGAAAACATCATTTCTGTCTTTCAGCGAAAAATAGAGGTAATACTTGCCATCTTTTTCAGCCACATCTGAGTCCCAAAGCTGACGACCTGCCCATGGGATATCTTTTACACTAAGAATTACGCCGTGATCTGTAACTTCTCCATCTATATCATCCATTGAAAATACGTGGTAATCACGCATATCAAAATGGTCGCCGTTGTCATTTTCCGGAATCCCCGCGTCAATGTCGTGCGAAGGATAAATGTATATTTTCCCGTTAAATATATGTGCCGAAGGATCAGCCATATAATGGTTGGGTTTATCAATTAAATATCTTGCTTTTTTCATTTTTGATTGTGGTTTAATAATTCCCGCGATACAATGTTTACAGGCATTGCGTAAATATATCGCAGGAATAAATTCGATTAATGGTTACTTGGTTACTTATCTGATTTAATCGCGAAAATGATGTGGAAGCTGTGACAAAGCCTATTGATAGACTGCGTGTTTTTCAAAGCCAAACAGACACGGCATCACTCTCGCAATTGAAGATTTTTCTTAACCGCTATTGAGTTACCTTCGCGGCCTCTTCAATAAGCATTCCTACAACCGGTTTTGGTTGGAAATCTCTATCGAATATAAGCGCGTAATCCGTTCTGCCGCCAACAGGCCAATCATTTCTCCAGGATTGATTATCGGTAACGCCCCATAGGGTAACACGTTCGATTTTATCTTGATGTTTTAAGAATAATTTAAATATATCTAAGTAGCGGTTATTTAATTCTGTAGATACCGAGTCCGGCAAACCTTCCGCATACGGATTTAGTTTTTGCTGATATTCATAACTTTGTGAAATCTCAGCACCAAGATTTCTACTCGGACGAGGCAGTACGGTTACGTCTAATTCGGTAATCATCACTTTCACACCTGTCTCTGCAAATGCAGTCAAACTGGTTTCGAAGTCTTCTAACTTTGGAAACACAAGATCCATGTGTCCCTGCATTCCCACACCGTCAATTTTTATTCCTTTGCTTTTTAGGTTATTTACCATCTTCACCACTGTATTTCTACGTCCTTCATGAGCCATCGAGTAGTCATTGTAGTACAAATCTGCTTCCGGATCCGCTTCGTGTGCAAACTGGAACGCAAGTTCGATGTATTCTTCACCGATAATGTTGTAGAATTTTGTTTTTCGCCATGATCCGTCATCTTCAATCGCCTCATTTAACACATCCCAACCTTTCACTTGTCCTTTGTACCTGCCCACAACGGTGTGAATGTGCGTTTTCATCCTTTCAATCAACACTTCACGAGAGACCTCTTTTCCGTTTGAATCTGTAAAAAACCATGACGGAGCCTGTGAGTGCCAAATCAGCGTGTGACCAATGATATACATATTGTTGTCTAATCCAAACTTGATGAATTGGTCGGCTAAATCAAAATAGAACTTTCCCTCTTCAGGCTGAAGTTCACCACTTTTCATACAATTTTCCGCGGTGATGGAATTAAACTGCTCTTTGACCAATTTTACACTGTTGGAATCAGCGCCTGTGATTTGCGCTTCATTCAATGCAGTACCGATTAGAAACTTGCCCTCAAAGGCATCTTTTAAATTCTCGTTTTCGACAGCTTTTGAACTGCAACTCATAATTCCTACTGCAAATGCAACAAGAATAAAGAAATTCTTTTTTTTCATACGATTATAATATATTTTAAATTAATGTCATAAGGAACATGCCATTAACCATTCTCTTGGGTTTAAGATTTCTCTTAAATGGCTGTTTCATAACGTTTGTATTTATATTGTTTAATAGTTTGATTCTATTGGTTTTCAATTGAAATTTATTCTTTATATGCTCAAAAATTTCAAATCAAAAAGGGCTGCTGAAAAAATTTCTAACAGCATTTCAATTTCATTAAAATTTAATTGAAAAAACAAAGCAAAAATTCGTTCATTTTACCCAAGCTCTGAGTAAATGCATTAGAAGGTATTTACTGTTTTTTGTCAGGTTCTCTTTCACCGGCAATTATCCGGCAATCCATTCAGATTTCTCTTTCTCTTCGTTCGGTTAAATCCGCCTGTACCTGTTCGTTAAGTTTTTTTGTAATCGGATAAAACAACAAAGCAATCACTCCAACAGTAAAGGTAATAGCAGGAATAATACTTGATGTCAATTTTATACCTACGACTGCTTCTGCTGTTTGGATTGTGTTTGGAATAAAACCAAACGCGTCGATTATGGCTCCACATATCGCTCCTCCAATTCCCAGTCCGGCTTTCAAGGCAAAAACTATCCCCGCGAAAACAAAACCTGTGGCTCGGCGGTGATTCTCCCATTCCGAATGGTCGGCAACGTCACCCAGCATAGCCCAAAGTAACGGAATGGTAGGTGCATACGCTAAACTTTTCAGGATATTTATCAAGAAAATCATCTCTATATTTTCTGCGGGCACTACGAAGAATAACGAGGTAAATACTGCAGTTAGGGCAAGAAATACGACAAAAACCGCTTTTTTCCCAAAAATATTAGATAAAAATCTGGATAATAATATAACTCCAAGCAGTGTAACAACTTGTCCCACCATATTGAACAGGCTGAATCCAACGGCGAAAACCTTGGAGTTGTCGTGCGCTATAAGTCCGAACGCATCCAAGAATTTATGCCATGAACCATACGTCTGGCCTGCTTCGCTCACTAATCCGAAATTCTTTAAGAAAACGAACAATGCATCTTTATCTACCACATAATTGAAGTAATACGACATACTGCTTCCCCACATCGCAAGGGTGGTGAATAGAAACAGAGTCAGCACAAACATGGCTCTCCACGGGGCATTGCGTATAATATCCTTGAAATCTTGTTTGACTGATGTTTGCTGATTGACAGGAGGTGTAATCCGTTCTTTGGTGGTGAAAAATGTAATTACAAATAGTACCACTACAATACAAGCAAAAAGGAGAATAGTCAAAAACCAACCTTTTTGTGGATTTCCATCACCAAATTTCGTTACCAACGGTAACGTTAATCCTTGAACAATAAAAGTAGCGATCGTAGCCGTAATAAAACGAACGGTGGAAAGACTTGTACGCTCTTTAATATCACTCGTCATCACACCTCCGAGGGAAGAATAAGGTGTATTGTTGAAGGAATAAATAGCCATTAATAATGTGTATGAAACCCCGGCATAGAGGATTTTTCCCCGCTCACTGATATCGGGAGTGGTAAATGCCAAAACGAAGAAAACAGCGAACGGAACGGCTGTCCAAATTACCCAGGGTCGGTATTTCCCCCATTTCGTGTTGGTTCGATCGGAAATTATTCCTACCATGGGGTCGATAAATGCATCAAAAACCCGAGCTACCAGTAAAATTACTCCGGCTGCAGTTGCTTTTATTCCGAAAACATCAGTATAAAAGAAAAGCTGAAACATCATCATCATTTGGAAAACCAAATTTGCTGAGCCATCGCCTAAACTGTAACCTATTTTTTCTCCGATGGAAACTTTTTGTGAATGTTTGTTCATTTTAGTAAGTTGGTCTAATTGATATAAAATAGATAAATTTTTTAATTTTTGTTCCTCATTTTTCTGATTCTTTTTACTTGAACACCATCGCTTAAGTAAAAGGAAATCGAGAGGGATATTGTGCTTTTGTTATTATTTTTTATGTCTATCCGCAAAGTATCCTAAAATCCAAAATTTGAAATCTGATATAGGATCTAATCGCTTCAAGCGATTTGCCTCGATATGGATAAAAACACATCAAACGTCTTGAAACCGTTAAATACTATGTTTTTAGCTGTCAAACATTTAGCCATGTATCGACCAGTTGCTTAGAAAGCTGAATCGACATGTCATCTGCTTTTTATCAATACACTTGCCGGTTCGAGTCCATCTGACTCGGCTTTTAAAGTGAATTTTCCTCGCAAGCCTTTTTTAGCTTTTACAATGACTAAGCACAATCCGTTAAATGCATTTCTTTTAGTAGAAATAAAGGGTGTAAAATCGGTTGCATCACCATTATCGGTCGCTACGATTTCACCCGGATTGTCAACAGTAAAACGAATGAGGTTGTTACTGAGAGGCACAGTCAAACCTTCATTGTCAACAATTTTCACAGTAACAAATAAGAGATCATGCCCGTTTGATTCTATTACATTTTGATCTGTTTCAGCTATTAATTTCTTTGGCTCGCCCACGGTTCTCGCAGTATTCTCAGCCCATTTTTCTCCATTTTTATAAGCTATCACTTTTAATTCTCCGGGATAATACTTCACATTATCCCAGCGTAAGCGGTACTGAAGCGGTTGTTTTCTCTTCCTTCCCTGAGAAACTCCATTCAAAAACAATTCAGCTTCATCACCCGACGTAAAAACGTGAACCGGAGTTACCAACCCTTCTCTTTCCGCCCAATTCCAATGTGGTAAAATGTGAACCATCGGTAAATCCGGACGCCAGCGTGACTGATAAAGATAGTACCGATCTTTTGGAAATCCGGCCAGATCAAAAATACCACAGTAGCTGCTTCGTGCTGAGTAATAAGGAGTTGGCTCACCCAAATGATCCCAGCCTGTCCATACAAATTCACCTGCAACATACGGGTGTTGATCCTGCATAGAGAAAACTTTATCTGCCGACGCGCCAAAATCCACTGCATACAGCTCATAACTGCTGACTTGCGCTATATTAGAATCACCGCCTCTGCCGTCTCTTACAATTGAACTTGTATTTTCAGCAACCGGAAATAAGTAAATACCTCTGCTACTGAACGCGGAAGCAGTTTCGCTGCTGAAAATCATTTTATCCGGAAACTTTTCGTGAAATGCAGCGTATTGAGGTGCTGTCCTGATACGGTCAGTTCCCTCAAATTCAGGCTCTTGCCGAATTCCTTCGCCTTGATAATTCAATCCGATGATATCCGCGACTGTTGGAAAATCCATATCCGGTTTCGCGAAATTCATCGAAAGTGTTGTAGGTCGTGTCGAATCTTCTTCTTTAATTATAGCATTGAGTTTTTGTGCCAATGCTGCGCCTTCTGCTGCTGTGTACTGCTCTCCTACTTCATTTCCGAAACTCCACATAATCACCGAAGGATGATTCCTGTCACGACGAACAAATGAACGAAGATCAGCTTCTGCCCAATCTTTGAATATCAAATGAAAATCGAGTGGAGTTTTCTTTCTTTGCCAGGAGTCAAATATCTCATTTACTACAAGAAAACCCATTTCGTCAGTCAGCTCCAAAAATTCCGGAGCAGGTGGATTATGCGCGATTCGAATGGCATTACAACCCATTTCCTGAAGTTTTTCTAACTGGCGACGAGCTGCTTTTTTATTAAATGCCGCACCTAAAGCTCCTAAATCATGATGAAGATTAACGCCTTGAATTTTAATTTTCTCATCATTGATTATCAGTCCGCTGTCCGGGCTGAATTCTATGTTTCGAATACCAAATTTTGTTTCATATTGGTCAACAACCTTTTTATTTTGAACCAATGAAGTCACAGCAACATATAAATTTGGTGTTTGTTGAGGCTTCGGTCCCCATAAATTTGGATTGCTGATCTCAACTGAAAAATTTTCTATAGCTCCGGAATGTGCGTTTAATTCCACATTCTGAACCGGGAAATCTACAACCGCCTTTCTTGATTTGTTATTTGACGGCAATATTTCAAAAACTTCAGTTTTAATTTCAACTTCAGCATTATAATCCGATTTATTCTCAATCTTTACTTCCAAATCCAGTGTTGCTGAAGATTCCGACACATTTCTAGCAACTATGCGAGTGCCCCAATGACCCAACTGAACAGGATTTGTTTTTGTAAGCCAAACATTCCGATAAATTCCGGCTCCCGGATACCAGCGTGAAGAATTATTAGGATTATCTATCCGTACAGCCAACTGATTTTCTCTGCCAAAATCCAGATAAGGAGTCAAATCCAAGCGCCAAGAATTATATCCGTACGGCCAGCCACCAGCTATTTTTCCATTCACCCAAACCATTGCATATGCCATTGCTCCGTCTATTTCCAGATAAATTGATTTTCCGGAATAGGATGCGGGAATGTGCACTTTTTTCCGATACCAGGCAACACCGTGAACCGGTAGCCTCCCCATACCGCCACCCACAATGGGGTTAGCATCCTCATAAAAAGGACCGTTAATCGCCCAATCGTGAGGTAAATTTACTTTTAACCAATTGCAGTCATCAAAGTCATTATGAACAAATGGAAAATCTTTTCCCGGATTCCCTTCAGGCCGGATATAATGCATTGATGTATCATTAATAAACTCATTTGCAGTAGGTAAAATCCAAGGTTTCAACACATCAGACCGTGTAATCAATTGTTGAGCTTCAGTTGGTTTCGCATCTGCAATCAGGTATTCTTCACCCTCAACAACTTCAGGGCGGATATCATAAATCAGGTGATCAGGTGTTTGTTCTTTGTTGTACTTATAAAATGACCACTCGTCATTAAGCGATAACCGTTCACGAGTTGACTCTGATTGGTTATTCGATGATGACATGCATGAATTTGCAATTACAATAATTGCAAAAATCAGGAAGTGGTATGTTTTTAATGACTTAATCACTATTTAATTTACTTTTGTAAATTTATTTTCATTGCATGAATTGACGATTAAAAAAATCACTTACTCGTCAGGATTGCCATATCAATTCAGTTTTTTACATTTGCTAAACAGGACTACTATTTCTTCAACTTGTTATCAAAAAAACCGTTTACGAATTAATTCTTGACAATTTTCTTAGTAAATAGATTGTTATCTGTATGAACATGCAGAATGTAAATTCCACTTGGCTTATTCTTCATATCAATGGAGATTTCGGAACCAACCGCATTCATACTCAACACTTTGGCACCTGAAAGTGAATACAAATCGACTACAGAACATCCGGAAATGCCGATATTTAATTTCTCTTTTACCGGATTTGGATGAATATCAATATCAGTCAGAATTCGTTTAATTCCGGTACCATCCGGTACATTGGTGTCATTGAAAACTATGTCATCAATGTAATATGTTTTGTTTGGAACATAGCCCATATCAAAAGCAAGTTTCACACTTGATCCATTGGCAATCAAGTTATTATATATAATTTGCTTCCATTCGTTATCAACTTGAAAATCGCTCCAGTAGGTATTTCCCAATGAGCCTGCACCGGTAGTCGATATTCTTCCTCTACCACCGCCATCAACCGCACGAATCCAAAATGATACCGTGTAAACATGACCGGAAATAATTTCTATCTCAGGCGTAAATGCTTGCACACTCCATGCACTTGAACCAGAAGCATTTACCATTTTCAATGCATATTCTCCCTGGTATTTATCCTCTTGAGTTATCGTAATTCCTCCACCCGGATTTTGCTTAGTCCAGTTGTCGATATTCCCATTTTCAAAGTCCAGTTTTGTATATTTTATTGGAGGAGCGCAATTTGTTTCTGTTCCACCAAAACCTGTAGTCGGTACAGATTCTCGCGTGTTTGTTATTAAAACACGGTCTAATTTTATCCCCTCCTCCGCCATATCGATCGTGAGTGTATGATTTCCGGCAATCATTGGTCTGTCAGCAATCACAGGTATCCATTTCCACTCACCGGCTGTATCTGCACTACCAATCATTGTAAAATCATCGTTATCAATTTTTGCCAGGAATGAATTAGAATTCGCATTCAAACTTTTAACTCGAACATACACAAAGCCCATTTCATGATTATCAACAAAGAAATTGATATTCAGCTGATTGGAAGCACTCGGTGGATTTTGCGCGCTACCTTTTCCCGATGCGATAGTTACATATTTTCCACCGGAAGCGTCTGTATCATTTCCAATTTCGAAATGATCTCCTAAAGACACACAATCAGAAGTCTCCGGTTCAAAATAATTACTCTTTTCAGCAATCGGCGGTACTGTAACATCAGCCCATTCACTAATCCAGAATTGATAATTAATATCCTGATACGGTGAGGTCAAAATTTCGGTATTAACGGTATTGTCATTTAGCAAAAAACGTTTAATAAATTTATCACAAGCATCTCGTTGACTAGCTGCAACTTGACAATGGTTATGTCCTCCCGTGAAATCAAATCCCATCCGATCTGATACGCCAAGTTTTTTCCAAACTTCACGAGCTGCCATTGAAGATACGTATCCGGATGGATCTGCGAGCCAAGTCCAACCATCATTACCCAAAATTAATAAAGCGCGTGGCGCTATCATAGCGAGTAATTCATGGTGATCATGTGGCAAACGATCTACTCTTCCTCGGAAATTATCCCGCATCGAGGGCATAAACCAGGAATAATCTGTATTATCGATTTTTTCTACCGCGCCAATCGTTTCTGAAACACGCCAAGCTGCCGCCCCACCTCCACCGGGTTCTTGAGCAATAGTAAGAGCGATTCTTTCATCAAATGCTCCACCAAACAAAGCTAATTTACCCCAGCGAGAACAACCTGTAAGTCCAATTCGTTTCAAGTCCGCGTTCAGTGTTGACTGGACAATTTCCAACCCATCAAGAATCCTGCTTACTCCCCAAGACCAAGCCGCGTAATGCGCGCTATTCGAATTAGGATACATGCTGTAAAACGCACCACTTCGGGCTTGACCATCTACCGCGATTTGCGCGGGCGAAAATGCTATTTTTATACAATTCGTAAAAAGATCTGCCGGCAAACTTCCGCTTGGACCACCTATCCCTATTACTACCGGTAACAGACCCGAACCGGATTCAGGTAAAGTAACATTAGAAGTCAAAGTAATAGTTTCACCATTTTCTTTTATTATGACTGTCAAAACATTAGACTCGAATGTAGCAGTGATGTCAGACGGTCTATCGGGTTTTACTCCTATTTCATAGTTCTCTATTTCGGCTTTTATTTCGTTTCTACGGCACCGCCAATCTACTAAATCCGCGACAAACTTACCGCCATTTGAAAACTCAAAAGGATTGGGAAGTCGGATAATCGATGGCAATTCATCAGGCTCCGGAAGTATCGGCAAAGTACATTCTGCTCCTGTATTCTCTACTGAATAGACATACGGAACTTCTGCTGATAGTGTAGAACTGAGCAGACAAAGCGATGCTACAAGAAGGTATTTTCTTAAAGCAATTCGATTTCTCATAGTACTTATAATTTTTTAACTTTATTCTGTATAGCTGTGCTGTTTATTCCATTTTAATATGGAGTAATGTGTTACTTACAGAAATATTTTTACGATCAATTTTTTTCTATTAAAACTCAAAACTTAAACAATTGAGTCCAAGTCTTTAAGCCCTATTTTTGCCATTGAAGTTTTACTAAAAAAGTTCGAAACCGAACATTTTTATTTCAGATTTTCTCAGTGCGATTAGCAAGTGATAAGTCGCAGAAATAATCACCTGCTTCGACATTTCATTTCCTCTGTGTTATTAGATATTCAATCTAAGAAAACAATTTACAATCCATTTCAACATAACTACATTGGAATGGACTTGTCATTTTAACGATTTTGATTAGCTCTTGACATGATTCTTCGACTTTCAGGAGGAATATTGCTAAATCTCTTTACCAATTCAGGAGTCACAGGCTTGAAAATCAACTGAGAGTAATTATAGAGATCTTCTTTCCATGCATTAAAATCATGCATTCCACCCGGTATAATCCGATAAATATGCTGAATGTCATTTTCTGCCGCATACTCATG
The DNA here is from genome assembly GCA_012523295.1 of Porphyromonadaceae bacterium. GTDB lineage: Bacteria > Bacteroidota > Bacteroidia > Bacteroidales > Paludibacteraceae > UPXZ01. The sequence continues at coordinate 42,124 of JAAYIT010000296.1, read as the reverse complement.
AAGTCGCTGACTGAAAGAAATCAACCAATCTTTATCTCCACATGAAATCCAAAGCAAATTCAGCTTATTTCTTGCTTCATCCGGATTTGGAATCAGTTCAGCAGGATCTTTTGTATTCGGAGCGGAGGAAAAACCGCCTACCCAGGAAAATTTATCTAAATTTCCCAATCCAAAATTCAGCGACTGACCGCCACCCATTGATAACCCTGCAATGGCTCTATTTTCACGGTTTTTTAAAGCAGGATACTTTTTTTCAATAAATGGGATCAAATCGTTAATCAAATCTTTTTCAAAATCGGAAAATGCCTGAACCTTATCAGCCGCAAATACATCCCCCACTGCGCGGTCATCTTTCATGGCACGGCCATTGGGCATTACTACTATCATGTCCTCAATTTTCTTGTCGGCGTATAAATTATCTAAAATAACTTGCGGATTTGCGCCGCGAAGCCACTCTTTTTCATCGCCGCCGATTCCATGAAGCAGGTAAAGAACCGGATATTTTTTCTTTTTGGAGTAGCCCGGAGGCGTGTAAACCAGCGCCTTACGCTTTGTTTTTACAGATTTAGATTTATATTGAACGGTGTCTATCTTACCATGTAAAATATCAGATCTGAATTTATCAAATCCTTCTTTCAGTTCAGCTTTATAACCTAAAAGCGACAACATTTTCGATGCATAGCGATAACCCAGCATTTCATAACCTTCCGCTGAAAAATGGAGGCTGTCACCAATTTGAAGACAATTGTCCGATGGGATAAAATGTGAAGTTGGAATAGTTTCCGGCAGTTGAGAGATAATGCCGTTCATCACCGCGCATTTCCCTTTTTGGTCTTCAGGAACAACTCCACCCGCAAGAAGCGGAACATCAGAAGCATTCAAATTGAGATCATTCAAAATATTTTCATAAACCTTTTTTACTTTTGATGGCCACGTAACGTCACCTGTGTTTGATTCTCCCTGATGAAGTAAAATTCCTTTGATAACTCCATCTTTCTGAGCAAGTTTGGCCATGTCGATAAGACGTTTATACGGATTTCCATCGTAAGCGGCAATCATACCTTTCATCCAAATAGGTGCATTCGCTGTGTAAGATTGAAAATTATCTTTATCGAACAACTCGATTTTACAACCTCCGATAGCGACATTTATCACTCCCACTTTTTTGTTATCCGGCAGATAGTTTATCATCGTTCTCCCGAAAAAATCAGCCGGTCCAAGACCCGTATTACATCTCACCAAAGGCGGAGTTGCCGTGTACCAGTTTCCCATTTTCCGGTTTTGATCCGGACAATCTACTGTCGCCATCATTTGGAATCTGGTATCCACTGATTTATATTGTTGTTCGATAGGTGCAGCGCCTTCCATATTTGACTGCCCAAGACACAAGAAAATATAGAAATTTTCGTCTTGTGAGATCAGATTCACACTGAACAAAAGCATTCCGAAGAATACCATTAGTTTTTGGATTTGTGTTTTCATTTTATAATTTCGCTTTGTCAGAAAATCGAATAATATAGTATGTGTTTTTTAATCAATTTACTTTTTGTCAATTAAGTGTAAAATGCTCTAATAGAGCTCACCTTAGAGGTTTGGTGCTTCAAATAACTTCAGTTCGACACCCTCTCCCATGCGTCTGTATCCGGCTTCATTCGGGTGAAGGAAATCACCGTCGTGCATATCCGGCAAAATAGTTTTCTCATCATTCGGATTTCGCATGATTTCATCAAAATCAATCACCGCATCAAATCGTCCGGAGTTTCTAATCCACTCATTTACAATATCCCTACTCTTTTGACGGTGTGGAGTATCGTAAAATGATTTAGCAAACGGGAGAATTGTGGCGCCATAAACGAGGATGTTTTTTTCGTGGGCTTTTTTTATCATTTCATCGTAAGCACTGATTAATTCTTTAGCGATACTTTCTGCCTCATTTTCCGAATTTATGGTGCCAATATCGTTTATTCCTTCCAGAATAATCAACCACTGAACGCTGCTTTGAGAAAGAATATCCCTATCAAAACGCTCAAGAGCAGTAGGTCCTAATCCTCCTCGCAGCACGCAATTCCCACCGATTCCCAGATTCAAAACTCCGATGTTACTTGTTTTTTCATTTTTCAATAACCTACCGGCAAGAATATCAGGCCACCGATTTTGCATGTTTGTTCCCGAACCCCGTCCGTCCGTGATTGAATTTCCCAAAACAGCAATGGCTTTCGAATCTTTTCTTGTCAACACATCTATTCCGCTAATCGAATACCAGTGATCGGTTTTGATGGCATCCGAAAAGTCGGCAGACTCAATGTTATTTCCTGCCAAAATGTAAGAGGTAGTACGAGAACCGGGATGACCTGTCACATCCGGAGCTGTTTTTCCGAAGTAAATCGTAATTGCCAGCTTTGAACCGGGTTTCAACTTGAACTTTACAGGATCGGAAAAAAGTTCCTCGCCGGGATTTATTGTAGCATTCTGATTGTTGTTAAATTTCAGAATTTCTTGAGTTAAGATATTAATTGAACTATTCTCAGTGGACTCAGCAATTGCAACCGATTTTATTTCTACCGGACTATTGCTAAATGCATTTGAAAATTTGAATCGCAGAATTTCACCGCCTATTGATACCTGCACAATTTGTCTGATTGTATTATCGCTCAGACCCGGTTGTGGCGGCATATTGTGCGGCTCTACTAATTGAGGCGCTGTGCTCCAGGTTCCAACCCAGTTTGAGTTTTCACTGAAGCCGGATTTTGAAAAAAAGCAACTTTGCAAAACGACTGCAACAAGTAGTACGACAAGCGGTTTAATGACTTTTTCCAATTTCATTTTCATACGATTCATACGATTCATACGATTAAAATTTATTTTTAAAATTAAAGTCGTATGAAACACGCCATTTATCATCTCCTTAGGTTTAAGACTTATCATAAATGGCTGTTTCAAATAAGAGAAATAGTTTATTTAAATACCAACTGTGCAAATTGATACAAGCTCCTGCGCCAGCTTTGCCATTCGTGAGCTGTATTTGGTGATATATAAAAATGCGAATTCATCCCAATTTCTTTCAGCTTTTTGACATTTTCCGCAGGACTGCCATTCATGTTTGTTCTCGGATTATCAAGCTCATGACTTCCGTAACTGATAAATAGGAGTTTCACGTTCTCTTTGTAGCCCGGTGAATTGTTTACATCCTCCACATTAATGCTTCCACCGCTAAACATTCCTACTTGAGAAAACAGGTCGGGATTCGCTAATGTAATGATACGAGTTTGCATTCCTCCCATCGACAATCCTGCCATGGCACGATTCTGCTGATTGGGAAGTGTGCGATATTCTTTATCAATCATCGGTATGATATCTTTGGTAAGTACATTCATAAATCCATCAGCCCAGCCTTTTGGAGGCCATGTACCACCCGCACTTGGCCGAGGTCCTCTCTGAGACCATGTGCCGTTATCCATCACTATGATAAAGGGTTTTGCTTTTCCTTCAGCAATTAAATTATCCATTATCAAATTCGCCCGTCCTTGCGATGACCAACCGGTTTCATTCTCTCCGCCTCCATGCTGAAGGTAAAGCACAGGATACCGGGTTTCTATATTTTTATCATAACCGGGAGGTGTGTAAATAAAGCAACGACGCATTGACTTACTTTCTTCCGAGTAGTAAATATGCTCGCGAACTTGTCCGTGAGGTACGTTTTTCAGTTCGTAAAAATCCTGATCATGTGCCGGAACTTCCACTCCGCTGCCCCATCTGGAAGCACCGTAGTAGTAAAGACTTGCCGGATCAGGCACCGAAGCTCCGTCGATATTCAGTTGATAATAGTGAAAACCTTCGTCCTGAGGCGCTGATTCTCCTGTCCACACACCGTTTTCATCTTTTTTCAAATCGTATTTCACAGCTCCGATGTCTAATTGAACCAATTTTGCTTCGGGAGCAGAAATCTGTACACGGACTCTTCTTTCTGAGTTTACCTGGGGAAATTTCTTTCCTATTTGTGCCGAAGTTGATGTTTTGAAATCTTCGATGACTTGGGCATCAGTTTTAGTGAAAATGAAGACACAGGTCATTATTATCACAAATTTAAAAGACAATAAAATTTTGTTCATAGTAGTAAAATTTACTTGGTTATTATTCCGTAATTTTTTATTTTAAAGTAATCAAAAGAGACATCAAAAGGTGTATCAGGCTTTGTTGTATCTGAATCAAACCAGAATATACTTTTCATATACTGAGTTATAATTCCATCGCAAACAATTAATCCTGAGTGAATATTTTTGAGTAAAATATCAGCGGAGCCTAATGTTTCAAATTTATTTCCATCGAATGAATAATAAGCAGTATATAAGCTTCCTTTTTTCTCAATTTTCAGGAATAACGGATTGCCTTCTACCACGGGTTTCGGGACATTATAACTTCCAAACGACTTGGCTATTCCGTTTTCTTCAATCATTAAATCGATAGTCCCGGGTTGAATTACGTTTCGTCTGCCTGGCTGCGAAGTTTTCACAACTGCCCTAAACATCAACTTTACAAAATTATCATCGTCCTGATAAACTAAAATCCCGGCATTTTCCGGTTGTGAGGGAACCCTCGAAGCTACCAATTTCGTTTCTATTGTCCAGTCGTTATTTGTACTTTGCAGCAGGATATTTCTCGCATTATTCGTACGTTCAGAGATATCACCCGGCTGGCTTGTTATCGTCACAAAGCCCGGTTTCTTAGAAAGTGAATGATGTTCAGTCGATTCTCTCAGCCATTTCCATTGGTTCCCAATTGTTGTCCCGTTAAACTCTTCACTTACTGACTCTTTATCAAAATTCAGGTAATACGTATTCATTTCATACGTAACTTCGTCAATCATTCTTACAATAGCAGTTCCGGGTACACTTTCAGCCTGCTCTATATCGACTTTAATTCCGGGTTGCATAGCAACGGCTTTTACAACCGGAGTTTTTGATCTTTTGCCCGGCATGAAGCTGTAAGCTTTGATGTCTTTAGAGAAGTTTTCAATCGGTTTTCCATTTACTGAAATTGATTTTGGAGTAAGGTCAGGCATTACTTTCACCGGGTAATTTGCGGTGACTGTGACTCCATCTACGGTTACATCTGCAAAAACAGTAGCTACTCCTACGCCTACTGCAGTAACTTTCCCTTTGGAATCTACCTGTACAACCGATGGATTGTTGCTTCTAAAATTCACCAACGCTTTTGAAATGTCATAGAAACTATCATCCGACAAAGCTGCAGAAACGCTTGTTTGAATCGTATTTCCTATTCTTAAGACAGACTGATCGCTTTCGGCTACGACAGTTGTAAGGACAGGTTTGTATTTTCCACTCATTACAGCCTCTACACTTCCACGAATATCTTTGGAAGAAGATCCTACTTCAAATACATATTTGCCTTGATCAAATGTAATACTGTTCGTTTTTTCATCCCAAAACCAAAGGTCAGCACAATCAATATCTACTGAAACAGATTTGGTCTGTCCTCTCGGAATCGTAACTCTTTTGAAGCCTTTCAGTCTTTTAATGGGTCGCTGAAGGGATTTCTCCGTATCTATCGTTTTCACATAAATCTGCACTACCTCATCGCCATCGACATTTCCTGAGTTTTTCACATCCACGCTTATTCTTACTTTGTCATTTGGAGAAATTTGCGATTTGTCTATTTTAAAATTGGTGTAATCAAACGTGGTGTACGACAACCCATATCCGAATTCATACGAAACTTCCTTGTCAAAATACCAATAAGTTCTTCCGTTCTCGGTATTTCCACGGAGTTCGTAGTTGTTGAAATCGGGCAAATCATTTAACGATTTGTACCAGGTTACATTCAGTTTTCCGCCCGGATTTACATCACCAAATAAAATTCTCGCGATAGCTGTTCCCTGAGCCTGACCGTTATAACCTGTCCAGATAATTCCGCTTATATTTTCCAAGTTTTTAAAGTGCTCTACTTCTACCATTCCCATCGACTGCATGATGACAATTGTATTTGGATTAACAGCCGCAACTGCCTGAATCAGTTCATTTTGATTTCCGGGTAATTTAAGAGAATATCTGTCGGACTCTTCACGGCTTGTGGATTGATCGGTACCAACGAATACGAGCGCGACATCAGCAGAAGCTGCTATTTTAAGTGTTTCGGGGTCTATCTCGGAAGCTGCTGCTTCTTTATACACCAAAACTAAATCTTGATTTCCTGAAAGGCCCAAATTGTTTAATTTCAACGCGATATTACGATTGTTGCCCGAATTTCTTCTGCTTTGGTTTTGCACCGGTGTTATAGTTTCAGATGCAAGCATATTACCTGATGCTGAACCAACTCTTACTTCCAAAATACCTCCATCACCCGATACAGATAAATTGAACCGGATGGAATCAACGTTAGTTATATCAACATTTCTGTATAATGTCCAGTCTCCATCTTTGATTCCCTGCAAAACTGTATGTCCAAACCTGTATGATGCAATGACACCGTTAGCTGCCTGATCAAATTTAGTCGCATCAAATTCGTTTACTGTTTTTCCGCCGGAAATCGTTGCAAAAGAATTCAAAGTCAAAAAGTCCGTTTTCCTTTCTGTGTTTCCGCTTGTACTAGCCAACAACTCTGTTTTCAGATTATTGGAGTTGATATAATCTTGAATTCCTTTGAGCGGTGAAATTCTTAAATTTGGTTCAACCGGTCCGGAATAATCACCCAATTCTACTTTATCAGCTTGCGGTCCGAGAACCGCGATACTTTGTATTTGTTTCAAATTAATGGGCAAAGCTTTCCGATTCAAACCTGCCAATTGGCTGTTTTTCAAAAGAACAGGTGCTTTTTCAGCAACTTCAATCGCCAAATCATTGTGCGAAGGATCGTTGATAATGCTCGGTTTGATTCCTGCGTACGGCACTTTTGCTTTTGGGTCAAATTCTCCAAGCCTCATCCGTATGGTGAAAATATTTATCAAAGCTCTGTCAATTTCTCCTATTGTAAGCAGTCCGTTTTTCAGGGCGCCTACAAGATGATTTTGATAAACTCCACCGCAATCCGTATCTACTCCGGCTTTTAATCCCATTGCTGCCGCTTCTTCGAAACTTTCAGTAAAGTTATGTCCGCGTACGATATCATCAATCGCGCCACAGTCACCGGTCACATAGCCATCTAATCCATAGGTTTTACGAGCAATCGAATCGACCAAAAATCTACTTGCAGAAACCGGAATTCCATTTACAGCATTGTAAGCTGTCATAATCGAGGGTAAATTATCTTCTCTGATCAATTTTCTGTATGGAGCCAAATAGAATTCGCGCATATCCCTGTTATCCATATCTGAACTTCCGGTATGGCGATTGTATTCGGTGTTATTTGCAATGTAATGTTTTCCGCAAGGGACAGTTTTCAAGAAAACAGGGTCATCACCCATCATTCCCTGAATAAAGCCTTTCCCAATTTCAGAAACCAGAAACGGATCTTCTCCGAATGTTTCGGCTGTTCTGCCCCATCTCGGATCGCGAGCCGGCTCTATGACCGGCGACCAATAAGTAAGCGTAAAAATCAAATCGTGATTGAAACCGCGAGCTTCATCAGAAATTACAGTTGCTTCCCTTTTTACAAGTTCCGGATCCCATGTAGCTCCTACTGCCACGCTGTTTGGGAAAGAAGTGGCGGTCATTCCGCTGTTATTGTTTCTTCCCATTACTCCGTGCAAGGCTTCGCCCCAAACATCATAATGATTTACTCCGAGTCGAGGAATGGGAGGCATGGTGTTTCCTAACTGACTGATTTTCTCTTCCAGCGTCATACGTGAAACAAGATCCACGGCTCGCTCCTTGAAAGAATAAGAAGTGTTGAGATAAATGGGTTTTGCTGTTTTTTCTTGGAAAGAATTAAATACCAAGAATGAAAAAAAACAAACAACCAATACTCCCACTCGATAAAATTTGCTATTCATGTGTTTTCGTATTAAGATTATAACAGTTTACCTGAAAAATGAAGAAACATCACTTAATTCACTGAGAATCCTTAATTTAATCAATGAATGAAGTTTTTTAGAGAATTATTTTCGTTTACTTGCTTCAATTACACCGTTAAAAGCAGGTTTTGGTTGCAACTGACCGTCAAATAAGAGTGCATCTTGTCCTCGACGCCACGAACGGGTATCGCTTACTCCCCAAAACGTTACACGGTCAATTACGTCTGAATGACGCATAAAAATCTCAAACAATTTTTTGTAAACTTCAGCCTGTTGCAGATAGTTTTCAGCCGGAATTTCTCTTCTGCCTGTATTCACATCGAAAGCACCGCTGTTGTTACCCGTTGCTGTTACATCAAGTTCGGTAATCGACACCCTCAATCCAAGTGAGGCATAATTCTCAATCGCTTTTTCAACATCTTCTAAGTTTGTATCCAAATGCCAATGCCCTTGGATACCTACACCGGTGATTGGAGCGCCTTCTGCGATAAGACGTTTGAGAAGCAACATCGAACTGGCGTGTTTGCCTTTGTTCTCCACTGCACCCTGTTCAATATTGTAGTCGTTATAATACAATTCTGCATCAGGATCTGCCTCGTGCGCCCATTTGAAAGCCAAAGTCAAAACATCAGGTCCAACGATTTTGTACCAGCTGAAATCACGTAAATTCTCTGTTGTACCATCGCCTCCGTCGGCAATCGATTCATTAGCCACATCCCAGCCGATAACACGGCCTTTATATCTTCCTGCCACAGTCATAATGTGGTTTTTTAATCGTTCAAGAGCAACTTCGCGACATGCAAAAGGTCCTTTAACGCTTCTCAACCACATTTCGGTCATGCTTGGGCGAGGAGCATTGGGATCTCGCGGAGCTCTGGGCTGATTGGGCTGAAAAGCAGGTCTCGGTCTTGGTGCTTCTTCCAATTCGGCATTAGCTTGGAAAAACCAAGGTGCTGTTTGAGCATGCCACAGCAATGTGTGTCCCCAAACTTTTAATCCATTTTTCTGAGACCAGTCAACCAAAGAATCAACAGTTCTAAAGTTGTACTTACCTTGTGATGGGTGAAGTGACTGAGGTTTCATGCTGTTTTCCGGAGTGATAACATTGTAATGTGTTTTAATATTTTCCAATTCAGCTTCGGTAAATCCACTTAAATCACTTGCCGTTCCAATCAAAAATTTTTCTTCATAGACATCTTTCAGTGCTTTCAACTTTTTTGTTGTTTTAGAAATGTTTTGCCCATTTACACTTATAGAAAAGAACATCAACAGAATAACGCTTGTAATAATATTTCTCTTGTACATATTTTTATTTGTTTGAATTTAAGATTAATCTTTAATGATCATGTTTTAGTTTAGTCTCTCATAGCTAATTATGGCTTAGCATCGTTGGCGCTTGTTGCATAAAGTCCTATTAAATTTCCTGTAAATCCGCCTGCCACGTTGGTGGAAAGAATATCACCCGAAACGATACCTCCTAAGTTCGTAAAATTCAAGCCATCAACCGAATAGTTGAATTTATAATCATCACCTTGGGCTGAGACCTGAAGTTGTACAGGTTTTTTCAGGTCGATTTTACTGCTTGAAATAATTTTTGATTCTCCTTTTTCGGTACGTTGGAGAACGATATAATAATCTTTGTCTTTTTTGGTTACGCCGAATACATAGTTAAAATTTTCACTTTGGTAGCAAGAAATTCCGGCTAAATCTTTTTCTGATTTTGGAGTAAAATCCATTGTTACAGTTGCCGTAAAACTAATATGTTGTTGGCGCTGAAACACAGCTGATGTCGGAGCTACTGCCTTGATATTCACCGGGAAAGGATTGATACTTAACCCGTTTTTTGATGTTTTAATAAAGTCTTCAATCGGTCCTCGCATACCAATCCAACGATAATCTAATTTGACAGCTGTAAAATCATCCTTAAAAGTGAAATTTCCGTTATGAAAAAATCCTTCTTTTCCTGTTTTATTTTCTACTCCCTTCGGCATTTTCAGTTTCGGCTCCATAGGAACAAGTCCATTCTCGAACACCGGATATTTTCCACTCCAATCCACGGGCAGAATAAAAGTTTCACGCCCGGTATTTACCCTGTTTTTCTCATTTGGACGAACCGCCAAGAAAACTCCGTAATACTTACCATCAGGTCCTTCTACCAAATCGGCATGTCCGGCCCATTCTACCTTATTCGGACGATTTTCATTCAGGTAGCGTTGGGATAAAATCGGATTGTTTGGAGCAGGCACATAAGGTCCTCGCGGATTATCGCTTGTAAAGATTACTTCGCTGTGCCAATCTCCGGTCCCGCCTTCGGCACACATCAGGTAGTATATTCCGTTTCTCTTATAAATATGAGGCGCTTCAATCCAAATTGGTTTTTTGGAAATATCTACACCTCCATCTACGATAATCTTATCTGTTCCGGCTATAACCTGGTCATTTTCAATATCATAATCCCATATTTTGATAACCCGGTGTCCGTTGTAAAGCTCTTTCCCGGGATCCGGCGCATCGTTGTGAACAACATACGCTTTACCGTTGTCATCAAAGAATAGCGAAGGATCAATCCCGTTAAATTTTAGTTTGTAAACCTCACTCCAACCTTTGAAAGGATCTTTGGTTTTTACCACCATATTATTAATATCACCGGCAAACTGCGTAGTAATCATATAGAAAGTCTCATTGTACGGATTGTAACGGATTACCGGAGCATAAATTCCCGCACTGATACCGGTATCAAATACTTTAAGCTGGGATTTTCGATCCAACACATGTCCGATTTGCGTCCAGTTTACTAAGTCATTTGAATGAAAAATAGGTACGCCGGGAAACATCGCGAACGTGGAGTTTACGAGAAAATAATCATTTCCTTTCCGGGTAATTGATGGATCGGGATAGCATCCTTGAAGTATAGGATTGTAAAATTCATCGGATTTCAATGGATTATTATCATATACTTTATCTTGTCCTTGATAAATATAATTTGTGAATACCGGGTTGTTTTTAGCAGATTTTTTCTGAGCATGTAATGCTGAAAAATTTACAAATGCGAAACACGCGAATGCAAAATAGGCCATTAGCTTAATCTGTGTGTTTTTCATACGATTAAAATTTATTTTTTACACTAAGGTCGTATGGAACACGCCATTAACCATTCTCTTGGGTTTAAGATTTCTCTTAAATGGCTGTTTCATAAAATATTGTGTTTTGTTAAATATTGATGTCTAAAAAGTATAATTATTTATGCCTATCCGTTTTGATCCGGATTTACATATTAACTCTGATTTGGTTTATTCATCGGGAGTTTAGTTATAATCTATTTTGAAATAATCAAAATCGACATATCCGCCGGTAGTTTGTGTTGCGTAATTAAACAACCCGTACCGATAGCCCATAAAATGCGGCAGTGTATATCTCATTTTGAGCGGAGTACCTAATTTTTCCCACTTTTTCCCATCTAAACTGTAATAAAAGTCGGCTGTATCACGCATGGATGTGAAATCGCAAGTGGCTTTGAAATAAACTTTCTTTCCTTTCAACGGCAATCTTACAACCTCCTCCGATTTTTCAGATTCGGTATTTACCATTACAATATATTTTCTTCCATTTTCAAATTTTACTCCCACATAACCGTATTTTGCCTGAAGCAGTATAAGACCCGCGATATCGCCTTCTTTCATTTTCGAAACATTTATTTTTGTTTCTCCTACGCATTTTGGCCCGATTGTACGTTGCGTAAGTATGTTTTTTGCAGAGAGAATATCATTATCAATTCGTCCGGTAGTTATTCTGAGAAAACCTTTTTTACCATTAACACTCCAATTTAAGTTGTCAGGATTGTGATTCCACTGCCAAACGAGAGGAAGCTTTGAATCTGTTTTTTTTCGTTTAAAGTTATCCGAATTTACTATCCCGGGAATCAATCCTTTACTCTGCGGTAAATTCAGCTTCATGGGCACTTTCCCATTTTCTCCTAACACAGGCCATCCATTTTCCCATTTCACGGGAACTAAGTACGGAATTCGACCTACCGAACCGAAATCTCTGAAAAGATAAGCGTACCAATCGCCATTGGGCGTATCAATTAATCCTCCCTGAGCTACTCCCAGATCTTCAAGTGAAAGGCGACCTTCATAAGGACCGGTAATATTATCCGCCCTGTGAATCACAACTTTACGCATATCGTTTCTTGGCCAGGTGATATTGAACAGGTAGTATTTTCCATTTACTTTGAAAAGTTGCGAACCCTCCGAAGGGAGCATAATATTATCACCTGCGGGTGCACTCGCATTTTCAATAAGCACCCTTTCCGTTCCTTCTATTATACCTGAAAAGTCTTTTTTCAACTCCACCATCCGTAGCTTTCCTACACCCCAAATCATATAAATTTTCCCATCGTCATCGAAAAAAATGGTATGATCGTGATATGATGGTTTGAATTTATTCACTTTCCAAGGCCCATTTTCAATGTCTTTAGTGGAATAAATGTAGGTTGTACCTGTCGTTCCGGCAAAGGTAGAAACATAGTATGTGTCATTTACATAGCGGATACAGCTTGCCCAAGATCCGCCTCCGTAGGCGTTTTTCCCATTTTCTAAATTCAGCGCATCGACATCATCTAAGGTATCGTAGCAGTAGCTCACCAATTCCCAGTTTACCAAATCGACAGATTTCATGATAGGAACTCCGGGACTCATATGCATGGTAGTGCTGCTCATGTAGTAAGTATTTCCCACTCTGATAATGGACATGTCCGGCACATCGGCGAAAACAATCGGGTTCTCCGCTTGCTGCGCAGTAATGCCTGTAACAGAAAGCATTACAATTAAAAGCAGCATAATATTTTTGAATATATCTTTCATTTATTTCAATTATTTTGTAAACAGCCAATAATCAAAAAACATAATTCTTCCCGGTTTATCCGCTTTGTAAATAAAGTACAAATCGTGTACTCCGGTTACTTTTTCTATTTCAGTTCTCACTACTTCCCAACGATTATCACCACCCGTAATCGGTACTTTCAATGTGCCGATTAATTTCCCATCCTTACCGCCGAGTCGAACTTCCATTGTTACGCCTCCATTAATGGTTGACCCTACGCGAGCCATAAATCGAGTTGCTCCCTGATCTCCAAAGTCAACTCCTTTTACCATCGAATAGGCGTTGTTTTGCATGGCATTGATGAATACACCAACTTCTTTATTTTGAGATGCTTTCACTCCTTCGGAAAACGCTATTGTTTCAGCTTCGTTTTTCCTGTACGGATTTAAATATTCAAGTCCTTTTTGAATTCCGGCAGTCATCTTCATAGGCTGAATTGTTCCGTCATTATTGAATTTCACTTCGTCAACACAGACCGAGCGATTAAAACCGTGCCCTCCGGGTAAAGCTCCATTGTGATAAAAAAGATAAGTTTTACCTTTATAATCAACAATCCCGGGGTGATTTGTAAAGCTTCTGCCTTCTGTCGGCATCAGTACTCCCTGATATTTCCAAGGTCCTTTGGGACTATTACTTGTAGAATATCCTAAATGCTCAGGTATGGGACCTCCTGCCCAAAGCAAATAGTAAAGTCCGTTTCTTTTATATAGCCAGGGAGCTTCTTCATATAAAGTGGGGCGTTCTTTTACATTTCCCTCACGTTTTCCAAAAGCTTCTTCATTCATTGGAATACTTACTATCTCCCCTTTGAAAGTAATCATATCCTCATTAAGTTCCACGTAGTAGCAATTTGGATTTCCCCAGTACAGGTAAGCTTGTCCGTCATCGTCGATAAAAACCGAAGGATCAATATCACCGTGTCCGCTTTGAACAAGAGGCTTCCCAAGCGGATCAATAAAGGGACCGTATGGCGAATCAGCGACAGCAACTCCAATTGCCGGTCTGTTGTTTTCTTTCGAAATTACAGGTACGTACATATAGAATTTTCTACCTCTCTCTATGCATTGTGGCGCCCATGCATCGCCTTTTGCCCAGCTAAAATCGGTATAAGAAAGAATCACGCCGTGATCCGTCCAGTTTACCATATCGGTAGTCGTGTACAGTTTCCAATTATCCATTACAAACCAGGACGAATTATCTTCATCGTGGGTGGTGTACAGGTATAGCTTTCCATTGTAAACCAAAGGCGCGGGATCAGCTGTGTACATCGTCTGAATAATGGGATTCTGAGCATTCGAAAACGCCAAAACCATCAAAAGCACAACAACTAAATTTACTTTGTTCCTCATCATTTTGCAGCGTTTATTATTTGCTTGTGAAAACAACCCTATAGGTCTTTACAACTCCGTTGTAATCAAATTCTACGTTTGCAGTTTTTGTAGCAGAATCAGCCTGCGTTATTTTTATTTTTACATCGTTATTGTCAACTGCTGCCGTCACTTTAGGCATAACTGTCTTTTCAGCCGGGAGTTTGAAGGTTGCTTCGTATAGATCGTACCCGACAATACCGTTTTCATTGGTGGATCTAACGGGTGTTTTCGGCAGATTAATCTTTTGTCCATCCACTGAGATAGAAACCGTCGGGACTATCGGACGCTCAATTTTATTTTTCTTTGAGCTGAACCCAAGTCCGCTTAAATCAAACAGTTCTTCCGATGCATTGCCTTCCGCCACTAAAAATATCGCATGTTTCTTTTTCAGTTTATCTACCGATTTAGAAACATTTACAGTAAACTTTGTGACTTCCTGTTTTGAATTAGCGGGAACAATAATTTCACCTATCTTCTTTCCTTTCCATGTATTGTTGTCCCAAGGACCGTCTAACCACACATTGACTTTGAATTCTTTTGAAGTTTTAGGAGTGAGAAACAGATTGAATTCTGTTTTATTCCCTCTTTTAGTTCCTTTGAAAGCTTTAAGACCTTTGGTAGCTTTTTTAAGTCCTCCAAATCCAAAATATTTATAGCCTATAATGTGTCCGTTTTTCACATTTGTAATCGGCATATGATTATCCCAAATATCCCATGAGTCTTGCTGAATGCTGATATCAGAAAGGTAACTTGCATAGCCCGCGGAATAATATTGGTATGGATCAAGCCCGTAGATATGAAAACCTTCAGATGTAATTTCAGCACCCGTGTATTCTCTTCCCTGGTTATCTTTAGCTGTCCATATTTTATTTTTCGCATACGGATCATACGCTCTGATTACAGCGCTGCCGCCTTCTGCCACCGGTTTTTCGTCCCATTGTATTGTAATTGGAGCTACCACAGCCTGACGTGCAAATCCGAAATCTCTTGGTGGCTTGTGATAAAACACGTACCATTGACCGTTAATTAATTCTATGCTCCCGTGGGTGTTATGTCCGCCGCTGGTCGTTTGCAGTCCCGATCCGTCCTGATTCAAAACAGGTCCGCGCGAATCAACCAAAACACCGCCGCTTTTCCAAGGGCCGAGAGGTGAATCGCCTACCGCATAACGTAAAGATGAATTCGTACTTCCTAATCCGTATTCAGGTCCGGAATAACCGCTGAAAACCATGATGTATTTGTTCCCCACTTTTCGGATGGATGATGCTTCAAAGAAATTGAAATTTTTCGGATCTTCATTAGCGTATAAATGGGGATATTTCGTTCCTTCCGGATCTCGGATAACTCCGTATCTGGCGCTGGATGGCAAGAAATAGGGAATAATTTCAGTGCCGGGACGTAGCGAATACATTGTATTTTGGTCTAATTCGGCAGCCAACGAACGTTGAAAACCCCAATAGGCGTATGCTCTGAAACCAATTTCATAATCAGGATCGTTTGGATCCGTGATGTAATCAATGTAAATGGCCGGGTCAAAACCGAGAATACTGCCCGGAAGCGTTCTTCTGCCATCTTCGGTAAGATTTATCGGCTTAAATGGGCCATCAGGACGGCTTCCTTTAGCTACCATCGCTTCTCTGTTGGGTCCGCGGCTGTGCGGATAAAGATAATACTCTTTGGTGCCGTCTTTTCTTTTCACTTCAACCAAATCAGGCGCGTACATCACATCCCATTGGTTATCAATAAAGTATGTAAAAACAGGACCTTCATCGCGCCAACTTGACAGATCTTCTACCGGAGCCGACCATATGCGGATATCGGGGCCGCAATAGCTATTAACACGCAAGTCATGCGAACCAATGATGTAAGACCGGTATTTCCCGGGATTATCGGGATCTTCAAATACACGCGGTTCGCCATCAGGCAAGTGTTCCCAAAGGGGTAAATAGGGATTTCCTATTGATTTATGTACAAATCTTTCTGATGCATTCTTCCTTGGAGGAATATTATTCTGTCCCATTAGTCTGGTTGTGAAAAATAAGAACATCGCGATATTGAATAAAATCACAAATCTCTCTTTCTGTAAAAGTTCAAATTTCTTCATAAAAAATATATTATTAATAAAAACTCAATAAATAGGGTCATTAACAAGAAGTAAAAATATCAATTGCCATATGAGCAAAAAATCATAGATCGTAGCTCCGTTCATTGCTAAGAAGACGGTTGAAGCTCCATTCCGGATTATTATTCAAGCTTATCTGTGAGATAAACATCTTTTATGATTATCGGGCTGCCACCCGATGACCAAAATCCAATAATATAGATATGCGCCGGGTTTAGTTTGACCTGTTCTCCATTTATTAATTTATACATACTGTCAAGTTGCACAACTACCTTCCTTGAATTACCAAAATCATATGTAGCCGGTTGAGACCAATAATTATTTTCATCAAAAATCCTAAAAGAGACACTGCTGTTATTATCGTTGCCAAGTTCAGCAATGAGGTATTTATAGGCTGACAAATCTACTCCTTTAGTGTATAACCAACCTCCAAAACCCCATTGTCCTGTAACTAAAGTTCGCGTATCCTCTTCGAAAGTCCCTTGAGCAAAAATAGATGGATTAAATAACTCCTCTGTCAAAGGAAAAGTAGTCGCGTGAACACTAAAGCTTACCTGTTTACTTTCTCCGGCTGAAGGTGTAAATGTGGCTGTTATGGTTGCTGAGCCATCTTTTAGCGCTATCAACCTTCCTATCTCATTTACGCTTATTACGGATTGGTCTGAAGTGTTGAAAACTGTTTTTGAGGTAATCGGCAAAGATGCGCCGTTGTTGTAAATTGCATTTACAATCAAATACCTGTCTCCTCCGGTTAATATTGTCATATTTTCGCTTACGCCTACAACTTCTATCCTTGCTAATTCATTTTCCACCACTGCCCCATCTTCACCGGAATCATATTCTTTATACCAGTGGAATGTTGGCCACACACACGCTTCAGGATCATTTAAGAATGTGTAATTCCCGGGTGTTCCTTGAACGCCATTAAACTCTGCAAGACGATGACAATCGGTAAAGATCAACCAACTCACATTCCCGGTCATGTCCGCGATGTATTTAAAGTTAGCTCCAAAACCGGGACCTCCTACCACTCCGGTAAAACTTTTGCCCCATGACGCATTGTAACTTTTGGGAGCCCAATCCATCTCAGTGACCATGATAGGTGCAAAATCGGCTACGGGTTTCACTTGTGCATTCCATCCACGCTGAAAACTTTCATATCCTCCTCCCATAGTACCACCTAATTCCGGACTCGCCTCTTCGGTATCGCTGCCGTACCATCCCGGATATGCATGTACAGCATAACCGATATTTTCTCCTATAACAGGATTATTAGCGAATCCGCTGAAAGAAGACTGATAGGCCAGTCCCGGAACCCATATTATGTTATTGGCGTTTTCCCGAATCTTATCAACAATGCTTTGACAGAATAGTGTCATCTGGTCAAAGTGACCCTGTCCGTTACTTGCATAAACACCATTCGGGCCCAATATATTTATAGGCTCATTAGCGAGCTCAAACATTATATCGGAATTGTCCTTGATCTTAGGATGTTTTGAAACTATATCCCATACTAACTCCAAAAACTTATTGTAATCATCTCCGGGAGCGATTCTTTCAGGGCTTACACCGGGAGGACGAAACACTACATATAACCCTTTGCTGATCGCGTGTTCAGCCATTGGAATAAACACCTGTTCCAGGTATTTTTTGAACCGCGACTGTGAAAAACGCTCATGCCCCTCGTAACGAACAGGTGTCTGAGTTGGATCGTCGCTCCAGTATGGATCCATGTGCATTCTCACAAAGTTCATCTTCCATCCGGCATCCATAATGCGGTCGATCATCCTTTTGTTATACGTCAAACAACCGGTCACGTTATAATTACTCCAAGCGTTTTGATTGAAAAACGGACTGTATGTTTGCGCAAATCCATGCAAGTTAATGTTTTCTCCCGACTCATTTTTAAGGTAGCGACCTTGAACAAACAATCTTGGAAGTTTATTTTTAGACACATCAACAGGCGTTTCATCGTCCGGGACAGGATGTGAAGGATCATCCGGATTAGGCAAATCTTCTGAACATCCTGCACACAAAATGCAGAATAATACAAAAACAATTAGTATGATTTGATTTTTTTTCATGTTTTAATTAAACTCGATGTAAAAACAGTCAACATCAAAACAGCCTGCAATTGAACAGCCCATAACACATGACAACCAACACATTCAACTACATATCCGAATAAAAGGTTTGGTTTCTATTATCGCTTTTCAGGAAATATAATCCGGTATTTTCCACTCAAATGCATAAATGAGAATAATCTTAAAAACCCATCGTAATATGCATCAAAGTATCCATCATCATAGGGTTCATGTTTCGCGTTCCAGAATTGTTCCACAAATTCACGGCTCATATTATTCTTAGCCGCAATGGAAACCGCTGCCGAAGTTGCTACTAACCCTAACGAATGTCTTAATGCCTTGTGCTCACCTGCCTGAAGAATTTCTTTAACTTGAGTTCCGTCCACATTATACTGGTCGTCAAAAGTGTACAACCCTTTGGAGTAGAGGAATTTTTGAATTTTATTGGCATAGCTTTGTTGCCATTTACGGTCAACATTCATCCACGAAAAATCAAGCGCTATATTCATCGGCACCCGCCACGAATCAAACCGAAAAGCATCACCGATAATCCTGTTGCTATTGAGTAAAGTTCCATCATAATTGTTGTAATCTGGATTAAGTCCGGTTACGGGATGAATGGACTTGTGCAGGTATTCCCGACTTTTCACGGCGCATTCACGCCAGTAGTCGGCACGGCCATCTTCGGCCCATCGCGCCCAGACCTCATAGAATGCAGGAACATGGTAGGATGGATCTGTAAATCCGGCTCCAAAACCTACCGGCACAAACGTAATCAACTGATGTTCGGGATGAATCAATGGAGTAATACCGTTTTCACCATTTTTTTCTTGCGAACAGTTTAAGATATTTTGCGCTTCAGCTAAGTAGTTAATTCCTGTATCATTTCCCCACTGATTAGAGGCGAAAATGAGAGCTGTAACAAAATAAAGTTCTCCATCTGAAGCCGGTCCTTGAGAATTTCGCGTACCATCGGTCTTGCAACTCCATGCAAAATAACCTTTCATGGGACCTTCTTGATGCTGCATGTACTTTTTTGACCATCGCCAAAGTTTGTCAAACATATCTTTCCTGTCAAATTGCACTGCCGCCATCATTCCATAAGACATTCCTTCCGTTCTCACGTCATGGTTTTTGATGTCAGAAACATAGGCTAACTGCTCATCGACCTCAAAGTAAACTTTGTTCGGACCAAAAAACAAGTCGTCAAAAATCTGATTTAGTTTCGCATTAACTTCATTTGAATCATACCCCATTTCCTCAAAGATATTCCGATATTTTTGAGTTTCAAACGCTCCTTTTTTCCAAGGTTTCAATGGTTTTGCAGCTTGAAGAGGGATGTTTAAACTTAAAATTAACATAACTGATATGGTTAATAATACTCTCATTTCTTTAGATTAATTTATTGAAGAACTCTATCTCGTTCTTAAATTTTTGTGAATAAAATTAAAGAGGAAGACCGAATCTTAGAAATCAAGTCTTTCATTCTATGCTCTTTACGCAGTTTTAAACTGTTTTATCAGCTTTCTTTATAAAATCAAAATCTGATACAAACTGACACAATACTGTTTGGCGACAATCCGACCATAATTGATTTTTTATCATCTCCGATTTTAGATTCGATTGGAGCCATGTTTTTTGATTCGGTCGTTTCTACTGCTGTTGTCGAGCTTACTTCATTTGGCGCGCCCAGTTCAACTCTCAACCCATCAGGATTCCGATTAATAATTACGACCGTATATTCATTATTTCCCTGATATGCAGTTACTAATAATTCGGAATTTAGCTGCCGCGCATTTTGTATTGTAGTTTTTATCCTACTTCTTCCGGTCGCGTACTTAGCATAATGAGCCATGATGTAGCCTCTTTTTGTAACTTCGCCTTCCGCTACCGGGCTTTTCGGGTCATTCTCGCCAATCATACTGTAGAATCGCTTCAAATACCACCAGACATAAGCATTGAAATTTGCCGCCATACAGTCGTGTATCTCTTTGGCTACATAATCCAATGAAGGTTTCCAAGTCCAGTTGATTTCAGGCATATCCTTTGTTTTCTGGGTTTCATTAAACAAATGTTCGGTCATCCAGAATTCTTTTCCTTTCTGTGCCGCTAAATTATCCGGAGCAATTCCTCCACCATAAAGGTGAGTAGCTGCGATGTCAAACTTATTTACTGCCACGGCATCGTTCAGCAGCGCGTTTGTATAAGCTTTGTTATGATTATTTACCGCCTCGCCGACAATTACCTTTGCCCCCAATTGATCTCCGTGGTTTTTAACAAAGTTGAGCATCTGTGTAGGAGTCCACGAACAGCCGTCGTAATCGACTTTCCAATCGGGTTCATTCTGAATGGAAACAGCGTAAACATTTACACCTTGACTTTTTTGGTAATCGACAAACGCTTTGATGTGTGCGGCATAATCAGGATATTTTTCAGGAAGAAGGAAACCGCCATCTTCATTGGATTGTTTTCCGTTGCTCTTCATGCTTGCAGGCGGGGTCCATGGTGAGGCAAAAACAATAGCACCGAGCGATTGCGCTTTTTTTGCAGTCGCAGTATTTAGTCCCCAATCGGCTTGATTCGGGTAAAGCATCATTCTTATAATGTTATAACCTAAATCGCCGTAAAGCTTCTGTACTTCGGCTTCCCGAAGGTTGTTCCCCGTCCAGGATGGATTGAGCATGCCACCAAATCCGGTAACTTTTTGATAGGAAACCTCCGGTGAGAGGGAAATTTTAGTTGATACGCTTGTGGTATTTTGAGTGATTTTAAATCGTGTAGTCTGTTTGGTTGAAAAATTGGTCAGCATCAATTCTTGGCTTCTGTCAGTCGAAGTTGTATTTTGAAATAAACCAATGACAACAGTAGTTTCACCCGATTTGGATGCATCGCCACCTAATTCTGCTGAAATACTTTCAATGATATCGCCGGGTAATTTTGCTAATTTCCAAGCCGTGTTTTCCCATGAAATTTTCAGTTCAATCTGTTTAACATCCCATGCTAGCGACGCAATTTCAGACGGAATAAATTCAGCCTTTCCTACCACAGGTTCATTTCCTGAACCGGGAGTTTTTTTATCGCATTGTAAAAAAACAATAGCGAAAAAGATGAGACTGAGAAGTATCGTTATTTTATTTTTTATAAAGTTCATGAGTTAAATTAGTGCAGATAGTTATGGCTGTACTCATATTTTAATAAGCACGACGCGAACATTCAAAAGCTTATTACTCTTTGAATATCAGTTAGTTAAATTTATTTGATTTTTTTCTTAAAATAAATAATCCCTCTCCTCCTGAAAGAAGAAGAGGAATTATTTATTCATTTATTTATTTGAAGGAGCTACTACCACCTTTCCGGCCAAACCGTTTGCAAATCCTGCGTAGGTGTGTTTTCTACTGTAATTGAGCGTCCAAAGCCCGATAGGTTGTCCTCCTCTCCACGAAGAATCTGTTGGACTATCAGCAGGACTCCAATGCGTGATACTATGCTGTTGATTTACCGGGATTATTTCAAAATATTTCTTAACTATAAATTCATAGAATGAAGCCATAGCCATGCTCTGTTCATAGGTAACATCAGGCGTAAGAACAGTATCACCATTCTCATCGACAAGTCCCATATCCAGTTCAGTGATTTTGATAAGTTTCCCTGTTTGTGCCAATAGTTCAAACATTTTTACAATATGCTCTTCTTTGCTTGCTTGAATGGTTGGATTCATGTAACAAGAAATATGCATTTGAGTCCCGATACCATCTATAACAGTACTACCGTCTTGTTCCCAACGTTCAATCCATTTAATTAAACTTTTCAGTTTTTTGTTATCGTCCCAGTCAGACTCTAAATTGTAATCGTTTACAAACAACTTCATGCCTTCCGGACCATATTTTCTTGCAAATTTCACAGCCGTACGCACATAGTCGTTACCCAGATAATCTTGCCAGTAGAAGTTATTCATAGCATCTTGTGCGGAAACGTTGTTAACTGATTGTAGGTCGTATAAACCGTCGCCATCACTGTCAATACCTGATAGAGGTTCATTCACCACGTCCCAATCCATTACATAACCATCGGTCGCATCCATCATGCCTTCAATCCATTTTTCCATTGCCCATGTGAGCGTATCAGCTTTTTCCTCAGGAGTAAGTGGAATCTGGTTGCCCGATTCTTCTATTTCCCAAACAATATCATCAAAATAGTAGGTGTTTGCTTCATCTAATAGAGCCAAGTTGAAAGCGATTGTATTCATTCCGGCTTGCTCTGCGCTTATTGCTCCTGTGAAAGTGTGTTCCTTCCACTCAGTGGTGAAAGCGGGACTTCCTACCATCGACCAATGCAAATATCCACCGGGTTCATTGTGCGCCTGTGATTCTGAATTTGCAGGTTTGTCAGCTTTATATTTCATGCTGAAGCGGATTTTCTCACCCTGTTCAAAATTTTTAGGAACTTTCACAAAAAACTGTGTATCCCATGGATTTGTAGGATTATTACCTGACTGAACTACAATGGCTCTACCAACGCCATCGGCTCCTGTGCCGGGTGCTCCAATAGTTGCCGCTTTAGGACCTACTCTATTTTCAGTAGCAAAGAAAGAGGACACATCATCGCTTTCTACATCGCTGTTGGTAACCAAATTTGTCCACCAAGAAATAGAGGCTGCTTCTGTATGCGTCACTTTCACCCAAGCAATTTCATAGGTTCCTACATAATGTCCGGACTGAATCATTATGAAACTATTGGTTACAAGACCAGCTAATTCAACCGACACATCAGTCCATTCTTGGGTGACAGGAATTTTTTTATCCGCTAAATTACCCCAACCACCCATTGCAAGTGTAATCTCATCATCAGAAGTACCTTTGATGCGAACTGTCACTTTATGATTTGTACCAACGGTAGTAGAAATTTCACTTGCAACATGGTATTGAATGTCCCAAAAGTTGGGTTGCGCTGTTGGATTTTCAACCACTAATACACCATTTTGTACAACAGGAGTTACGGGTCCTCCCACCCATCCAGTGAATGCATCTGTCGAATAATCTTTTATTCCATCAACTACTTCAACCGTAGCATCAGGATCGATTTCTATGTCCTTGTCTGCAATAATGCCATTCAGATACTTGTTGTTTTGTTGCGCATGCCAAAGTAGCGTATGCCCATAAATAGATATATTGGCAGCCTTAGCAGCTTTAACAAAATCTATTACTTGTGAAAAATCCATTGAACCGTTATCTTTCACAATAGATCCATATTTCATTGCATTTCCGGCAGATACTTGATCAAAATTGGAGTTGATAAAATTGTATATAAAACCTTGTTTACTATACTCTGCTGCTGTTACACCGGCTCCTAATTTGAAGTTTGGATGTTCAGCACGGTTTATGTATGCTTTCAGCACATCGTACTCATTTAAGTACTCAGCCACTGCAATGCTTTCAGGTTTATCCACTGAAAATTCGAGTGGAAAATCGTCTGCACAAGCAGCAAGCAAAGCCGTGAAAGCAATGATGATTAAAATTTTATTGAATATTTTCATTTTTATATCTGATTAAAGTTAAAATTTACTTTATATACAATGGGCTAAACGTCTCTATAGCGACACCTCGGTCACGTGCAACCAGTGTGTCTTTCGTGGCGTATTGCTTTGATTCAATCACGGTCAAACCTGTTGATTCTTTGAAGAACACTTCAACATCATAGCTGACATTGTAATCTAAATGTAGTACATCCCGGTCCTTATTTCCCCAACTGTTTTTCTCACCTTTATCTATGTATTTTCCGGTTCCGGTGGCAGTGATGTTTTTCAATGTTACTGTATCATTTACCACAACAGTTTTTTCGCTTTCTCGTATGGTTACTGCTTGATTCGGATCGAAATCGAGAGTCAGACGGACATCCAGCATACTTCCTCTATTGTCTTTAAAGTCCATTGGAAACTCCAACTGAGTTAAAGAGAGGGTTTGCAGTTTTGTAATTTCTTCGTTTTCTACACTTGGTTTGTGACGAATTACAGTAGAAGTTGATCCATCTTCTGTAATCTTATCAACTCCTCGACGAAGGAAATTTCCATGCCATTTGTTGATAAATTTAACACAATAAAGCACATAATCCTTAGGAAGATTGATATTCCAGTCGTTTGTATTTGTACGAACCGGATTATCAACTGCCGGAGTTCCCGATAGAATAGAATCGGCATTTGTCACATTAGTCATCCTAAGCGGAACGACATAGGTGTTTTTCAATGAATTCTTATCAGCAAAGAACGCATCGGAAAGCTGTACATCTACAGCTCCCTGATGGCTTTTATCAAGAATTATCTGATTGCCCGCCAATGCGTAATAACTCGAAGGCATCGCCATCACCTGGCTGCTATCCGCATAGAAAAGATTGTCTGTAAGTGAATTATCTACTACAAAATCAATCGCGACTCTTTTTTTGTTTGTATAAACACCACCCATAGTTGCATAAATCTGGAATTTATGCTGATTATCAAGGCTGGTATCATATACATCTTCACCCAGCACGATGGTTCTTACCGGATATTGGTAAGCAAAATACACCGTACTGTAGTCAAAATCAGGGAATTCGACATCTTGATTCCGACAGGAAGAAACCAGCAGCGATAAAATTACCGCGGACAGTATTGAAAATATTTTTATCTTTTTCATCTGTATGTTTTTTTTATAAATTTTACATGAAAAATAAGTCTGTTACCAGCCTTTATTTTGCTCTAAGTTAGACCATTTACGAGTTTCATCATAAGGAATCGGCCCGTAATACATATAATCCGCGTAAACTCTGTTTTCCACATTGAGTGGTGTATATATAAGTGTTCCGTCACCCTGCCTTTCGATGCTTACGCCTAAGGCTGTTTCATTCAGATTCGCTTTCCAGCGGCGCAAATCCCAGAATCTTTTATTTTCAAAGCAAAGTTCGAGACGGCGTTCGTTTCTGATAAGCTCACGCATTTTTTCTTTATCACCTTTTATACTTTCAAGGTATGCATCATTGTTAGTAGCTCCTACGCCGGCACGTGCGCGAATGGCTTTCACCACATCGTAAGCACTGTAGGCATGTGTGCCTTTTCCGGTCGGTCCGTAAGCTTCGTTTGCCGCTTCCGCGTAATTTAAGAAAATTTCCGTGTAGCGAATACGAGCGGTATAGTGAAACTGAGCAGTATTAAACTGTGGATTCGGATTTACATCCTGACGAAGCAATTTTCGCATATAATATCCTGTACGGGTAGATTGACCGGCTTCTTTATTGATAGCATCGTTGTTCGTTCCGTATGTTCCGGTAGTAATTGTACTGGTATTCGGACCTGCGGTCGAACCATTCAAAACGATGTATTTAGCAAGTCGCGGATCCCGATTATTGTAAGGTTCATCCTCACTGTAATCGCTGTTTGTGTCGTCAATCGGATATCCGTTTAATGAAGGAAACGCATCCACTAAATTTTGTGTAGGATTTACTCGTCCCTGTCCGTAAATTGATGGCGGGAAATTATTTCTTTCCAATTCGATTCCCGGACCATCTGCTGAATTTGATTTATCACTTCTCCAGATAATTTCCGCTGGGTTCGCACCTCCTGTCAACGCGCCTATTTCCGCTGTATTTGCATACCAGGTACCTCCGTTTGGATCCAATCCTGAAGGTCCGTTAATTCTGTCAAGTACGGTTGATGCGTGTTTTGCAGCATCTTGCCAGGTTATGTTTGTCCCTTCACTATAGGCAGGACTTGCCGCTAATAGTGCAGCCTGAGCACGAATAGCCTCCGCGATCCTGCCTGTCATTCTACCCTTCATTATGTCACCATTTACACGGTTATAGTCACCGTGTCTTGTAACTCCTAAAGCTTGGAATTTTGCGGGAATTGCAGCATCTGAACCCACATCGCCGTAATCTAAAGGCAATAATTCTACTGCTTTTTCCACATCGCTGAATATCTGGTCAATACACTCCTGAAAGGTATTTCTTGGAATATTAAAGTTAGACGTAGCATCTTCAGGTAACAGAAGATTAGGTACTCCCATTAATTTTCCATCATTCGTCCAGCCGCCGTGACTGAGGAGCAAGTGGTACATCTGTACTGCTCTTAAGCCATAAGCTTCGCCTTTTAACCGGTTGTTATATAATTTTCTGACTATCTCTTCAGTACTCCATTCTACTTTATCGGTATTTTCCAAGAAAATATTGATATACTGAATGGCGTTTCTTCTTCCCTGCCATTGCGACATTGGATTGTTTACGGATGACCAGGCACCTCCGGCCATCAATCTGTAGTTATTTGAGATGTCATTGGAAACAGCATCATCTGTAGCTACATCGCTGTTCGGATTGGCAGAATAAGGTAGAAGAATGTATGCGTTTGCCAAAATACCTTGCGCATAGACCGGCTCTTTGTACATAGCATCGATACCGCGTGTGTTTTGGATAGCCGGTGAAAATACATCTTCACACGCTACGAATGACAAAAGCATCACGACTGCCAATAGTTTTACTGTTTTATTTATAATATTTTTCATGATTTGTTACTTTTTTTGAATTAGAATGTTGCTTTCAGTCCGATATTATAAAAACGTGTCTGTGGCGCGCTTCCTACGTTCATTTCCAAGATTTTGCTTACATTGGAAATAGTGAGCAGATTGGAACCGCTTACATAAGCTGAAATTTCTTTCATGAAGAAATCTTGCAACAAGTGCTTCGGTACATCATAAGTAATCTGAACTTTTCCTATGCTGAATCGATCATTTTTATACATCCAGAAATCTGAATTTCTAAAGTTATTGGCACCGCTCTGAGTTGTCAGTCTTGGATAGGAAGCTGTTTCTTTTGTGGCTTCAGTCCATCTGTCACGTACGATTTCAGAATATTTTCTATCACCGTAAACCCAGTAGTAAGAGTTGTTTTTCATCGCGTTAGCTCCAAACCCTCCGGTTCCCATAGCAAAGAAAGTTAAGTTTTTCCATTTTGCCGTGAAGTGTACGCCCATTGTGAATGGAAGTCCGTACCAGCCACCGCGACCAAGATAAACCTCGTCTTTTTCATCAATAACGCCATCTCCGTTTTGATCTTTGTACTTGATATCACCAGGAGCAACTTCAGCAAATTTTTGATTTTCATGACTTGCAATGTCTGTTTCATCGCTAAAGAATCCTAAGCTTTCAAGTCCGAAAATCGCATCGATCGGTCTTCCTGCTCTGTTCTGATAGTCAAATTCAAAGTTCTCATCCCTTTTCGTAGCTTTCGTTACATAGTAAGTGCCATTTACTCCAAAAGACAAGTCAACTTCACCAAGATTTTTGTTCAGGTTTACGCTGAAATCAAAACCGCTGTGTTGATTATTGTTAAAGTTAAAGTATGGAATAAACGATGCTTCAGGATAGTATGTAAAGAAGTAATTAGGGAAAATAGTACTCGGTCTTACAACTAAACCTTCTACTGAATTCATAAATACAGATGCATCAATTGTCAGCAATCTTTCCCACAATGATGCTCTCAAATTAGCGGAGAACTCTTTTCTTTTGATGTAATCCAAATTAGGATTTCCTCCACGCAAAGAATTTGTAGAACGCTCACTATTACCATCTTTCCAGCCCCACCATGCACCGTTTGCCTGGTCAAATTGTTCTTCGTACATATAATATTCAGGAATGTCCAAATCGGTATTCAAGATACTTCCCGATACACTCAGCATCAAATCGTCAACAGCAGTATTGGCGAGAAAATCTTCATTGCTCAGATTCCAGCCCAGCGTTAGTGAAGGCGAAAACGCTCCACGGTTTCCGGGTGGTAATTTCGCAGACTGTACTTGCGCGCCACTGAATTCCACGAAGTATTTTTTCATGTAATCGTATCCGAGTAAAAGCCCAAGATTCGCGTTACCATCTCTGTGATACTCTTGTGAACGAGTCAACTGATAAACATTCCCCAAAAGCATCGCGTTGAAGTTGTGGATTCCGTCAATCGAATTGACATAATTAAATTGTCCGGTAAATAACAACGTCTGTCTGTTGGTACTTCCACCTATATTTTGAGTTCCCGGTTTCCTGTCGTTGTTAAACTTTGTAATGCTTGACACTACATCTTTACCGTTGTAATTAGACCATGTAGGTGCAAATATGGCATATGTATTATCATAAGAAGTATTATACGTAGTAGCATAATCAATTGCTAACTGGGTATTGAATGAAAGTCCTTTCAGTACTCTTTCCAAATCAAATTCGAGTCCTGTGTCAAATTGAAACTGACGGCTTGTCCATTTGCCATTTCCGGCAGCATAGATATCACCAAAAACATTGGTTTGTTCTGCCTGAGTCCCGCTCAAGAAATACTGTCCATCAATTTGATGACTGTTTCTGATTAATGTCAGAGAAGCTTCATCCATTGGATTAATGTAGCTGATTGGAATCAATGGAGAAAATCTGTTTGGACGCATAGTAGAGGCAGCTTCCCAAAAGTTTCCTTTAGCAGAGCTTGCATTATAAAAAGTTGCGTTCGAGTTTACGTAAGCACTGATATGTTTTGATATTGTCATATCAATATTACCTCTTATATTCAAGCGGTCAGTGCTGTTGTTTTTTGCATTTCCAAATTTTAGATAATCGTTCTGACGGTAATATCCGATATTGGTGTAAAATCTTGCAAAATCATTTCCACCTGAAATTTCAGCAGTCGCGTCAGTGCGGTTGTTGAATTTTCGGATATAATCGGAAGAGTAAAAATGAATATTCGGATAACGATAAGGATTTTCTCCGGTTGAGAAGTTGTAAATCTCCTCATCACTGTAGAGCTTGCCAAGTCCATCGTTTTCTCGAGCTTCATTGTACAGCGTCATATATTCTGCTGATCCCAAGTACTTTGGATAGCTTTTATGCACATTAAATCCGGTATTAACTCGTCCTGTAATTTTGAGCGGTTGAGCTATACCTCTTTTAGTGGTGATATGAACCACACCTTTTGCAGCACGGCTGCCATAAAGAACTACCGATGAAGCGCTTTTCAGGAATGAAACTTGCTCAATTTCAGTAGGAAGCACATTGTTAGCATCACGCGGAACTCCATCAACGAGTACTAAGTACGAGCCCATACTCCAGAGCGATGCTCCGTTAAAGCCTCCCACGTAGCCCTGCATATTGTCTAAACTGTATGTATTGTAGTTTCTTTTTGTCAATTCCTCATAGTTCAAAACGGAAACACCTCCTAATAGATTGTCTTGCGAAACCTTGCGAAATGCAACTTGCACCATCGAATCTTTCGGGTTATTCAGTGAAAGTGTTTCATTTTCCGAAGCTGCTTGGGCACTTAACAAAACTGGAATAAGTGCAATGACAACAAGTAAAATGAATTTTGATTGTATGTATTTCATTGTATGATTTTTTATAATTTCAAATTTATATTACTTACAAGATTACCATCCCGGATTTTGTCCGAATTCAGGATAAAGTGAAGTATCCGATACTTTCAGCGGGAACCAGTAATGCTTCGAATCAAATTGACGTGTAAGAATAACTTTTTCCCTCAGGTTTGTTACACGAGCTTCTCTCGGATCGTTTTCTCTATAGAAGTTATCATCTTCAACGCGATCAAATTCGTGCGATGTCTTTACATTGTAGGGATATTCTGTCAAAAGTAACCAGCGTTGTAAGTCGTTGAAACGGAATCCTTCGAAGGATAATTCAACGGCGCGTTCTCTTCTCACTTCATCCATAAACTTCTTATTGTCAGAGGTATAGGTTGCACTTACGTGTCCTGCTCCTACTCTGTCACGCAGCGTATTGATCGCAGCTTCAGCATCTTTTCCGAAGTTAGAGGATTTTCCTTTTGCTCCGCCAAAGGCTGCACACGCTTCTGCATACATCAAATAGATGTCTCCCAATCTCATATAGGGAAGGTAAACGTGAAGACTTCCACCCCAGTTGTAAGCTCCATCGTACTTATTAGCCGTATGAGGCACTAATTTCTGGATAAAATATCCTGTACGACTTCCGTTTTGATCACTACGCATTATACCGCCGGTATATAGGCTTGTGTGACGCAAAAACTCTTCGCTTGCGGGCATTGTGGAGTTTACATATTTGAAACCATCAAACACAATGTCATGATAGAACCTTGGATCTCTGCCTTTGAAAGGCTGATTCGGGTCGTATCCGGAGTTCGGATCGTTCAACGGCATTCCATTCTCCATGCCATAAAACTCAACATAGTTTGCCGTTGGGTGGTGAATCTGGTTGTCATGCTCTACCAATCCATTTACTTTGGGTCCAAACGTTTTTGTAGTATTCCAGTTACTTCCGTTGAAGTCAGTTGAAGACCCTCTGAAAATAGCTTCGGTAGAACCCGGCATTAACCAGTTTTGTCCGGTAGTATAAAAAATATCTGAGAAGCAGGAAACAGCATCTGTAGATCTTACATGATTATAAATATCTTTGTACTTGTATTCTGCCAATGCATATTGCGTCTGTCCACTCTCAACCAAGCTCAAAAGTTGGCCAAATGCTTCCGCAGCTTTCTTTGCATACTCTGTATCGTAATTATAGGCATTTGCGCCACCTGTCTGAGGACCATTTTTCATCAATGGACTTGCCGCCCATAAATAATTTTTACCCAAATAGCCAAGTGCCATTATTTTATTGATTCTGAGCTGGTTTTTTCCTACTGTATTTCTTCCTACAGTTGTATTATCCCAGTCGATCGGCAGTAATTGAGCTGCCTTTTCAAAATCCATAGCGGCTTTATCGGCTGCTTCCTGATACGACGGACGTGGTAATGTCAGTTTATCAGTAGAGGAAAGCACTACATCTACATAAGGTAAAGCTCCGAGAAACTGCATCAGTTCAAAATGCCACCAAGCTCTGAAGAAATAAAGCTGTCCGGCAATTAGATCTTTCTCTTCTTGAGTAGCTTCGATTAACTTATCTAAATTTTCGAGGCCGATATTTGCTTTCCGAATAGAATACCATGCGTGCGGCCAAAGTGCGTGATCGAATTTATCATTAGAAGTCGGGTTTGTATTTGGTTTATCCAACCAGCAACCTGCCTGAGCTAATCTTCCGGCTTGCCATCCCCAGAAATTACCAATATCAATCTGGTGAACCATATGCCAGTCACCTTCCGTGTTCATTATTTCATCATCACCCCAATTCCAGGAAGTTGTCCAATAGTGTTTTTGTTTATCAGGAATACAGTTGTATATTTCCTCAATAAATCCCTGGAAATTGGTGAAATTCTTAAATGCTTCTCCTTCAGCAACAATTGATTCCGGCTCTCTATCCAAGTATGAAAGACATGAATAGTTTCCGAAAACAAAGAAAAGGAGGGCAGTCATTAAATATATTTTATATGTCTTTTTCATTTCTATATCGTAATTATAAGGTAAATCTTACTCCTAAATTATAACGTCTCATCGTAGGATAAGCTCCTTGGTTTCCTGCACCGGCAAAGTTAGATTCGCGGTCATCAGGCATTCTGGACCAAACCCACAAGTTATTTCCGTTCAAGAACACTTTAAGTGTATGAAACCCAAATCTGCCAACTACATCTCTATCGAATGTATAAGCGATTTCAGCATTTTTCAATCGGATATACGAACCATCAAATAAGAATTGTGTTCCGTTATTGTATCCGGATTTAGCCAACCAATGCGGAATAGTTACATCAGCGTTCGGATTGTCTTTTGACCACCAGGTTCCCATATCGTAAACTGTATTCAGATTACTTCCAAAGCTCGTCAAAGGAACTACGCGGGTTACGTTGGTAACACCATAAAACTGTATAAAACCACTAAATCCTTTCCATTCAAATCCCATTGTGGAGTTGTACGTATTTTGAGGACTTTCGGGGAATCCTATTGGCGCGGAGTCTTCGTTGTCAATTACTCCATCTCCATTAAAGTCAATGATATAATAGTTACCCGGCATTTTATACGTGTCATTCGTATTGTGAATCGGGCTACCATATATCTGGTCATAAGTATTCATATATCCCGCATCGAGATGCGAACGTGTTTGCCCAATGCTGTATCCTGCTTGCTTTTGGTAAGCTGGAAGTAATTCCGGGTCACTTTTTATCAAAATTTTATTTTTGGCGTGGGTCATGTTCATATTTGCCCACAGTCTGAGCTGATTTGGCAAGACTTTATTCACCCGCAATTCTACCTCAAAACCGGAAGATTCAACTTCTCCAAGGTTAGCCATTGCCGGAGCTGTACCAAAATAGGATGGAATAGCTCTATCACCACCACCTACAAGGATATCAAGACGTTTGTCTTTAAATATTTCAACATTACCTGCAAATAAACCTTTAAAAATCGCGTAATCTACACCGAAGTTGAATTTCCTTGATGTTTCCCATTTAATATCGGGATTTCCAACTGATGATTCGCGATACCAGACGTATGGACTGGTTCCTTGATTCAAATCTAAAGAAGATTGCCCTCCATAGCCCCACTGAGTCATATATATCCAGCGAGCCCAAACATTGTCGTCCCCAATTTCTCCGTAAGAAGCTCTCAGCTTCAGCATATCGAGGAAGGTCAGTGATTTCATAAATTGCTCTTCAGAAATCATCCAGCCGATTGCTCCGGAATTGAAGAACGCAAAGCGGTTTTCGCGTGAAAATTTTTCTGTTCCATTGTAAGCGCCGTTGTATTCAATAAAGTATTTTCCGCCATAATTATACGTGGCTCTAAATACCCAGTCTTCACGATAACGTGGAATTTCAGAACCTCTGGCTCGTTCTTCACGGCTTAAAAGTCCCATTGCAGTCACATCGTGTAATCCAAACTCGCGTCCCCAATAGAGCTGCGCCTGATAGTTCAAATGGCGTTGTGTCATACCATTATTTACCGAGCCGGCTTGCGTAGTCCACATCACGCCCTGCATAAAGTCGAATTTATTATTATTGTCGTATTCTTTCTTGTAGGTAACCACACCCGTCAGCGGATTAATCCATTTTTCCTGAGCATCGTTGAATAAGTCATTCACTCCGC
This sequence comes from Porphyromonadaceae bacterium, assembly GCA_012523295.1. Taxonomy (GTDB): domain Bacteria; phylum Bacteroidota; class Bacteroidia; order Bacteroidales; family Paludibacteraceae; genus UPXZ01. Next base: position 8,715 of record JAAYIT010000296.1, on the reverse strand, counting down.
GATTACCTTCCACGAACATGTTATCCCATGAAATAGCTCCACGCGCACTTAATCCCTTGGTGATAAAGTCAAGTTTTTGCTCCAACACGAAATCCGTGTTAATGGTAGTAGTGGTGGTAGTCATAAATCCGGCAATTCCGAGAACTCGAGCCGAGTTGCTCACATTTGAGATATCAGGATAATATCCCCAGGAGCCATCTGAGTATTTTGGATAGAAAACATCCGGCGCGATATTATATGCACCAGCCCATTGCTGAGCTACAGCCCAATCGGATGAGTTTGACTGCCCCCAGGGGCTTTTCTTTACACCGTTTGAACCGGAAAGATTTACTTTGAATAATGTAGTTGGGGTAAGATTGAAATCCAAGTTACTACGTACGTTTACCCGATTATATCCGTAACCGGACTGGTAATTTCTCCCGTTATCCCAGACTTTGAAAATATCACCTTCGTGAACAAAGTCTACTGAATTGTAATATTTTACAAAACTTGTTCCTCCGCTTACACTTAAGTTCGCGTTATATGAAGTTGTAAAATCTTTGAATAGAGCTCTTTGCCAATCCACATTCGGATAGCGTTCAGCTTCTTCCGGGGTAAGAGGATTTCTATATTTTTCTATAAAACTTTGAGGACGAATATAGTCCCATGCGCTTGGATAAGTTCCTAATTCATGCTCTATGGCTACGTTTCTTGCCATTAAAGCATCGTATGCGTCCAATTTATTAGGCAGCATAGAGGGCGCCTTAATCGTGTAGTTTGCAGAGACATCGATTCTTGCATTTCCTTCGCTTCCACGTTTTGTGGTTACAAGAATTACTCCGTTAGCTCCTTTCACTCCATAAACGGCGGTTGCAGAAGCGTCTTTTAAAACAGAAATAGACTGAACGGAATTGATATCTACCGACCCCATCGGACGTTCAACACCATCGACAAGAACGAGCGGTTCTGTATTGTTCCACGAAGTAGCGGAACGGATGATGATTTTTGGTTCTTCCTCACCCGGCAATCCCGAGCTGGAAGTGGTGATTACTCCGGGTAAATTTCCGGTAAGCGCCGATCCAATGTTTGTAACACCGGCTGCTCGTTGAAGAACTTCACCTGTGGTTTGAGTAATTGCGCCTACCACACTGGCTTTTTTCTGTTGGCCGTAACCGACAACAACAACTTCATCCAACTGTAGATTTTTATCTACAAGCGTAATTTGCACATTGGTTCTGCCATTCAGGGGAACTTCCTGAGTTACCATTCCAACATACGAAACTACCAGCGTCTGATTTCCGGATGGTACTGTAAGTGTAAATCTACCATCTACATCCGTTAGCGTCCCGATTGTTTTGTGATCTCTCACAACTACCGTAGCGCCGATAACTGACTCCTGACTTGCATCAACTACTAATCCTCTTACAGTGACCGATTGGGCCAAAACCGAAGTGAAAAATGTAGCAACAAATAAGAGTACAAATACAGCAGATTTCTTCTGATTTGATTTAAAACAGAAATAATCAGTGATGTTTTTCATGAATTTGTTTTTCATTATTTTTCCATTAGACATTAATTAATTATTGTTTTTCTTGATAAAGCGATCAATTTTCTATATATAATATTGTATAGAAAAATTGACATTAGATTTTAGTTGTTTTTTTAATTCATACTTTTTGTGTTTTTTCATGTTATTTATTATTATTTTAGAGTACAAGACTTTCAAATTACATTGGTGTTACAAAAGTACAAAACATGTTCCTCAACGCCTTGCATGTATGCTACATAAACTGTCGAAAATGTTACATATCAAATTTTAAATGTTTCAACTTCTTGCAAAAATGATACATCTCAAAAAAATTGTTTATTTTTGCAATCTAATCTAATTGTAACATGAAAGCACGTTTATTACACCTCATTGTTCTATTTATATTGATTTGTAACGGTACGTTTTCTCAAACCGGAATTTTCTACTCTACCGATAAAGATTTATCAAACAGTTTGATAAATAATATTTATCAGGATTCGAGAGATTATATTTGGATTGCTACGGAAGATGGATTGAATAAGTTTGACGGCATGAAATTTACCGTTTACAAAAACAACTTAAAGGACACCACCTCCTTAAAGAACAACTACGTGCGTTGTCAGCTTGAAGATTCTAAAGGAAGATTTTGGGTAGGAGGAATCAGCGGTTTACAACGTTTTGACCGAACTACAAACCAGTTTTCTGAAGTGAAGCTCTATTCGGCAAATTCGGAAATTCAACCTCACGTTACTTCAATTTTCGAGAGCAAAGATGGTACAATCTGGATAAGTACCTCCGGCGAAGGTGTCTTGAAGCTCGCTCCGGAAAAAAATGCCAGATTCGAAGTGGATCCGCGCCTAAATATAAAACTCCCCAGTATTCACTTGATGTATATTTTCCAAGACAGCTATAATCAGCTTTGGCTCGGAACGGAAAATCACGGACTCTGCATGTATGATATTGACAGCGGTTCGATTCGTTTGTTTGACGTAAAATCCGGAAAAATAGGAAATAACCAGAATTCGGCTATCGTGGAGGACTCAAGAGGAAATATTTTTGTCGGAACACTCTCAGGCGGACTGTATAAACTAAACAGAGGAAATTGGAGTTTTGAATCGATAAGTTATGCCAAAAGTCCTATCCCGCTGCCTATTAAAAGTCTTTTTATCGACAAACAAAATAATCTGCTTATAGGAACTGACGGGCAAGGGCTTAAATATTTCAGTTATGAAAAAAACCGAATAGAAGATTATCAAATGAACTCTTCTATATTTGATTTTTCAAAAGTGAAAGTCCATTCAATTCTTCAGGATAAAGCCGGTAACCTTTGGATTGGCCTATTTCAAAAAGGTGTATTTCTTCTTAGAAACAATCCCTATCGCTTTAATTATATAGGCAATAAATATCACAACCAAAATCTGATTGGTTCAAGCTGTGTAACCTCTATTTATAAGGACAAAAACGATTTTCTCTGGGTAGGGACTGACAATGACGGCATGTATCAGCTTGATCATAAAAACAGGGTTAAGCATTTTGAACATACAAACTCTCCGAACTCAATTACGAACACCGTCATGTCAATAGTAGAGTCTCAGAAGGGTGATTTGTGGCTTGGATCTTATCTGCACGGATTGGCACTTTTCAACAAAACAACCGGAATATGTACTTATTATAATGAGAAACCAATCAATATATCGAACTCTACATTTGACAATAAAATCAATTGTATGATAATCGACAAAAATGACATACTCTGGATCGGGACACACGGCGGCGGCGTGTTTACTTTTGATACTAGTACCCGAAAATACCTGAAACACTACTCATTCCCATACATCACAAATGACTGGATAAACTGCCTGTATCAGGATAAAGACGGTTCTGTATGGGTGGGCACTCACAAAGGTTTTTCAATTATTAATACTCAAAAAAATCAGGTAAAAAATTACTCTGAAAACAACAAAATAACGCTCGGAAAGGTTATCTATTCAATCACACAGGATTCTAAAGGTAATATTTGGATTGGAACAACCGAAGGTTTATCTATTTATGACTATAAGAATAAGACTTCAAGAAAATTGACAGTCGAGAACGGACTTTCCAGTGATGTGATTTGCGGAATTGTAGAAGATGCGAGCGGGAATATCTGGATGAGTACCCACAACGGTATTTCAAAATACAATCAGGTGGACAGTACTTTTTCTAATTATTACAGCTCGGACGGATTACAAGGAAATGAGTTCACAAAAGGTGCGTTTCATTACAATAAAAATGGTGAAGTGTTTTTTGGAGGTATCAATGGTTTGACATCATTTTTCCCCGAGCAAATTCGTGAAGACAGAGAGTCAATCAAACTTTATGTCACTGCTCTGAATATAGGTGACAGAGAAGTTTTTAACGATGGAAAAAAGAGAAAAGGAGAAAGCCGGTTTATCTCAGATTTAGACACAATCTTCCTCGATTATAAAGACAATATCTTCAATTTGGAGTTTTCAACCTTTAATTTCGGTGTAGCCGAACAAATCCAATATCGCTACAAAATGGAAGGGTTGAATGAAAGTTGGAATACCACCAACCCGGGTATTAACCGGATACATTTTACAAAGATCAATCACGGAAAATACAATCTCAAAGTGATGGCTTCGTTTCGTGATTTGAACTCAGAAATTCGTGAGATTACCGTCATTATTTTACCTCCCTGGTACCTTTCAAAAGTAGCAATTCTGACTTATATTCTGCTTTCGCTTCTGCTTATTTACGGTGTTGCCCGTTTTATTTTGGATAGAATAAAGCACCGTCATGAAATTTTGGAGAGGAAGCATGTCGAACAACTCAACGAGGCAAAACTACAGTATTTCATCAATATATCACATGAAATCAGGACGCCTATGAGTCTAATTATAAGCCCATTGGAGAAATTAATACCGGTGGAGAAAAATCCAAAAAAATTGTATATGTATCAAATCATGCACAGAAATTCAAAACGAATTCTACGCCTGATAAACCAACTGATGGATATTCGAAAAATTGACAAAGGTCAATTGCAACTTAAATTCAGAGAGACAGATATTGTCGGATTTATCGAAGATTTAATGCAGACTTTTGAATATACGGCAAAAAATCAAAACATGGAGTTTCGATTCATTCATGATATCCCCGAACTAAAAGTGTGGATTGACCTGAACAATATGGACAAAGTGATGATGAATATCTTGTCGAACGCGTTCAAATTCACCCAGGAAAATGGAAAAATTGAAATCAGGCTAACAACCGGTTTCGATTCAAATAGCATCACTCCGCTTAGAAATTATTTTGAAATTGTTGTTTCAGACACCGGAATCGGTATTGATGAATCGGATTTGGATAATATATTTTCCAGGTTTTATCAAATCGACAACACCTACACTAATACAAAAATCGGAACGGGAATCGGACTTCATCTCTCCAGATCATTAGTGGAAATGGCACACGGAATCATCTTTGCAAGAAGAAAAGAAAATGAGCCGGGAAGTGAATTTGTGATTCGACTCCCGCTTGGAAAAGATCACTTGAAAGAGAATGAATTTGACAAAAGTGTTGTAATTCCGGATGTCTCGGAATCAAAAGCCCTAACCAATTTAAGTAAATCAGAAATTAAACCGATTGAGGAGAAAATTGTTCCGGAACAAAAAAGCAAAACAAAATATCGTATCGCGATAGTGGAGGATGACGATGAAATTCGGAATTTCTTAAATTTTGAATTATCGGCTTTCGTGAAGGTTTCACAATTCAGGAATGGAAAAGAAGCATTGGAGTTTGTACTATCGGAAAAACCGGATCTGGTACTCAGCGATGTGATGATGCCTGAAATGGACGGATTTACTTTATGCAAAAAAATCAAATCAAATGCAAATGTAAACCATATTCCCGTAATATTACTCACAGCTAAGAATACTGATAAAGAAAAAGCGGAAGGATTTGGAATCGGCGCAGACGCTTATGTAGTCAAACCATTTAATATTGATTTGCTTGTAACTCGGATTTTAAGCCTGATAGAAAACAGGAAAAGAATCGAAGTAAAACCACTTGAAGCTGAGGAATATAAAGCGCTGATCACAACCGAACCAATCAAGTCTTCGGATAAAATTCTACTTGAGAAAATTCTGAAATTAATCAATGAAAATATCTCAAACAGCGATTTGAACGTGAATTTCTTATCGAGTAGTATCGGGTTGAGTCGCGTGCATATGTATAGAAAAGTAAAGGAGCTGACTAATCAATCGACTCAGGATTTTATAAAAACAATTCGAATGAAAAAAGCTTCAGAACTTCTTTCAAATCATAAGATCAATATTTCTGAGGTTGCTTATGCGCTTGGATTTTCAAATTTATCACACTTTTCGAATGTGTTTAAGCAATTCTACGGCTTATCACCAACAGAGTACGTGGATAAAAACAGGGTAATTGAAAACGAGGAAATAGAGGTGGCTGAAAAGAGCTAATCGCCTGTCTATAGGCGATTTACATTTGATTCGGTGTGTGGTTTTCAGCTCTTGTGAGTGTGCCGCTCAGTCTATTTATTTTGCCTTCTGTTTCTTGGTCTTTTGCTGTCACCGGAGCGTCTGTTTCTGAAGTTTTTCTTCATTCTGTCACCGGCCGTGCGTTTTTTTCTTCTGTACGCGGCAGGATTATATTCGGGGGCAACACCAAGTTCTTCCGGAATCGGAATCTTATAAATTTCTTTCTCCAAAAAATCTTCAATTTGCTTAAAGCGATATTGTTCTTCTGGAGCTACGAGCGTAATTGACATACCCTCATCGCCTGCACGGGCAGTTCGTCCGATCCGGTGCACATAGTCCTCTACTTCTTACGGCACATCATAATTGATTACTAATGTAATGTCGTCAATATCAATGCCTCGCGAAACAATATCGGTGGCAATCAACATGTTGACGCGGTTATTTTTGAACTCGTGCATAATGGCGTCACGCTCCCTTTGCTCCAGATCAGAATGCATTTCTCCAACCGAAAGTCCCATTTTTCGTAACGTACGGGTAAGCTCTTTTACTTTTAGTTTTGAACCGGAAAAGAGGATAACTTTATTAGGAGTTTTATCGGTAAAAAGATGGCGTATAATTCCGTTTTTTTGTGCATCTTCGCAAATGTACGCGGTTTGCATTATCGTTTCAGGAGGGCGTGAGATAGCTATTTTTACTTCTACCGGATCTTTCAAAATAGTTTTAGCAAGTTGACGGATTTTTGGCGGCATCGTAGCCGAAAACATAATAGTTTGTCTATCTTTCGGCAATCGATTGACAATCATCATAATGTCATCAAAAAATCCCATATCAAGCATCCTGTCAGCTTCATCCAATATGAAATACTTTACATGAGAAAGGTCTACTTCTGATAAATTTAAGTGAGAAATCAACCTCCCCGGAGTGGCGATTACCACATCAGCACCTTTCTGTAAACCTGTACGCTGTACGTCCCAGTCAGCGGCTTCACCGCCACCATACACCGCCACCGATGAAACCGGCACGAAATAGGAAAATCCTTCCATTTGCTGGTCAATTTGCTGCGCCAACTCACGTGTCGGAGACATGATAATAGCATTCACGGCATTTTCTGCACGTGGCTGCGTGTACAGGTTGTTTATCAAGGGGAGTAAAAAAGCGGCTGTTTTTCCTGTTCCGGTCTTGGCACATGCAATCAAATCTCTCTTTTCCAAAATCACGGGAATTGAATGCTCCTGTACCGGAGTCATTTCGGAAAAATTCATAGCATCCAAGCCGTCAAGCACCTCGTCGCAAAGCGGAAGTTCATCAAATCTCATTTATATTGTTTTATGTTGAATTTATAGAAATTTTTAAGATAAAAATATTGGATTCTTTAGGCAATTCTACTCATTTTCACCTTTTATACATCTTACAGAGCAACCAAAATCTAATTCTGCATAGCCACGATAAAAATCCGGATAATCAAAATTCAGTTGCCTCATAAGTCCATCTCTATAGCTCGGAAACAGCATTCTGGAAGCCCAGAATATTACGGATTGATTTACTTGAAAAAATCCTTCTTTCTTACGAATACCAACGGGCTGAGCATTAAATCCGGAATAATTGTTAGAACTCAAATCATTTCCGATATTTCCGGCAATTTTATCAGATTCCCACATTGTGGTTGAAGACAAAGATTTGCCGATAAAATTCCCAACAGAATCCGGATAATTATATCCATTCTCAATCAGATATTCTTCTAATGTCAAAAAATCAAAATAACTCGGTACACGCCATCCTGTTGGTGCAATATTTCTCTCATCACTCACAACATTCCAAGTATATAATCTTCCGTTTTTTGCGACATTTGATTCGTCTCCACCGGCAGGCCATTGATATTTATAATCGGATTCCCCTGAAAGATCTTTATCCACAGGGTCGGTTGTTTCAATCACATCGCCGTTTCTATATCGTGTAGTTCTCAAATTTTCAACCATCCAAGTTTGATATCCAATAGTAATTGTCTGATACACATTTCCGTCAATATCTGTCACAGTTTCGGCAGGAACACCACCTAATGTAATGAATACCAATTCGTTGCTATAATTTATTCCGTTTTTATTTTGGGCAAAAAAACGCGCGTAATACTTCGTTGCAGGCTCTAAACCGGTGCAAACTGCTTTAACAACAGACTGATTTTCAGATAACATAGACGTTTTAGAAGACAAATCTACGGTGGGATTAGGCAATTTGCTCCACACTACACCTTTTGATAAAATCGGACTTCCACCATCACTTACAATCACAAACTCCAATTCTGCACTTTTATTGGTAATTCTTTTTACAATTTTTTTATAAGAAATTGGCAGATTGGTCGTGTATGATATTTCATTTCCATACTGAATTCCCAAATCAGTTTTTGCGAAAGTTCTGAAATAATACGTTTTATTAATTTCTGTTTCCGACAAATAATAAGAATAATTTTCAGGGGTTTTACTGCTCCAATTATTTGCTGACAAAACATTGTCTTTTAGCGTGGGATTTGGCTTTTCTCCGTAGCAAATCCCTTTTTCAATGATTACATTTTCATTGTCTTTGAATGTTGTAAAAACTTCCAATCCAAATTTCGTTTCATCTAAATTAGTATAATCAATTTTAACAGAATCGGTAGAAATTGATATCTTTTTATTGTCAACAATTGGTTCGTCGGGATTATTTCCACCTTTACAT
>JAAYIT010000030.1 GCA_012523295.1 Porphyromonadaceae bacterium | reverse complement strand
TGTACGAATTGTTCAGGCTGATACACTAACCGTATATGGTGAGTATTTGAATTACGATGGAAACACCAAAATGGCAAGGGTGTGGGATAACGTTCGAATGGTCAATAATAATACTGTCCTGACGACCGATATCTTGTATTACGATCGTGGAATAAACTTGGCGTATTACGAAACGGGCGGTGTGATTGTTGATGGAAATAATACGCTGACTTCGATTTGGGGGCAATACAATCCGGCTACTAAAGTTGCCCTATTCAAAGATCAGGTAAAAATGGTAAATCCTGAAACAGTTATGACCACAGACACGCTGAAATATAATACGAGAAATTCTGTTGCGGATATCGTAGGCAATTCCCTTGTGAAATACAAAGAAGAAACCGATATTTACAGTCAGCGCGGTTGGTACGATACCGGCAATGACCGAATGATGCTGCTTGAGAGATCGTTAGTAGAACAAAGTGATGGGAAAACACTGGTCGGCGATACTATTTTCTATGATAAAAAAATGAGATTCGGCGAAGCTTTTTCTAATGTGGAGTTAAGTGATCCGGAACAAAAAACAACCCTGCATGGTAATTACGTGTCTTACGATGAAGTAAAAGAGATCGGACTTGCTACCGATTCGGCATTATTTGTTGACTGGTCAAGTCAAGATTTGTTTTATTTAAGTGCCGATACGTTGTTCTCTATGAAGGATTCGATAGAAACCGATTCAATTTCATACAATAAAATTCAAGCTTATAAAAATGTCCGCTTCCTCCGCTCAGATTCGCAGGGGATGTGTGATTCATTGTATTACACTTCGCGAGATTCCATTATCCATTTGAGAGGTATGCCCGTACTTTGGAATGAAAACAATCAAATGACGGGTGTGACAATGACTGCATTTACCAAAAATCAGAAAATTGATCACGTCAAAATTGAACAATCCGCGATTGCTGTACAGAAAGATTCGCTGAACTACTTCAACCAATTGCAAGGCAAAGAGATTATCGCTTATTTAGATAGCGGTGAGTTGAAGCGTGTAAATGTGAATGGAAACGCAGAGACTATTTATTTCCCCAAAGACGAACAAACGAATGAATATATCGGTGTGAATAAGACCATCAGCAGCTTTGTTACGATGCATTTCAAAGATAAAAAAATTGACAGAATAGTCCTCACATCTGCATCCAGCGGAGCGCTCTATCCGCTGGCTGATTTAGAAGAAAATGATTTATATTTACGAAATTTCCATTGGTACGAGGAAGAAAGACCGTTGAAGATAGATGATTTGTTCGCGAAATTCGAACGTGAGGAACCTCCAAGACGACCTGAAAGTACTAAAAAACCCGGTTTCCCGGGTGAAAGGAGCGGCGATAGCGAGCCCGGGGCAACTAACGGAACACGAACTCAGTCACGTACAGGCAGCTTAGAGACTGCGCCCGGAACTTCACAGCAGACAACCTCAGGAAGCAGGACTGTAAATCAAATGAGCAGAGGTGGGCGGAATGTGATTACAAGATAAATCGAATATATGATTACGATAGGCTGGATAGGTTTTGCTCAAGGATTATTTGCAGCTATTTTGATGTTTTCAAAAAAGGATAAGTCGCTGTCAGATATCGTATTGTCTCTTTGGTTAACTTTTTTGGCTTTTGAGTTTTTTTCGCTCGCTATTGACTACGAAATGTTCGATAATATCCTGTTGTCAAGCTCATTTCTCCTTTTCAATCCTGCTCTTTTTATATATATTCGTTCGTTGGTTGAGAAAAAATTTCAACTGAAATGGTTGATGTTGCTCCACTTGTTGCCATTTGTAGTTTCCGAAATTATAGCCTATTCTACAAAAATTCCATTCACTTTTGAGAATTTCTTTGACCTTGATGCACATTTTGCCTTTAGGCTTGGGTTCTCTATCGCAACTATTATTTCCTGGTTGGTTTATTTGCCTCTCAGCATCAGACTGTTGCATAGATACAGACGGAATCTTCAAAATGAAAAATCAAATATCGACCGAGGTCAAAATCTGAATTGGCTGATGTTTGTTTCCATATTTTACATTATCTATAGTATCATTGCCGGGATTCTTGGTTTCACTTTTGTGTTTCTTGGAGTGGGTGCCGAATTGGTAACCTCGTATAATTATGTGGTTCTTTTGCTGTTCATTTATATAATTAGTTTTTATGGTATTTATCAAATAAGAATTGAAACACAAACAGAACCGGAAGAGGAAATAGAGGTAATAAGTTACAAAAACTCTATGCTTACACAGGAAACAAAAAGTAAGATAAAAAATAAAATACTGGCTTATTTCGAGAGTGAAAATCCCTATTTGAACCCCAACTTAAATATGGACTTATTGTCGGACGCTTTGAACTTTCCAAAATATCAGCTTACTGAAGTGCTAAATACCGAAATTGGTAAAAATTTCTTTCAATTCGTGAATTCTTACCGAATCGAGGCTGTTAAAAAGAAACTATTAGAACCAAAACTTAAATACTCCATCGAGGCAATCGGTTATGAGTGCGGCTTCAACAGCAAATCATCGTTTTACACAGTTTTCAAAAATCTTACCGGAGAAACTCCCGTTACCTATCGAAAGAAAAATATAGGGAAGATATCTTAAATTTAATTCCTTGCCATTACATTTTCTTATCTGCCCCAAAAGTCTCAATTTTAAAATCAGTTCAATAATAAATAGTTCGTTTTTTAAAAAATGGAGTGTTCTGCACATATATTTCGTTATACTTGCATAGAGTTTGATTCTTTATGTTTAGTCTAATCTATACCTTTACGAAATATGAAAACGAAAATTTCCATTATTGCCACTTTGTTGTTTCTCACTTTTCAGATGTCCTTTGCTCTGTCACAGAAGCTGAATGTTACTATATGCAATCTTAAATCCTCAACAAAAGGTACAATCCGAATTGCATTCTTTCAAGATGAGAAAAGTTTTAAAGTTGAGAATCAGTCGTTTACAGTGAATTACTCGAAAGATTTAATAGTAAACGGAACTCTATGTGTCGAAATTCCGGTAAAACCCGGAGTTTATGGACTGTCTGTCTTGGATGATGAAAATGACAACGGAAAAATGGAATACAACCTCCTTGGAGTGCCAAAAGAAGGTTTTGGGTTTTCTAATTTTACTATTAAAAAAATGAGGAAACCTAAGTTTAAAGACTTTTCATTTAATGTCCAGGAGAAAGAGATCTTGGATGTAAAAGTAAAGATGAAATACTTTTAGTCTTATTGTAGAATTTCAAAATATCCTAACATAGAAGCCCTCATGAAAGATTTAATCTTGTTATAATTTTCGTTTTTCTCAATAAATAACATTTGTTTTGTTTAGTAATCGGTGGAGGTGTCATTAAATTTATGATACCTCTACTGTTTTTTTCCATTGTAAAACCAAATTTTCTTAAACCAAAACGCCACATTCACGAGCGCAATCATCACCGGTACTTCTACAAGCGGACCAATCACAGCCGCAAAAGCTTCTCCGGAATTGATACCAAAAACGGTAATTGCAACAGCAATTGCAAGTTCAAAATTATTACTGGCAGCTGTAAAAGAGAGCGTAGTAGATTGTTCATAATTAGCTCCGGCTTTCTTACTCATCCAGAATGAAACCACAAACATGATTAGAAAATAAATCAATAGCGGAATAGCTATTCTAACCACGTCGAAAGGCAATTTGACAATGTATTCTCCTTTGAGTGAAAACATGACAATAATTGTAAAAAGCAGTGCAACCAAAGTTAATGGACTGATTTTCGGAACTAATTTTCGCTCATACCAATTCAGACCTTTTAGTTTTACTCCGATATAGCGTGTTAAAAATCCTGCCAGCATTGGGATTCCAAGGTAAATCAGTACACTTTTGGCAATTTCAAGCATGGTGATATTCTCCACTATTGTGTTTGTGGGAAGACCAAACAAACTTGGCAGAACAGCAATAAAGAAATAGGCATAAAACGAGAAAAACAGGATTTGAAAAATGGAATTAAATGCTACTAATCCTGCAGCATACTGACGATCTCCATGCGCCAGGTCATTCCATACTATTACCATGGCAATGCAACGCGCCAATCCAATCAGGATAAGTCCGTACATATAATCCACATTGAATTGGAGGAAAATGATAGCCAAGAAAAACATGAGAACAGGACCAATAATCCAGTTTTGCAACAGTGAAAGTCCCAGTATTTTCGTGTTTTTGAAAACATCCCACTGCTCTTCGTACTTCACTTTGGCGAGTGGCGGATACATCATTACTATCAAGCCGATAGCAATGGGTAAATTCGTAGTTCCGACCGACATATAATTCCAAAAATCGGCTATGCGGGGAGATAGCCATCCGGAAAATACTCCAATGAACATGGCAAGAAATATCCAAAGTGTAAGGTAACGGTCTGCGGTTTTAAGTTTAGCTTTCATGAGTTGAAAAAAGCCCATAACCTTTAATGGGGGAAATTAGAGCATTGATTAACTTTATATTTATGATTTTAATTTCTTAAAAGTAACTTTACAAATCGAAAGTTCGTGCAAATAGAAAAGTTTCTCTATAATTCGAAAAAATTATTTGATTTAAATCGCTATCAACGTTTTATAAGTATTAAAATCATTGATTGCTATTTTAGTTCTCCCCTGTTTGGAGAAATTTCACTTTTATAAAATTTCCAGAATCCTTCCTTTATCTCATCTCGTACCCGAATGTATTCACTGTCAATGAATTCCGGGGTTCCCACAGCATGGCTCGGATCATCAAAGCCGATATGAAGCCGGTGTTTTACTTTTCCCAAAAATGTAGGACAAGCTTCATTAGCTCCACCACATACGGTGATTACATAATCCCATTCGTCGTTTAAGTATTTTTCCACTTGATCGGATGTGTGATGACTGATATCGATACCTATTTCTTTCATCACTTCCACCGCTTTTGGATTAAGTTTGCCACTCGCTTCCGTGCCGGCAGAACAGACCGTTAAATTTTCATCAAATGACTGTAAAAAGCCGTGCGCCATTTGGCTTCGGCAACTGTTTCCTGTGCAAAGAAGTAGTATTTTCATAGGAGTACTATTTATTATCTACATTAAGGTCGAATAGAACACGCCATTAATCATTCTCTTGGGTTTGAGATTTACCTTAAATGGCTGTTTCATACGATTAAATTTTATTTTATGGTTGTTCATTAAAAATAAAATCTAATTGAACGTAATATTAAATCGTGTTCGCAATATTACGAACAATTCAATTAATTTTTTTTAATCACAGCATATCTTATTTGCATTTTTACTGAAAAATTCTCCGAAAAGCAGACGAGCTAATTCCCAATTTTCTTTATCAATGCAGTATTTTACTTTGGGTCCTTCGATTTCGCCTTGAATCAAACCGACTTTTTTCAGTTCTTTCAGATGCTGCGAAATAGTAGCTTTTGCATTTGGAAATACATCATGTATATCACCGAAATAGCAATTTTCTTGTTTCAAAAGAAAATCAAGAATATCCATACGTGTGGGATGTCCCATTGCTTTGGCAAAAAGGGTTAGTTTTTCGATATTTTCGACTTTGATTATCATGAGCAATTTTCTGTTCGTAAAATTACGAACAATTATTATATAAACCTTATGATTTACCAAAAAATCATCAAATTTAATAAAAATGTAATATCCAAATTATGGAATATTTAGTTTCCGGTTTCCTAACTTATTTCATTATGGAATGAAAAAGTTTATTTATATTGCATTTTTTTGTAATTTTGTAAACGATTAGAAGTCTGCTGATATAATTCATAAAAGATGAGTCTTGCAGTGGAAAATGATGATTTCTGAGGTTGATTTTCAATGAAACACAACGGTGTTTCATGCTTGCTTAGATTAAATAAAGAATACAATGATAAATAAATGGATTTATTCGGAACTCACCGATGAACAAAATGAAATTAAAAACAAACTTGCCAATGAATTAAGTATCAGTCCTATATTAGCTCAACTTCTTGTACAGCGCGGTATCAGCAATTTTGATGAAGCGCGTGCTTTTTTCCGTCCTGACATAGGTGATTTGCATGACCCTTTTTTAATGAAGGACATGGACAAAGCTGTAGAAAGATTGACCAGAGCTATGAGAAATAATGAAAAAATACTTATTTATGGTGATTATGATGTAGATGGAACTACTTCTGTGTCACTTGTTTATAGATTTCTAATCGAGTTTTATTCCAATCTTGATTTTTACATCCCAGATCGATACAATGAAGGTTATGGGATTTCTACCCGAGGAATAGATTTCGCCTCAGAGAACAATTTTAAATTGATTGTAGCGCTTGATTGCGGTATAAAATCGGCTGATAAGGTACAATATGCCACCTCATTAGGTATCGATTTCATTATTTGCGATCACCATAATCCGGATGATGAATTGCCACCTGCAGTTGCAGTTTTGGATCCTAAAAGGGAAGACTGTGAATATCCCTATAAGCATTTATCCGGTTGCGGTGTGGGATTTAAACTGATGCAGGCTTTTGCATCTGTGAATAACATCGATTTTGGTAATTTATCAAAATTACTTGATTTGGTTGCTTTGAGTATTGCTTCGGATATTGTGCCGATAACGGGTGAAAACCGGATTTTGACGGCGTACGGGCTTAAGCAAATCAACTCAGAACCGAGCACCGGCGTAAAAGCTATTATCGAGGTTTCCGGCCTGAAAGATCGCGAAATAGACATCAGTGACATTGTTTTCAAAATAGGTCCTCGAATCAACGCGTCCGGCAGGATGAAATTAGCTACTGAAGCTGTGGAACTCCTTGTGGCACGTGATTATAAGTTTGCTCACAAGCGCAGCAGCACAATTAATATTTACAACAACGATCGAAAAGGATTGGATAAAAATATTACCGAAGAGGCAATATCATTGATTCAAAACGATGAAAGTTTTGCTAATCGAAAATCGATTGTCGTGTATAAGCCTGATTGGCACAAAGGTGTAATTGGAATCGTAGCTTCAAGGCTTTCGGAAGAGTATTACAAACCAACGATTGTTTTGACAGAGTCGAATGGATTGGCTTCCGGTTCTGCTCGTTCGGTTTCCGGATTTGATCTGTACAAAGCCGTGGAGTCTTGTAAAGATTTATTGGAAAATTTCGGGGGTCATATGTTTGCAGCAGGACTGACCATGAAAATTGAAAATGTGGAGGAGTTTTCGCGTTGTTTTGAGGAATATGTTGCTGCAAATATTCTGGAAGAGCAAACATATCCTCAACTTGAAATTGATGCGGTGCTTGAATTTAAGGATATTACACCAAAATTTTTCCGTGTTTTGAAGCAGTTTGGACCTTTCGGTCCCGGAAACATGAAGCCAATTTTCGAATCAAAAAATGTTTTTGACTATGGAAACAGCCGATTGGTAGGGAAGGAGCAAGAACACTTGAAATTAGAGCTAATTGACAACAGTTCAGAAAACGTAATGAATGGAATTGCTTTCAGAATGCATGAATTTAATGACCACCTGAAAGCGCTAAATCCGCTCGATATTTGTTACACGTTGGAGGAAAATACTTTTAATAATAACACTACCATTCAGCTGATGATCAGGGATATAAAGAAAGTTGAGAAAGACTCTTGATTGTTTTTTATGATTATCCGCAATCATTCCTATTTGTTACAATTTTGAATTGTTGCACCGCAACCATCCCTATATTCGGGTTTGTTGCCTATTTGCGTCATTAGACAACGGGACAAACCGACTTGAAGCGGTTAGTCCCAATCTAAAAAAACATTATTTAAGATTAGGAACAAAAAAGGATAATCATATTGTTTTTTTTTACACCATCAAGATTCTTTTAAAGCTGCATTGTAGCAATCTCTGCAAATCGGCTCGTATTCTTCCATCTCGCCAATTAATACTTGTTTCTCGCCGGCTACAAGTCGGTGGGAAACATAGGCTAATGATCCGCACCGTACACAAATAGCATGAACTTTGTACACATCGTCCGCGATAGCCATTAAATCGGGCATTGGGCCAAATGGAGTACATCGAAAATCCATATCCAATCCCGCGACAATAACACGTGTTCCATTATCAGCCAATTGTTTGCAAACTCCGACTAAACCCTCATCAAAAAACTGAGCTTCATCGATACCCACAACATCCACCTCGGTGGACATCAGCAAAATACTCCCGGAAGATTCAACCGGCGTAGAACGGATGGAAGTTTTGTCATGTGAAACTACATCTTCGTCAGAATAACGGTTGTCAATTTTTGGTTTGAAAATTTCCACGCGTTGTTTTGCAAAATTAGCTCGTTTCAATCTGCGGATTAATTCTTCGGTTTTACCCGAGAACATTGAACCACAAATCACTTCAATACTTCCTTTTCGAACCTGATTCGGATGATTTCGCTCTGAAAAAATCATTTTTTTAATAAATATTTAGTTTGACTTATAATTTTTCGATAGTTTAATTTGTATCTTTACGGCTAAAATAACCTTCTCCGTTTCGTTTGACTAAGAGAAAGATATTCAAATTTCAAAGCAGATCTAATGGAGGAATTCTTTTTTGGTTTGCCATTATATTTTACAAAAATAAAAAAAATACTTAAATAGTACCTGTTTTTAGAAAAAAAGATATGAACAAAGAGTTTATTGTACATTTATTACAGAAGGATATCAAGGAGTTAAGCCTTTTGACCGACGGATTTGAAAAAATGTCGGAATTTCCGGAGCCGATTCTTCGGTTAGCGAAAGAAAAAACCGAAGATGTGCTGAAAGCACTGGAAAATTTATCTGATATGGCTTTCTTGGAGTTGGGAGCGATTGATTATGATAATTTTAAGGAAGAAAAATCAGAGCCGATTTTAGATTCGGATTCTCACCTCCCGGATGAAAAAAATAATTTTGATGCACCTTTTGATCCTACCATTGAATCCCAAGTAAATCCGTATGAAATTGAAGTTGCAGGCAAGGAGGAAGTTGAAAATCAAGAGGAGGAAAACCGAGATTCTGAAACTGATGTGTTTGTTGAGAAAGAATTTCAGTCTGACATAGCGGATGATATTTCTGAAACGGAAGAAACCGAAAAAGCTGATGAAGATTTTGAATTAGATATTGATGAATCAGAAGAAAATGATTTGGATACTGCTTTAGAAAAAGCAGAAGAAAATACTGAAGAGACGGCGCCGGATGTTTCGGTTGTGGAAGTTGAAGACAAGAAAGACAAGCCCGATATACAGTCACATAGCATTGTCTTTAATGATACGCTAAACTATGAAGACAGGTCGATTGCCGGCAATTTGGCAAATCAAAAAATAGAGGATATCAAGCAGGCGATTAATATTGGTGACAGATTTCGGTTTCAGCGTGAATTGTTTGGCGGAAATGGTGAAGTTTTGAATAAAACCATCAGCTACCTGAATCAATTGGCGAATTACTCTGAAGCAGAATCATTCTTAAAATCAAAATTTGGTTGGGACGAAGATAATCCAAACGCGGAAGAATTTTTGCAGATTGTAAAACGAAGATATCTGTAACTTGATTTCGATTCATACATTTTGTTTGACTTTTTGCCAGACACTTAACACCCAATTTATAAAATGAAACTCTACATTGTCCCCACACCTATCGGAAATTTGGAAGATATGACTTTTCGTGCAGTGAAAGTACTGAATCAAGTAGATGTGATATTGGCCGAAGACACGCGGACAAGCGGTGTTTTGTTGAAACATTACGGTATTAAAACTCCGATGCAATCGCATCATAAATTCAACGAACATAAAACGGTAAATCAAATAGCCGAACGGATCAAAGCCGGTCAGACGGTCGCGTTGATTTCTGATGCGGGCACTCCGGCAATTTCTGATCCGGGATTTATGCTTGTAAGAGCATGTGTAGAACAAGGTGTGGAAGTCGAATGTTTACCGGGTGCAACTGCATTTGTCCCGGCTTTGGTGAATTCAGGTTTGCCCAACGACAGATTCTGTTTTGAAGGTTTTTTGCCGCAGAAAAAAGGACGCCAGACAAAACTAAAACAGCTTGCAAGCGAACCACGCACAATGATTTTTTACGAATCACCATTTCGGGTTTTGAAGACATTGACTCAGATGGCTGAGTTTTTTGGAGCCGAAAGAAAAGCGGCTGTATCAAGAGAAATTTCTAAAATTTACGAAGAAACTGTTCGTGGCACATTGCTCGAGTTATCGGAATATTTTTCACAAAATACACCCAAAGGAGAATTTGTGATTATTGTTGCAGGATTTGAAGAATTCAATTAATTTTGTGCAAATTATATTCAGTTCAGCACAATAAATTCATATTTTCGGAGTATTATTATTACTACATTTTTTTTTTATATAAATGAAAAAAACAGCAATTATATTATTTGCATTTACTTTACTTTTGTCTTGTGGACAGCAAGGGAAAAGAGCAGAAGTTGACCGCTTGAAAGCTGAAAATGATTCGCTTCACAATGCTAAAATCGCGCTTGAAGAAGAAGTGAATGATTATTTTTCAACGCTAAATGACGTTCAACAAAATATTGAAAAAATTAAAAGTGCTCAAAATGTTCTATCTGTCAGGCCTTTAAGTGAAAACACACCTGAGGATGTGCGGAAAAAAGTGACTGAAGATATGAACTATATCAATGAATTGATTCGGACGAATCAGCAGGAGTTGGACAATCTACGGACAAAATTGAAAAGAAGTTCTTTTAAGCTCGAAGATGTTGAAAAAACACTTACACAACTCACAAAACAGCTGAATGAAGAGTCGGCAAAAGTAGCCCGGTTACAAGCTCAGTTGGTGAAAAAGGATTCTGTTATTACTAACTTGGGGACGAAAGTGGACTCTTTGGGTAAAAATGTGGAGGAATTAACATTGCAAAATGTGGAGAAGCAGGAAGTTATCCAGGAACAAGACCAGACAATCCATTCCGCATGGTATGCTATCGGCTCCAAAAAAGAGTTGCGAGATAATAAAATTACGAGTTCAGATGGTATTTTCAGCCCTCAGAAAGTACTTCAGTCCGATTTTAATAAAAATTATTTTGTGAAAGTTGATGCTCGGAATACCCGTGCAGTTCCACTTTATTCCACAACGAAAGCAAAAGTGCTAACCAATCATCCCCGAACAAGTTATACGCTCGAAAAAGAGAATGAAAATTATATGCTGCTGATAACCAATCCGAAGGAATTTTGGAGCGTGAGCAAATATTTGGTGGTAGAAGTAGATTAAATCGGTATGAAGTTAGAAGTTTTCTGAATGCGGTTTGTTATCAGAAAACGCTCTATCTAACTTAAAACTACTCGCTGTCAGCCAATAACTTAACAACATATCCTTATTACTATCCAACCAGCTTACAAATATATTTTTGTCGATTTAGACGACACAATTTGGGATTTTCATGCCAATGCAAAGTCGGCTTTATACGATATATTTTATGAAGTAAAACTAAACGAAAAATACGATGATTTTGAAAATTTCTATGGTATTTATGCTAAAAGAAACTTAGAACTCTGGACTCAATACAGCAGAGGAGAGATTACAAAGGATTATTTAGTAATCGAAAGATTTCTTTGTGTACTGGTGGAAATAGGAATAAATGATAAGGATTTAGCTCAGGAAATCAACAGTCGCTACCTGGATATTCTTGGTTCGAAAACTATTTTAATCCCTTATGCGATTGAATTGTTAGAACTATGTGTCGAGAAAAATCTTCCTGTCACACTTATTACTAATGGGTTCACTCAGGTTCAAATGCAAAAGGTAAAAAATTCCAACCTCGAACACTATTTCTCTCATATCGTTTTATCGGATACTGCCGGAGCTTTGAAGCCGGAACCGGCTTTTTTTAAGTATGCGTTGGATTTGAATAATGCGCGGCCCGGTGAAGTGCTTGTGATTGGTGATAATTATGATGCAGACATTTTAGGCGCGATAAATTCGGGAATAGATGCATTGTTTTTTAATACAGCTGGCAGAAAAGTTGAACTTCCGGAGCGTGTTGTCGAAATAAAGTCGCTCCAAGAAGCGATTGAGTTTTTGAATGCTTAAACAATTTCCTTAGCCGCGTTTTTAGCTGCACCGGGTTTGCCGAGAATATTTCTTATCTTAACATAATTTTCAGTCATTTCATCCCTGTATTTATTGTCGTTCAACAATCTGTTCACTTCGTTTTTCACATTTTCAGAAGTAAAATGATGTGCCAGAAGTTCTTTCACGACTTCTTTCCCCGCAATTAAATTTACTAAGGAAACATATTTCACTTTTATGAAAACCTCTTTCAGTAACATTGAGATTCTCCCGAAAGCAACATTATAAACCACCGCTTGCGGTATTCCGATTAATGCGGTTTCGAGCGTTGCCGTACCGGAATTGACAACTGCGACATCGGCTTGTGCGAGTAGGTTATAGGTTTGATTGAATATGATTTTTATTGAAGCATCGGGTAGGAGGGAGGTGTAAAAATCTGCGTCAATACCCGGTGCGCCGCTTACAATAATCTGATGGGTTGAAAAACCTTTTATCCCATCTAAAATTGTTGGAAGACAACTTGAAATTTCCTGCTTTCTGCTCCCCGGCAAAACAGCGATAATGGGTTTATTATTGAGTTTGTTCTTTTCACAAAACGTATCAAAAGTCTGCTCCTGATCAGCCCTTTCAGCTACGCTGTCAACTGTCGGATTCCCGACATAAGTAACCTTAAAATTGTGTTTTTTGTAAAATTCAGTTTCGAACGGAAGAATGGTTAGCATTTTGTCCACATATTTCTTTATCTGCTTGATTCTGAATTCTTTCCATGCCCATATTTTTGGTGAAATGTAGTAATAAACCGGAATGTTCAGCTCTTCTTTTGCAAAACGAGCAATACGTAAATTAAAGGAAGGATAATCGATTAATATGAGTTTGTCAGGTCTGAAGTCTTTGATCGCTTTTTTACAATCCGCCATGTTTTTCAGAACCGTCCGGGCATTTTTCAGCACATTGATAAAACCCATAAATGCCATCTCACGGTAGTTCTTTATTTGTTTGCCGCCCTGCGCGGCCATTAAGTCTCCACCAAGGAAACAAAACTCTGCTTCGCCGTTCAGATTTTTTATCTCACGCATCAAGTTCGCTCCGTGTAAGTCACCGGATGCTTCACCGGCAATGATAAAATATTTTACAGGTTGATTGGTCAATTGGTTGATTGGTTAATTAGTTAATTGGCACATAGATTTTTACATCATAATCATTGCCGCAACTAAATACGGCAAAGCGCCTAACATCATCCCGATTCCGAGTTTGAAGTTATCTTGTTTATAAAAAATAAATACACCTACTAAATTCGGCATTATCGAAAGCAACAGTAGTTTACCCATCATCACGCTTGGGAAAAGTTGCTTTAAAATTTCAAAAAAAACGCTATCTGTAGGATAAAAACGGTTCAAATAAATCCACAGGAATAGTATCGGGAGTAAAATTCCGGGAATGAATCCGTATAGAAAATGATTAATACGAGACACTTTTTATGCTGTTAATAGGGCACTGACGCTTTCAGCGGCATTGACCGTTGTGATTTAAAATGCAAAACACCGCTATAAGCGTCAGCTCCGATAAATCGGAATTTTCAATTGCGAGAAAAAGTCAAGATCACCTCAATCATTTGAACAGTTTAACAGGATATACTCGTCATTAAATCTCCCACTTTTTCATTACCTCAATAAATCCATGTGCTGTCATATCCGTAGTAGTGGGAACAACCGAAATAAACCCGTTGGCTAATGCCCACTCATCCGTGTCCTCGGCATCAGGTTCATGATTTTCAAAAAATCCGGTCAGCCAAAAATAATCTCTGCCAACCGGATCGGTTCGTTTGGCATATTCTTTTACCCACTGCCCGCTGCATTGCCTCGAAATACGAATTCCTTTGATTTCTCCAATAGGAGCATTCACATTCAGACAGACATTTCGGGGCAGGCCATTTTTTAAAACTTCACGTGAAAGTTGCAATATGAAGGGTTCAAAAAAGCTGAAATCAGCATGATAGTCGTGATCACAGAGTGAAAATCCTATAGACGGAACTCCATTTTCACATCCTTCAAGAGTCGCTCCCATCGTGCCTGAATAAATAACGTTTATTGCCGAATTTGAGCCGTGATTTATGCCCGAGACCAATAGGTCGGGCTTTCTTACTGTAAGCTCGTTGAAAGCTAATTTCACGCAGTCGGTCGGTGTTCCGGTACAAGAATAACGCTTTAATCCCTCTCTTTCTTCGATTTTATGGTAACGTACCGGATGTTTTACGGTTATCGCATTTGATTGTCCTGAGCGCGCACCATCCGGTGCAACAACTATAACATCGCCGATTTCCATCATCAATCGGGTCAAAATCAACACTCCCGGAGCATCCACTCCATCATCGTTTGTAATTAATATATAAGGTCGCATTTTTTATTAGATAGACTATTTTAACATAGAACATGTTTAACATTTAACACCCAACATTCCACACCTCTCCCCACGCTTATCAGCTAACTTTTCGCAGTCTCCAAACCGTCAGTGATAAAAACAAAGTACAAACGACAACAAAATAAATCACATCACGGCTGTCAATTACACCTCTGCTCATGGAGTTATAGTGCGAGTTGATTCCTAATTTCTCAATAAATTGAATGCCGGAAGCATTTGTGAAAAACGAAGTCAGCAAATCAAACCCGTAGTAAATAAAAAAGCAAAGCACGACTCCAACTATAAATGCGATAATCTGGTTTTTTGAGAGAGAGGAAGCGAAAGTGCCGATTGATACGTACACTGCTGCCAAAAATATTAAACCCAAAAAAGATCCCCAGAATTGCCCGGAATCAATATTCCCTTTTGGTTCGGCGATATGTGAGACGGTGAAAAAATAGATAATCGTAGGAAGTAACGCTATGACGACCAGAAATGTTCCGGCAAAGTATTTTCCAAGTACAATTTGCCATTGTGTCAAAGGTTTGGTCGTAAGGATTTCCCAGGTGCCGGCTTGTTTTTCCTCAGCAAAAAATCGCATACTTACCGCCACACAAAGAAATAAAAACAGCCATGGTGCAAGATAGAAAAGCCCATCAACATTGGCGTAGCCGGAATCTAAAATGTTAAATTGGCCGGGAATTACCCATAAAAAAAGTCCGGTAAGCAAGAGGAAGATACCAATAACGATATAGCCCGTCGCACTGCTGAAAAAGGCACGAAACTCTTTTTTGAAAATGGCGAACATTTTAATTTAGTTAACTGTTAGCAGTGGTTAGTTTACAGTGTGATTAAACATTAGTTGAGAAATGAGTTCGGAATTTAATGCGTTGAACCTGAGAAATTTGAAACTAAAAAAACATTTCAAATCACAAAGCTGTAAACTCAAAACTCGGGACTAAAAGACTACCTCCCAAACCAACCTTTTTTCTTTGGTTTTGAATCCGGAATAAAGTCAGTTGAAATAGGATTATGTGGCTTGCCGGACATAACCATTCTATAAATTACACCCCAATCCGGAATACCACCAAGATTTCTGTCATCGATAAATAAATCAGCATTCAACTTCCGGGGTTGTCCATCTATCATTTCACCCTCCGGATAATTGCTGTTTACTGCATAAAACTCCAGACCTTTCGAGCGACAAAACTCGACAGCTTCTTCAAGCAAATCGCCTTCACGGACTGTCCATAAAATCAACAAATGCTCTCCACTATTCTGAATCCGTTTTAACGTATCAATAGCAAATGGAATTTCACGACCTATTTTAGGATACTCGTGAGTAACAATTGTCCCGTCAAAATCTACTGCTATTATCATTTGTTTTAAGAATCCCTTACACTCCCGGATGCACCTGAGATAAGCATCTTAAGGCGAAAGAGAATGTTTTTTTTAAAGATTAATATCTGAATGTAAGTTTATTTCAAAATATGATTTTTTGAGATACCTAAGTTTCTAACTTAAAAACGTAGTCGCGTATTAAAACCTCATACTCCTAATAGACAAACAGGGTAGGAGGGAGAGGGTTTAAAATCTTCTTCTCATTTGATTTGGATCAGCATCGAGATCTAATTCTCGAATCACTTTCACTCCCGATGGCTTACAGAAATAGAGTGCTATCGCAGCTATCGCAGCGGTAAATATCATTGACTGTGAGCGTAATACATAAACCAGAATTACACCGATAATCAATCCGATACCAACTACCCACAGCCGCAGATAAGCGGCTTTTTTGTATTTCTGAAACTTAATATACTCATCGGTTTCTTTTCGTAGTTTCAATGTGTATTGATGAAAAAGAAACAAACCGGCCGGAATTGATACCAGTAAATATATAATATAAGCTGTCGAAATATTTGTACCGAGTTTGCTAAGCGGATCGATTGTTTTTACACTCACATCACCAAAAGACAATACAAAAATGACCACCACAGCAAATATCGTCAGCAAATAAATGGTGTAATAGACCACATTGATTGATCGTGTCAACATTCTTATTTTTCGTTCTATATCCATAATTTATTTTTTTATCGTGCATAGCGCCCTGTTTTTTTTAGCCGCTATCCGTAAGACATTATTTAAATGAATTCGTAAATTCTACCCGATTCACTATTGACCTTCCGAGCGTCACTTCATCGGCGTATTCGAGTTCATCGCCGATAGCGATTCCACGGGCTATAGTTGTAATTTTTAATTCGAAAGGAGATAATTTTCTAAAAATATAAAAATTCGTGGTATCTCCTTCCATTGTTGTGCTCAAAGCTAAGATTACTTCTTTAATTCCTTCCTCCTGAACACGTTTAACCAGGCTTTCTATCTCCAAATCATTTGGTCCTACGCCATCCATTGGAGAAATAATACCGCCCAAAACGTGATATAAACCCCGATATTGCTGCGTATTCTCTACAGACATGACATCTTTGATGTTTTCTACTACGCATATCGTACTTTCATCACGCGAAGGATTGGCACAAATCTGACAAATCTCTGTATCGGAGATATTGTGACATTTTTTGCAATAAATAATCTCTTTTCGAAGACGAATAAATGTCTTTCCAAAAAGTTCAACTTCATCCTCACGCTGTTTTAACAGGTGCAAGACTAACCTAAGCGCAGTTTTTCGCCCTATACCGGGTAGTTTTGCAAATTCATTGACTGCATTTTCAAGCAGGGAAGAAGAATAGAGTTGGCTCATCAGATTTTTTAGAAAATAAATACAAAGATAGAAAAAAAATGCAAATTAATCCGATATTTGAAATTTACATACAATAATGTGTCATGTAAAATGATTGATAATCAAATGATTTTCAGGTTTTACCGGATAGTGAAGAGTCTGACAAAGCCTTTAATAAACTTTCAATGGTTTTATAAGTTTGGCTATTCATATTCCATCCATCATTGTTAATGGTTATTAATGTTTCGGCATCGGGCTCCACGCTAATTCCTATACGCGCTAACGCTCTGAATGTCCAGTATATACGTGTTTTATCTCCAACAACATTCACTTTTTTCGTCATCGGGTAATTCATTGAAAAGTTGCCGTTTGTTGTATTAAAATAGTAGGCGTCATTTTCAAAAACACGATTAAAAGTTCCATTCAACACCAAATCTTCAGGCACACCGCTTTTCACTCCGCCATGTTCGCTCATTAACCAAATGCGGTCTCCCGCTTGCAATGCTAAATCCAACTCATGCGTGGAAATAAGAATCGCTTTCCCGGTCGTATGTGCTAATTTGTGAAGCAATAGCATAATATCAACCCGACTCGGCAGGTCTAGATGTGCCGTTGGTTCATCCAAGAATATGAAGGGAGTGTCCTGCGCAAGCGCTTTAGCAATCATTACCCGTTGTTTTTCACCATCGGAAAGTTCATTGATAAAGTTGAATTTTTTATGTTCCAAATGTGTTAAACGGATGGCTTCGTTGATTTTTTGCTTTCCTTTTTCAGACATTCCGCCTAACCAGTGCGTGTATGGATGTTGTCCGAGTGCCACAATATCACGAACTGTCGCGTTTTCCACATCTACCCGATCTGTAAGGACGAGGGCTATTTTCAATGCCAATTCTTTTTGTGAGTATTTTGAAATTTCTTTATTATCCAACATAATCTTCCCATCCAGCAACTTCTGTACGCCCGATAACGTCCGCATGAGTGTAGATTTGCCGCTGCCATTTGGTCCTATCAGACAGACCATTTCGCCCGGGAATAGCTCCAGATTCAAATCGGACTGCACCGGAGTTTTGAATTTCCCTTTGGCATAGCCTATTGAGAGGGATTTTGTGGAGAGAGAAGCCCCTCCGCCCTCTAAAGGGGGAGTCTTGGCAGCAGTTGATCCTGTATTTTTAATGGAAAAATGTTCCATATTGAATGATTAAGTAAGAAATATCTTTTTATAAAATGATTATGAAGAAAACGAATTCCCCCTTCAGCGAGTTAGGGGGTTTTCTTCAAAATTATCCAAATAATTACCGGTGCTCCAAACAGCGAGCTGATTGTGTTTATCGGTAAAGTATATGTTGGAATTTGTGAAACGATATCACAAATCAAAATCAAAATTGCACCTAAAAGAATACTTGCCGGGATTAGCGTGTTATGATTAGAAGTTTTGAAAATACCGCGGGCAATATGCGGAACAGCTATTCCTATAAAGCCTATGGGGCCGGTAAAAGCAGTTACAGCTCCCGCCAATAAACTTGTGGTAATCACAATTAATATCCGTGTCTGAATAATGGAGATTCCCAATCCTTTGGCATAATTTTCCCCCAGCAGCAATCCGTCTAATCTTCTTTGCAGCGAGAATGCCAGAAACAATCCAATCAAAATAATTGGTGTCAAAATTCTCAAATGTTCCCACGTCACGGCGCTCAGACTTCCTAAATTCCACATTATAAATAACTTAATGGCGTCAGGATTGCTGAAATATTGGAGTACTCCGACAATGGACGAAACAATAGTTCCGAGCATAATTCCCACAATCAAAAGCGAAACAGCACTCTGCACTTTGAATGAAACTCCCACAACAAGCATCATCACCAATGCAGCACCGGCAATCGCCGCAACTACGACAATCCACGAACTCGCACTGCCCACTATCACACCCGTTGACATCATCACAAGCGCTGCTCCCAGGCTCGCGCCCGAACTCACGCCAAGCACATACGGATCTGCCAGCGGGTTACGGAATAAGGTCTGCATCATTAGCCCCGCAACCGATAATGCCGAACCCGCAAGCATTGCAGTAATTGCTTTCGGCAAACGGAAATTCACCAAAATTTCTGAATGAATTTCATTACTGCCATTTCCTGAAAATGTGCTTATAACTTCAGCAATAGGTATACGGATACTTCCCCAAGCTAAATCGAGAAGAAAATGGATGATTAATGCAATTGAGATTCCAAACAATCTCAAAAACAAGGAACTGTTTTGTGAGTAATATGCTGTTTCCGTTTCTTTCAACTGTTACAACTAAAATCGGTGAATCAAAAATGTATTTAAAACGATATAAATCAATAAAATAGAAATAAAAATAATCAAACTAAGCTTCACTTTAAGCTTTCCTTTCAAAGTTTCCACACTGAGAATAACGGCTAATAGCGCTAACACAATGTTTGATATGAGAATTTTATTTGGCACAATGTATAAGAACAGCAAATTGGTATAATTATACTTGTAAAAGCTGTGAACATTTCACGCCAGACTTAGAAAACTCAACAATAAAATTGGAACGCCTAAAAACAAATGTTCATTTTCTCTAAAATTCATACGATTATATTTTATTCTTTAACACTATGGTCGTATGAAACACACCAACCTCCTTCAATTCTAAGGGTGAAGATTTAACTTTAATGGCTGTCCCATGTTATTTTTATTTTAGAGGAGCAGCATAAACAAATTCCCACTCAGGCAAAATCTCCGGATGCAAAATCGCAATCACGTCTCCCAGCAACAAATCCGGCCTTGCTACAGCACTTTCCCAGTAGTCGTTGGCTGTCGTCGGGAGGAATCGCTTGTTGAAATTATAGACACGATTTTCTTTTACAGGTCGAAAAAGCGCATGTTTACTATCCGATTTTACCAGGTCTTCAATCGTTGAAAAGTTGCAGTTGAGCCATACATCCGTGTTGGAAAAATTCTTCAACACCGTCTCCACATTTAGTGGCAAACTTCCTGAGGTTGTATCATTCTGATAAAAATATTGACCGCCTGCATCTTGAAACAATTCATTCATAAAGCTCCGCCCGGCAGGCATATACCATGTTCCCCGAAAATTAGATCCGGCCATAATTCTTGGCCTGTTATCAGCATTCGAAGCTTTAATTTTCATTTCATTATAACGGGCTACTATTTCCTTGAAAATACTGTCTCCAATTTCCTCTTTTTCATAAAACGCGCTTACAAACTTGATCCATTCCGCACGCCCGAGAAGTGAAGTTTCCATCCACTCGTTGTTGTAGATTACGGGAATTCCGGCCTGCTGAACACGTTGCGCATTGGCATCCGATTGATTGAAGCCGCTCATCAGTAGAGCATTTGGTCTCAAAACCATCGTTTTCTCCACATTGATAGAAAATGGATCTCCCAAATCAGTGATTTTACCTTCTGAAAAATTTCGCTGAACAGCTTTATTATAAACCAGTTTGGGAGTACAAATTCCTGTAATTGACTCAATTTCACCCAGCAAACTCAAAAACTCCAAATGAGTAACTGAAGCCACAGCTATAGTTTGAAGTGGGATTTTTATTTTCACACCATCAACCGGAACTTCTGTGTTTTCATCATTTACAAGAAAATATTTTGCATAAATTTCACCCTTTTTCCAGGGATTGAAAACTGACACTTCCTTGTATTTCTCAAAATCATGAATTGCAAAACCTTGAGCGTACTCTACAGCTGATTGGCTGATTGATTGATTGGTGGATTGTTGAGAGTTTTTATTTCCGCAGGAAACAAAAAATATTATGCCGAATAAGAATAAAACTGTTTTTTGCATACGATTATAATTTATTTTTTACACTAAGGACGTATGGAACACGCCATTAATCATATCCTTAGGTTTAAGATTTATCTTAAATGGCTGTTTCATATAAATTTGTTAAACCAATTGCAAAGATAAGGAGAAATATTAGTATTAAAACAAAAAAATCCCGATTTGGAAATGAATTCTAAACCGGGAGAATATTTCTAAAATTGGAATTATATTATTCTGCTTTGTGAGCTAAGCTTGTTTCCTTTTTATCATTCCTCACAAACATCCACAGCACACCCGAAATAGCCAGCGTAATCATACAAATACCAAAAACAATCGATTTGTCAACAGCATTATGGACTACTTCGCCCATTTTGAAACTTGCCACTAATTGCGGAAGCACCACGGAAAGATTGAAAATACCCATGTACAAGCCCATTTTCGTCTGATCAACTTTTTCACTCATAATAGCGAAAGGCAGTGAAACCACCGATCCCCAGCCGACACCGGCTACTGCGATGAAGAAATAATAAAGAACAGGTGAATTTGCCAAAAAGAAAATGCCTCCGTATCCTATTGCCATGATAAATATTGCGATATAATGTGTTTTTACCATGCCGATTTTTCTTGCAATCGGGTTAAGTACAAATGCCGGTAGAATCGCACTTACAAGACTTAAGATAAAGAATGCCAAAGAATTAACTTTTCCTGCGGCATCGCCAAGTCCCATTTTTTCACTTAAAAAGAAAAACGCGTAAATAAACATTGTTTGAACTCCCACCCAGGTCAAGGAGTGCGCTAAAAGGACTTTTTGATATTCGTTTGCTTTCTTGGGAATCCGCAATGCATTGGTAAGGACCATTATTGAGGTTATCACAAAAATGGAGAGTGAAGCAAATTCAACAATACTCAAATCTATTGGGCCAATATGAACTCTTCCGGGGATATTTATACCAATCAATCTTGTGATAAGGACATATACTCCATAAACCAATAATCCAATCAGCGGGAAAAGTGAAATAATCACATCTTTGCTTGTCGAAGCATTTCCTTCCTTTTTGGTTTCTTCCGTGTTAGCCAGGTGTCTCGGTTCTTCTATGAGAAACGCGGGGATAATAGCCGCTCCAAGTGTAATTACCGCGCCAATGTAAATCAACGCCATATTTCCCAAAATTCCACCGATAAAATAGGCCAACACCGCGAATGAACCGGAAATTGTCTGCATCCAGGTATATCCTTTGCTTCGTTCGTCCAACGTGGTACAATCAGCAACAAGTGAACGAGTCGGATTCAGACTAACATTGATAGACAAATCCAATAAAAGCGCTACAATAACAGCAATGGATAACAAACCTGCCTTTGGATCATTTCCGCTGACGAAAATTTTCTGAATAATTTCCAAATTCGGCAATGCCAAGAGCATCAGAGCCGCCAATAAGCTTCCAATTATAATCCACGGACGCCGACGACCTCCCATAAACCACATTTTATCGGAGATAAGCCCAACAATCGGTTGAGCAATTATGCCGGCAATTGGGCCTGCAGCCCACACAATACCAATTTCGTGGATTTCAAGTCTGTACATGGAGAAAAGTATCCAACTTAATGCCGATATCTGTACCGACAATGCAAATCCCATGGCAGTTGATGGTAAACTCAACAGCACAAAAAATGGATTCGATTTGTTTTTTTGAATTTGTAACATTGGGTTTTGATTAATGGTTAAATTGTAGATTAGCGTACATAAAGACTAAAAAACCAAAGTTTTGTGCAATGTTACTTATTTTTAAAGAAATAGAAACGAACAACTTTAATTATTAAAACAAAACAGGCTTGCAAACGTTTGCAGGCTAGATTGTGTTTTCCACTCGCTGCCGTGACTTTGGTAACTTATGACTTTCCAAAGTCAGTTAATCAGCCTCTTAAATCTAAAGTTGGGGCTGTCATTGACGAGAAACTGAATTACTTTTTTCGTACTTCCGATACGATGAGGTTGTACCGTAACGTGGGGTTTTGAATATTGAGCTGACTTATACTTGGTGGTTAGTTAGCTGGCTATTTCCTTGTTTATTTTGTCAATATATTCCAGCAGTTCTTCCCTTCCCAGCTTGTTTTCACTCGATGTGAGGAAAATCGGAGGAAGTTCTTCCCAGGTTTCAAGCAGTTTTTCTTTATACGCCTCTACATTAGCATTTCCGCGTGTGGCCGATTGCTTGTCCATTTTTGTAAAAACTATGGCGAATGGTATGCCGCTTACACCTAACCATTCCATGAAGTCAAGGTCAATCTGTTGCGGTGCATGGCGGCTGTCAACAAGTACGAACAGATTTGTAAGTTGTTCGCGCATGAGAATATAGCTCTCGTTCATACGCTTCAAATCTTCACGTTGTTTCTTGCTGCTTTTCGCGTAACCGTAGCCCGGTAAATCGACTAAATACCATGAGTTGTTTATCCAAAAATGATTGATTAACAGTGTTTTACCCGGTTTCCCTGAAGTCATTGCCAACCCTTTCCGATTGGTGAGCATGTTAATTAAGGACGATTTTCCCACATTTGACCGTCCGATAAAAGCATATTCCGGAAAGTTTCCGGACGGACACTTCCGATAATCAGTATTGCTGATTGTGAATGTTGCAGTATTTATTTCCATTTTGAGGTTGACGAGTTAGCAGATTGATAAATTAACAAAAAATAAATCAAAAATCAGTTGGTTTCCGGTTTACCTTTTACTGCGGTAGCTTGTTTATTTAAATACAGTCCCACAAAAGTAATGAATCCATTTAACATAAGCAATTCATATCCAAAGGAATATCCCCAATGTGTTTTGCTGATAATATTTAAAAAATAACAAATTACAGGAGATAAAACAGCTATATATGGCACTAATTTGTCATTTGTTTTTAATTTTGTAAATAAGCCGAAAGCATACAATCCGAGTAAGGGGCCATAAGTGTAAGAGACAATTGTGTAAATGGCATCGATTATACTTTTATCGTTTATTTCTTTGAATATAAGGATAATAGCTGTAAAAGCGATTGAAATCAGTATATGGATTTTTCGTCGGGTTTTCACAGCTTTACTCTTGTCTTGCAGTTTGTCAACTCCTAATATATCCACTGAAAATGAGGTGGTTAAAGCTGCTAAAGCTGAATCTGCACTGGAAAATGCCGCGGCAATAATTCCAATTACAAAAAGAATATAAACTGTGCTCCCTAAATATTGTGTAGCAAAAAGTGGTAAAATTTCATCCGAAGTCCGAGGGAGATTGATTCCGTTTTGCGAAGCGAGTAGTAAAAGCATGGCGCCAAGCGTAAGAAAAAGAAAATTTATCGGTACAAATGTGATGCCGTACCAATACATGTTTTTCTGCGCATCTTTCAATGTACGGATAGTCAGATTTTTCTGCATCATATCCTGGTCAAGGCCGGTCATGACGACAGGAATAAAGACGCCGCTTAAGAAGTGCTTCCAGAAGTTCTGTCTGCTTTTCCAGTCATCAAATACAAATATATCAGTCATCGGGCTGTTTTTCAGAAAACTGAAAATTTCAACAGTCGGCATATTTATTTGCTTCATTACCTGCGTAATAATCAGCACCAATGCTGCAATCATTACAACTGTCTGAAGAGTATCTGTCCAGATTACCGTTTTTATTCCGCTTCGAAACGTGTATAGCCAAATTAATATGATGGTAGAACACACCGTAATCCAAAAAGGTACATTCAAAGAATTAAAAACCGTTTGTTGTAAAATCAACGCGACGATATAGAGCCTTGCCGAAGCTCCAATGGTCTTTCCAAGTAGAAAGAACGAGGCTCCAGTCTTGTACGTCGCGCGTCCGAAACGCTCATTTAAGTATGTGTAAATGGTGGTAAGGTTGAGCTTATAGTAGATCGGGAGAAGTACTTTGGCAATGATGACATAGCCAAAGAAAAAGCCAAGTACCATTTGCATATAGCTGAAGTTAAATTCCCGTACCATGCCGGGTACCGAAACGAATGAAACGCCCGAAATAGAAGTTCCGATCATGCCGATTGCCACAATCCACCAGGGAGATTTTTTGTCGGCACGGAAAAACGCTTCATTCCCTGAACTTTTTCTGCTTACCAAGTGAGAAATAAGCAGCAATACAGCGAAATATACAGCGATAATTATGAGAATGGAAAAGCTTTGCATTAGAATTCCTACTCCCTAAAGGAGCATGTACACAGGTAAGTTTTTCTTTTTTTTGAAATGCAAAGGTAGTTTTTTTAATTAGATAGTAGAAATTTGAAATTAGAAAAAATCAGAAGAATTTTACCTGCCTTGCCACTTCGATTCAATCTGCCTTTTAATTTTCAAAAATTTCATTCTGATTTTATTACAATATTTGATTCGTTTAGTCCATCAGAGATTACTTTCAGTGTTATATCACCGGGTTGTTTTGTGCTGCGAATAATGACCAAAGCTCTTCCTTTCCAAGCTTTTCTTGAATTTCCAACATATGGATAAATGTCTTTTATATCGGCATTGTCAATTCCGGCAATTAGGCCGGGCCCCGTGATTTCAAAATTTAACCGATTATCGGCATTTGGCACACGATGTCCGTTTTTATCCGCTATTTCAACTGTAATGTATGCTAAATCCTGACCTCCGGCAGTAATTATTTTTCTGTCTGCTTGCAGTGAAATTTGAGTCGGCTCATCTGAAGTTTGAAGAGTTTTTGATTCCAATTCTTTCCCATTGTCAACACCAACAGCTTTTAATACACCCTTTTTGTACGGGACATCAAAGATAGCCTTAAATTCTTGTGCTTCAGTTGTTTCTTTTTCTCCAATCAGATTATTGTTCAAATATAATTTCACTTTTTGATACTTTGAATAAACTTCCACCTGTATGTTCTTGCCTTCAAATCCAGGCCAGTTCCAGCTTTCCCACGTAGGCCAGACAGACCATCTTGTTTCGATAATTTGGCGTGGTTCGGGGTTTGGTTCTCTCACAGCCATGTAAAGTTTTTTATCGTCATTATAAAGCAAGTCTCTGTAATAAGAAATAGGTTTTCTTTGTCCGAGCAAATCGATATCACCGCAATACGCCGCGTGCCATGGAAATAAATCACGTTCATAGTGCTCACCGGTCACATCACCTGAGTAGTACCAGCGGCCGATTCCCGATTCGCCTAAATAATCCAGCGCGGTCCAGACAAAATCTCCCAAGATATAGCTGTTGTAATTGACCAATTTCCAGTTTTGAAATGCATCGCGGGGATAGGATTCGGTTTGTAAAATAATGCGGTCAGGTACTCGTTTGTGGTCGTCCGGAGCTCTGTAAAGTTCGTAGTTATAGCCACAGACATCATGCTCTGCCATCAGCGGATCAAAAATCTCCCAATCGCTGTCCCATGTAGTCATAGCCGAGGTTACCGGTCGGGTCGGATCAATGCTTTTTACTTTTTCAATTAGCATTCGGGCTGTTTTCACGGCTTCAGGAGATTTTCGTTCGATGACTTCATTTCCGACGCTCCACATAATTATCGAGGGATGATTCCTGTCTCTCAATACCATTGCTTCAATATCCTTTTCCCACCATTTATCAAAAAACCGGGAATAATCGTATTTCGTTTTCTCCGTTCTCCAAACATCAAATGACTCATCGATTACTAATAATCCGTATTTGTCGCAAGCATCCAAAAAAGACTCAGAAGGGAGATTATGGGCAGTTCGGACTGCATTGAAGCCGGCATTCTTAAGTAACAATACTTTTCGTTCTTCAGCTCTGTCAAATGACGCGGCTCCCAAACTTCCATTGTCACTATGCGCGCAACCCCCATTGAGTTTTAGTGTTTTTCCATTCAATTGAAAACCATTTTCTACCGTAAAATTTATTGTTCGTATTCCAAAATTGACAATTTCTTCATCAATCACATTTTTTCCCTCCTTTATTTGAACTTTGCAAGTGTATAAGTAAGGTGTTTCGGGACTCCAAAGCTCAGGTTTTGAAATGTTTACGTATTGAGAAATCTCCTTGTTGCTGTTTCCGTTGATTACAAATTGAACTTGTTTTCTACTTTTTGTTTTTTGATTGGTATCTAATATTTCGGAAATCAAAGTATATTTTTTTGTTGCATCTGTTTCATTTTTGATTTTCGTTGAAACGAACACTTTTGCTTGTTTTTCGTTAACCTCAGGTGTTGTTACCGAAACTCCCCATTGTTCAAAGTGAACTTGCTCTGTAACAAGTATCCAGACGTGCCTGTAAATTCCCGAGCCAGTGTACCAACGAGCATTTTTTTGTTGAGAATTGTCAACTTTTACGGCTATCACATTCTTTTCTCCAAAATTCAAAAAAGGAGTTAATTCATACGTGAAAGCAGAATAACCGTACGGATAAACTCCAAGTGATTTTCCATTGATAAATACCTCTGAGTTCATATAAACACCTTCAAAGTGGATCGAAATTTTCTTACCTTTCCACGCGTTGGGAGCTGAAAATGACTTCCTGTACCAGCCAATTCCGGAAGGAAAATATCCGCCATCATTTCCCATTGGATGAGTTGGATGAATCTGCCCCTCGATACTCCAATCGTGAGGAAGATCCAATGTTCGCCAGTCAGCATCATCGAACGCGTAAGATTCAGCATTTTGTGTGTCTAAACGAAATTTCCAGTTATCGTTGAATAGCGTTTTTCGCTGACTAAATAAATTTTGACCGGAATAGATGAAGAATGAAATAAATAGGATAAGCAGTAAGTGGTTTTTCGATTTCATTTTGAGAGAATATAAGTTAAATGAGCATTTCGATCATGAATACAAATATACATTTTTGTTGTGTATTTTTCGCTTCGTGAAGCGAAAAGTCGAGCGAAAAGAACGATTTGCCATCGAAAAAACCTAAAAAAGCGCCTTGTTGCTCAAAATGTGTTTGTGGGTTACGTGTGAGAAAACTTTGCCAATCAGTTCAAAATACTTTCCTATTTTAGGAAAATCAGTGTCGTCAATTACCAGTCAGCGAGGGTTTTGCGATGGTTCGTCGTCGTTTTGTTCACTTTTTTTATCAACTGCTTGGTAATTGAATAGTTGAATTGCCACCAATTTATGTTGCTATTGGACAGCAGGCGGTAAAACACATCTTTCCTGCAGGTAATAATTTTGTGAATTCCCGATGTGGCGTAAGACGCCGGATCGTTTACCTGAAAAAAGGGAAAAAGTATCAGCAGCATTAGTTTCAGCTTGCTGCTAAACTGTAAATTGCTCGCCGTGGGAAAACCAAAGTGCTTATCTGAAAATTTCAAAAAACTCAAAATGTCTAAAATAACAGAAACAGCTTTTTGTGATGAGGTGAAAAAATCTTTTATCTCTGAAACTATTGTTATATCTTTGTGTCGCAGCATATTATTGGGTTTTGGTTTAACAACTCAAAGTTGCTGAATATCAGCGACTTTTCCAGATAAATATGCTGCTTTTTTATTGACTTTCAGTTAGTTGTCGAACTTGCGAAAGTCGAGTTGCTTAACTTAGGAAATACATGGCGAATCGTATCGCAAATAACTACCGATTTCTACCCGCGAGCATTCGATATGATAGGAATTTCCGGATTTATAGAACTTACCGCACTTGGTATTTGGGGATTTGAACTGATTCGAAATATGTTGGAAGGGAAAAAGTTACGAGAAAACGAAACAGTATATATTTCTAATTTTCAGCCTGTTAGTCAGTCTATTCTGCCTGCATGTCAGTTTCTTCATTCAGTTTCATTCTTTTTTTTTGAAAAGGGCTTGTCTTATTGTTGATAATCATAGATGATGGGATATTGTTGAGCAGTTTAGGATACGTTTTTAATAGGTTTTCCCAAGCCTGGTAGCTGATAAGCATGAAATTGTACTTTTCGAGATGGACTGAATCGATTTTGTTTACATGCTGTATTTTTACTCGCTGCTCGAATTCTTCTGAAAGAATCTGTATCCCTTCTTGAATGCTTGTTGTACTTTGATTATCATTTGTCATGTCCAAAATCTGCACCGATAAATCATCATTATATCGTAAAATTCTTTGCGCGTAACGAAGCAGGAAATTGTCTGTTTTTTCTTTGATCGGAATAACAGTCGTACCAGAAATCCCTTTGTAATCACGATTGATAAATACACCAACGCTGCAATTGCTGTTCTCAATGAAATACCTTGTTTTGTCGTGAATGAGAGTTCCGGGGAAGAATAAGGTCCTGTCACGGGTGATTGTGTTTACCACTTTATCGAGTATCGGATATTTTTTTAGCCATTGTTTTCCGGCACTTGACTCTTCTTTCTCCAATTGAATTCCTCCTCCTACGAGTAAGAAATCGTAATTTTCATTATTTACAATTCCGACAATTTCACTCTCAATGTTATCCGCCACTCGATATTCAGTAGTAATGGGAATCCGGAGTTCTTCAGATGTTTTTTGAATATCAATGAAACTTTCTACCGAAAATTGTTCCGTATAGATCGGGTGCAAGTCAGTTCCTGCCGTGATATGCAGTACATTTACAGATAATCTGTTTTTAGCTCCGTCCAAAATCTTTTTTGCAACCCGAAGCAGATTATCTCCGCTCGCCGGATTTCCGAGTGATATCAGCACTTTTAAAATATCTTCTGCTTGTTTGTCATGCAGCTTGTCTTTCGCTTTCTTATCGGGCATCAGCTTTTCTATAAAATGGAGTAAAGGTGTTGTCATAAAGGTAGTTACCAGCGCCATTATTACTAAAATAACAAAGATGGTCGGCGGTAAAATACCCATTTCCAACCCGATATTCAGCACAATTAGTTCCATCAGTCCGCGTGTGTTCATCAAGCCTCCGAGTGACAAGCTGTCGCGCCAACTTTCACCCGATATACGAGCCGGAAGAACACTCCCGCCTACTTTTCCTACTACGGCTACAACAATGAATATCAGACAGATAATCCAAAGAGAAGGCGTGTTGAGCAGCCCGATTTCGGTTTTTAATCCGGTGTAAACAAAGAAAAGCGGAAGTAACAGTGTTACCGATAAATCCTCAATTTTGTCAATTATTAACCTCCTGAATTTGGGTAGCGGCGGCATAATCAATCCGGCCATGAATGCGCCGAAAAGTGCGTGAATACCAAGTAGTTGGGTGGTGTATGCGGAAATAATTAATATCAGAATAAAGAACGCGAAAATGCTTTTATTCATCAGCTCCTCATTCTGATAGATTTCACCGATTTTTTTTATAAACGGGCGTACCGCGAACAACATTAGCGCGATATAAATAACCGTAAAAAATAAAGTATATATGGAGCTTGCAAAACTTCCGGTCTTGGCTATGGCAATGACCGCAACTAAAAGCAGCCACGCTGAAACATCGTTGATGGCGGCGCTCCCGATGCTTAACGTACCTAAATGGGATTTTGTAAGTCCTTTCTCCTGAACAATCCTTGCAAGCACCGGAAAAGCTGTGATACTCATAGAAATGCCTATAAATAGCGCAAAGGATGTAAAGTTCGAATGTTCGGGCGAAAAATCTCTATAAATAACGAAAGCCAGTATCATTCCAAGAAGGAACGGAACAACTATACTGGACTGACTGATGATAAATGTGCTTTTGAAGTTTTCCTTCATTTCGCTCATATTCAGGTCCATACCTACAGTGAACATGAATAGCACAAGCCCGATTTGGCTTATAATGTATAGGCTGTTTAGCGAGTCGGGTGAGAAAAGAAAATGATATGCTCCGGGAAAAAACAGTCCGAGTAGCGAAGGGCCGAGAACAATTCCGGCAAGGATTTCACCGATGACGGTAGGTTGTTTTATCTTAGCAAATAAAGCGCTGAAAATACGTGATACAACCAGAATAGCAAAAATCTGCAAGAGAATTATTGCAGAAGGTTCAACTATATTTTCAAAAGTCAAGTTCTTGAAAAGTTCAAAATTGCCGATAGTATCCGAAGCGCCTTTCCGATGCAATTCAACATCAATTGCACCACCTTTTCTTATCAGAATATAAGTAACAATGGCAAATGCAACAAGTGTGAAGGTAAAAAACCACCAGGATTTATCTCTTTTCCGCATATAATTCACTTTGTTTTGGTCAAAATATCCCCAAAATTCAGTTCGGATTAAATCTGACTTTTCACAAAGATAATGTAATTATACTTTTTTCAATGATGTAAGAATGTCAAAAAAACTTAACTTTTTACTTCTTCATTGCCATCGAAAATGATAGTTTGGGTAGGATAAGCGAATTCAATTCCCTCATTATTAAACTGTTTCAGAATTTCAAGATTGATAGCGGAGGAAGTTTCATATCGATCTGAAGGATTTTGAATAAAATAGACAAAACGGATTATCAAAGCGAAATCGCCAAACTCTTCAAACGCCGTGCTAATCCCTTGTTTGCTGACATTTTCATTCGATTTGGCTATTTCTTCTAATATGACAAGAGCTTTCTGCATTTTTTCAGGATCTGTGTCATAGACTATTCCCAAGTTGTTTATTATACGGACTTGCGGAGCTGCTGACACATTAATAACCGCATCTTCCACTATTTTGTAATTCGGCATGGTTATGAGCCTTTTATCGAAATTACGAATCTTGGTGCTCCTCACGCCAATGTCTTCTACATATCCTTCGTGCTCACCAATTATTATCCGATCACCTATGCGAAATGTACCGTCGAGCAGAATGGTAAAACCACCGAAAACGTTTTTCACTGTATCTTGTGCTGCGAGCGCAATGGCAATTCCACCGATTCCGAGTGTCCCAAGAATTGCTTTCAGGTCTAAGCCGATATTATTTAACGCAGTAACGATTCCGATTAGCCAAATCAAAAATGTAACTACTTTTTTTATCAATGAAATGAAATGTGAATCAAGTGAAAATCGGTGCCGATAGTAGGTGTCGCG
Source organism: Porphyromonadaceae bacterium (assembly GCA_012523295.1). Classification (GTDB taxonomy): domain Bacteria; phylum Bacteroidota; class Bacteroidia; order Bacteroidales; family Paludibacteraceae; genus UPXZ01. Next base: position 17,832 of record JAAYIT010000030.1, on the reverse strand, counting down.
TTCGCTTTTCTTTATAAAATACTCATTTAATAGTCCGTTGATCAGATGTGCGACGAACCAGGTGATATTCAAAACCGTGAGAATTTCATAAATTTTGAATAGGGTAGCGTCAAAAGATTCGCTCATTTCGAGGCGTTGAAAAGCAGTCCAAATTGCGAAAAGAACAACTCCCACTTTCAAAGGAGTTTCCAGAGAATTGACTAAGATGTTGTCGAACTGATTTTTTGTTCGCTTCGCCAAAGCTCTTAAATATCTCGTATTTAATATTGTGATTATCCAGTTGACAATCAGCGCTATAATAATAATTCCCAATGAAATCAGTAAGTCTTGAGTTGAGTTGTTTTGAAACATAAATTTTGAATAAAAAGATTAATGTATAGTAGGCAAACGTAAAAAAAATTTATTACCATTCTCCAAATATTGCATCACTCGGCATTCTCCAGTCTCCTCTGGGTGAAAGGTTTACGCTTCCGATTTTTGGTCCGTCGGGCGTACAGGAGCGTTTGAATTGTTGTTGGAAAAAGCGTTTGAGAAAGAGTTTCAGCCATTTATCAATTTCTTCGCAAGAATATTTTTCACCAAAAGCCGTTTTGGCTAAAAACTGAATTTTTTCAGGAGTAAATCCAAATCGTACGAAATAGTACAAATAGAAATCATGCAGCTCATACGGTCCGATTATATCTTCAGTTTTCTGTTTGATTTCACCTTTCTCATCACCGGGTAAGAGTTCCGGACTTACCGGGGTGTCGAGGATGTCTTGTAATATCTTAGCCGAGTTTTGGTCCATTTGTTCTGAAATCCAGTTTACCAAATGTCGGACAAGCGTTTTTGGAATCCCGCTGTTTACAGCATACATTGACATATGATCACCGTTGTAGGTAGACCAGCCGAGCGCCATTTCCGAAAGATCGCCCGTTCCGACTACCAAGCCGTTTTGCTTGTTTGCCAAGTCCATGAGAATTTGTGTACGTTCGCGGGCTTGCACGTTTTCGTACGTAACGTCATGAATTTCCGGGTCGTGTCCAATGTCTTTGAAATGTTGCAGGCAAGCCTCTTTGATATTGATATCCAGCGTAGAAATTCCGAGCGATTTCATTAACTCACGTGCGTTATTATACGTTCTGTCGGTCGTCCCAAAACCGGGCATAGTAACGCCGAGAATGCGTTTACGGTCATATCCGAGCTTATCGGCTGTTTTCGCACAAATAAGTAACGCTAACGTGCTGTCCAATCCGCCCGAAACACCGATTATCAACTTGTCGATAAGCGTGTGTTGCCACCTTTTGGCAAGTCCGGCTACTTGGATGGAGGAAATTTCGTTGTAAGTTTCGTCTCGTTTTTCAAGCGATGGAATGAAAGGATACGGGTTTATTTGTCGTGTAAGTGTTTGTTTTTGAGCGGCTTTTTTGCCTGTCGAAAAATTAACTTCAAAGCAATCGGCGTAATCACGTTCGTTGGAAAAATTGGAGTTTCGCAACCGTTCGGCACGTAATCTTTCCACGTCAATTTCAGTAATAACCAACTGTGGCTCAAAGCTAAACCGTTCACTTTCAGCCAGTAATTTCCCGTTTTCAGCTATGAATGCGTTTCCAGAAAAAACCAAATCGGTGGTACTTTCGCCGTAACCTGCCGAAGCATAGACGTACCCGCAATGACAGCGGGCGGATTGTTGCTCTACGAGTTGCCGGCGGTAAGCGTGTTTCCCGACCAATTCGTTGCTTGCCGAAAGGTTGAAAATAATCTCTGCGCCGTTCACAGCTAGCTTGGAACTTGGCGGAACGGGGCTCCACAGGTCTTCGCAAATTTCTACGGCAAACGAAAAATCGTCCGTTTTGAAAAGATAGTTGGCGCTTAAAAATGTTTCTTGTCCGGCAAGCGTGATGTTTTCGGTCGAAACAGCAGCTCCGCTCGCGAACCAGCGTTTTTCGTAAAATTCGTCGTTGTTGGGCAGGTTTATTTTAGGAACGACAGCCAAAATTTCTCCTCTGTGAAACACCACAGCACAATTAAAAAGCTGATTGCCCATCCGCACGGGCATTCCCACCAAGCTGATTATAGCTAAATCAGCTGTTTCACTCATCAATTTACCCAACGCGTTTTCTGCATTATCTAACAATTGTTTTTGAAAAAACAAATCGGCACAAGAATAGGACGTAATGCTTAACTCCGGAAAACAAACGATTTCCACGCCTTCGCCGTCGGCTTTTACAATCAAATCCTTGACTTTCTGTGCGTTGTAATCACAATCCGCCACACGAAGTGACGGAATGGCAGAAGCAACTTTGATGAAGCCCATGCCCCCTAACCCCCTAATGGGGGAATATTTGGATAGTTTGTTCATGATTTTTCTAAAACTATTTGGCTGTAATCAATCGATTTTCTAAATACAAATATACGGTTTTGTAGAAAAATGGCAAAGTTTTAAATTAACTACGTCCAAATTTTGTTCCTTGTTGCGAAATACAATGCCGTGCTAAGTGCAGGAATCTCTCGGTTTATTCACGAGACACAAGCTTGATAGAGAACACTTTTCACTTCTCCATATCATCCATCGAAAGTCCCAAATAATCAATGGCATACCCTTTCAGCGCATTTGTTTTTGAAAGCATGTTGGCTGTTTTTTCTTTGAGTAGGTTGTAACGAATATTCTTTGCTTTTCGCTTTATTTCAATGACTTTAGCAGTTTTCTCAATGTCATTGACTACTATCAAGTCTATTTCATTTTCACCGCTTTTGTCCCAATAACCGCCAATGTTGGTTATTCCGCCTTGTTCTATAAATTTTTCACGGAAAAACTTTTCCAACATCTTACCGCTAAAAGTCGCGTAATCTCGCTCGACAATTTTCCTCAATTCGTCAAACTGACGAATCTCAATCATATAGCTGTACTTGTAAATGAATCGAAACCAGAATGTTAGGTAGTTGTCATCTAAAACATAACGAACATTTTTTGTCTGAGATTTTGAAAACACGGGAACACGCTTGGAGATCAAGCCATAGTCATTTTCCATGCGGGTAAGATAACCGCCAATCTCTCTGCCCACGATAGTTTCAATTTTTGCTCGCGTGTTTTCACTTTGCGCGATTGCCGATAAAATAGTGAAATAAACAGCATAATCTTTTCCAAATTCTTCAATGAGCATACTTTTCCCATCGGCGATAAATGACGCATCTTCCTGAATGATAAAATCAAGCATTTTGTTGAATGACAGCGCTTTATTATCCACAAAAAGTTGCACATACTTGGCTACTCCGCCCGTAAATGTATAAAGTCCCAATAAATCTTCCGTCGTATAATCGGGATGATTTTCGGAAAGAATTTGCCTTAAAACAGATACGTTAAAAGGCTTCAAGCGCATGAAATTGGTAGCGCGTCCAAACAAAGGCGCATTATAATCTTCGAAAATCTTATGCATCAGCGAATGCACGGAACCGCAAACAAGCAGGTTCATTCGGCTTTCACTTTTTAAGATATCCCAATCCCGCTGCATGTCGCTATACACCGAAGGGTTTATATTCAAAAATTCTTGAAATTCATCAATGATTAAATTAAAACTCCGAGTAGCGGAAAGTTGCATAAGAAATTTAAATAAAGCGCTGAAGCTTTGCGTGTTACCGAGTATGGGGATTTGTAATTTATCAGCTATTTCTAGTTCAAAGTCTTCACACAAAAAGGGTTCCGCTTTTCGGGATACAAAAAAATAAAGCGTCGGTTGTCCTTCGGTCGCTTTTAGTAAAAGCTGAGTTTTGCCAACCCTGCGTCTCCCTGTCAACACCGTGAATTGAGCATTGTCACGAGAAAGTAATTGTATCTCTCGCAAACGATCAATTTCTTTTTCTCTATTGTAAAATTTCATGACATTCCTATTTTAATTCATAAAAGAAACAGACAGTTCCGAAATGTGGGTTTCGGAACTGCAAATATATTGTTTTCTTTTTGAAAAACAACAATAGATGATATAAAATTGTAAAATAAATTTCAGTGTATCTTCATGTCATTCTTTATTAATTCCGGATTTCCCGTTACTTTGTTGAAAAAAGCCGGTTTGAAAATAGAAGAAAAGTTTGTCGTGATTAAAAAAAATAACAACCGGCAACTCTTTTCCTTTCGGAGAGGGTAGGGAATACGTTTCATTTTTCCATATCACTCAAATGAATTCTTATCGAATTGGATGAAATATTGATTTCCCAAACCGAAAGTGACAGTGAAACAATCAGAAAAAGCAACGCGATCCCGAAAAGAACAACCGAAACGAGTTGCCAACCAATGTAAATCATAAACATCGTAACAACACAAATCAACAAACTTGCTACACCTATTAATTGCATAAAGCGTGTCAGCCGAAGCCTTTTTTTCAAGTTGTCAATCTGTGCTTTGGTCACTTTGGATTTGTCTTCTAAATATTTTTCTTTCAGATTTCTCACCAAGGCCGTATATGCCAAAAAACGATTGGTGTAAGCCAAAAATATCAGTGAAATAGCTGAAAATAAAAATGTCGGAGTAATTAGTGTGAGTTCTTCCATAGCATGAGATGGCATTACAACGGGAAATATAGCCCCAGATTAAACATTAAAATAAACTTAGAATCGTATTCTATGGCTGGGTTTTTATGGAATCGGTATCCTGCTCCTAATCCCGCCTGCAGCAGCTTATCAGCTCGATAAACAAACATTGCCCCGGCATATGAAGCCTTGTATTCAGTAGCAAAACCTTGCTGCCACGCTTGAAACGAAAAATAAGGCGAACGGACAGATGGGTAAATGTGATAATTTAATCCACCCGAAAAACCCTCGATTCCAGCTCCTAATTGCGCACTTAATTTAGGCAAAAACATTGTCTGCAACTCTGCACCGAATGCCGAATTTCCGCCTATCCCTAACCCGAATGAAACAGCTGTTTCTGAAACAAAATTCCACTTGCGATCCTCTTTAACTATTACCGGATTTTGGGAATAGATGATTAGAAATAAACATTAGAACAGAATTGAGAGAATTTGTTTTTTCATCTGATTATATGTTGTTTTTTTGACATCAAGGAAAGATGAGACACGCCTCCTGATAAATATCGGGAGATTACTTTGTGTGTTTCAGCCGGTTGATGGATTACACATCGGGTTCAATTTGATATTTCAATTTATCGGTCAGCGAACACCCGGACCGGACTATTATTAAATAAAGCTGTTTTCGCCTCAAAGACTTCGATTACACAATCGCGAGGTGCCCTATTAATGACATGAAGGGTCTTCTTCACATTCAGACTTTACTAATTCAGCCAATTTATTTCCCAATAAAATACAGGCTCGGTAGTTGTCAAATGTCAAGCTCATTTTTTCTTCAATTTTTAAGTCACAAGTTCTCCATTTCATTTTTTCTCCGAATTCTCCTAATTTTTTATTAGAAATTCCGGCCCATGAAAATGATCCGAAAAAGGCATAATCTCTCTTTTTGACAGCACGTAATTCGATTTTTTGAAGCAGCGAACTCATTTCAGGATGCAAATCATTACAGTAAGTCGGACTACCCAAAACTAATCCTTTGTATTTGAAAATGTCACGTAAAATTACGGATGGATCTGATTTTGATACATTGTGCATTATTACATTTTTAATCCCATTCTGAACCAACCCTTGAGCTACCGCTTCTGCCATTCCTTCGGTGTTTCCATACATACTTCCGTAGGCAATTACCACACCTTCCATACCTTCATACCGGCTTAGTCGGTCGTAGATACCTACTGTTTTAGCTATATTTTCCTTCCATACCGGGCCGTGTGTCGAACAAATCAACCGGAAATCTACATTTGAAAGTTTTTGAAGTGCTTTCTGAATTGGTGAGCCGTACTTCCCTACAATGTTGGCATAATAACGATACATTTCATCCCAGTATTTGTCTAAATTCATATCAGTATCTAAAACTCCGCCATCGAGTGTTCCAAAACAGCCAAAAGCATCACCGGAGAAAAGGATATTTTCAGATGTCTCCAAGGTCATCATGGTTTCCGGCCAGTGCACCATGGGTGTCATGTGGAATTTTAATGTTCGTTTCCCTAATGAAAGTGTCTCACCTTCAGCTATTTCCAAAACATTATCTTTGATGCCGTAATAGCCATACACCATTTCGAGTGTTTTCTTATTTCCGACAATCACCATATCGGGATATAATTTCCGAATCATGGTTAGAGACCCTGTGTGATCCGGTTCCATGTGGTTGATTATCAGATAATCAATAGTTCTACCTTTTAATTCTGCGGCTATTTTGTCAATTAGAACATCACCAAAAGAAACTTCAACCGTATCAATCAAAGCCACTTTTTCATCTACAATTAAGTATGAATTGTAAGATACACCGTATGGAAGCGGAATCATGTTCTCAAACTTGTCTGTAATTCTGTCATTGACACCTACATAGAAGATGTCTTTTGCAATTTCTGTGTTAATGTACATATATTTATTGTGTAAAATTATTTTTGTTACAAAGTTACGATTTTTATATTGAAAATGTGAATTTGGAGCATCAAAACTCTAACGGGGAAGTTGTCTTGACTTTATAAAGTCTGTTATTTATTCTAATGGTAGAGCCGAAATGCTCCTATATCCTTCCAAAAAGTTAGAAATTAAGTCGTCTTGACTTAGAAATAATCTGTTCTGCTTTCTTGTTAATTTTGACACCTTGTTTTTTTGATTTTTACCAAGTCTAAAAGAGTTCTCTCCTAAATTTTTCCGCCTGACTAAAGTCTTCTCGAAACCCCGTGTGTAGGTTTGCTTTCCCATTTAAAACGGTTGACGGCAGTAACAACAAATGTAGTTCTTCCTTTGAATTTCCGGTCGAGTTCGCGTAAATCTATACAAGAATCGGTTGTCAGAGCCACGATATTTGCCGGATCGTTCATATCGCCAACCTCCTTTCCTTTGAAACCATAGACCGCGTAGTACATTACTTTACAGCCACCTTCTTCGTTCACCGCATCCCACAGTAAATAGGCTTCTTTCCCATCTTTCACTATTCGTAAATTTTGGGGTTGGGCGGAAGCTTCACCTTTAATGTTTCTGCTTATTGGCTGCAGAGCAGGATATTTGTAGTAATTATTTCTCAACGTGTCGTTCAGTCCTCTCGGGTTTCTCAGAAATGGTTTCGCGCTGAAAAATACGGCTCCTTCTACTTTTGGATAACTCTGATTCAGTTTCAACTGGCGCGCCAGTTCATTGCCGTTTCTCCAGGCGGAAGCGCTGTTTGTATTAAGCCCTGATGCATAAAGACCGATGTAAAGATTTTTCCCGAATGTGTTGTCCGACCACCATTTTACAAGGACTTTATAATCTGCTACCTGCTTTCCTATTTCCCAATAAAGCTGTGGGACCACGTAATCGATTGTCCCTTCGCGCAGCCACTTCAATATGTCAGCATAAAGATCATCATAATTTGTTACTCCCGCACGTGTGGCAGAGCCTTTCGGATCCTTATTGCTGTTTCTCCAGACTCCAAACGGGCTAATTCCAAATTGCACCCAAGGCTTCAGATCTTTAATTGTTTTTTGAAGCTCACCGATAATCATATCCACGTTGTTTCTTCTCCAATCTGCTTTTCGGGACGGAGAAAATCCTCTTGGATTGTTTCTGAAGGTCTCGGCATCAGGGAAATCGCGTCCCGCAACCGGATACGGATAAAAATAATCGTCAAAATGTAACGCGTCAATATCATAACGCATAATAATGTCTGAGACAACTTTATTAAGGAATTCGCGCGTTTCATCTAATCCGGGGTCGAAGTAATATTTCCCGCCATATTCAACAAATAGTTTCCTGTTTTTATGATATAAATGATTTCTGTCCAATTGGTTAATATGTCCTGTCATATTCGTAACACGATATGGATTTATCCAGCCGTGCACCTCCACACATCGCTTGTGAGCCTCTTCAATGATAAATTGCAACGGGTCATAGTAGGGTGAGGGGCGTTGTCCTTGCTTTCCGCTCAGATAGTATGACCATGGTTCTAATTCAGAAGGGTAGAAGCTGTCGGCGGTTGGCCTGATTTGCAAAACTATGGCGTTAATTCCGGATTTTTGCAAATTATCCAACATTTCACGCATTTCAGTGCGCTGCTGTGTCGGAGTCAGTCCGGGTTTTGAAGGCCAGTCAATATTCGCTACCGTTGCAATCCAGACAGCACGCATTTCACGTTTTAATTGCTTCTGTGCAGAAATATTGAGAATAAAAATAGAAATAAGTAAAAGGCTGAAAATTCGTTTCATTGCGTTCTCTTAAAAATTTAAGGAACAAAAATAAGTTATTTTTCTACGTTATGCAATTATTTTGTAATCTTTGGTTTTTGAATACAAAAAATGAATACATTTAATCTTGTGCAACACTTATGAGAGTTTAAAATAGTATTTTTTTACTTTTTAGTTTTAATTGAGTAATTTTGTGTCATGAAAGAGTTCAAAAAAATATTGTTCAATTCGCTAAAAAATATTTATTCTAAAAGTGAGATTCAAATATTCAATAATTTGATTCTGGAAAAAGTTACAGGACTCAATCGTGCAAAGCTTTTAGCGAATAATGATATTGATTTAGATGAGAATCAAGAGAAATTGGCGTTAGAATACTTAGAACGTCTGAAAAACCTTGAACCCATTCATTATATATTGGGAGAAACAGAGTTTTATGGATTAAAACTTAAGGTTGACCCTTCGGTTTTAATTCCGAGACCTGAAACTGAAGAATTGGTTGAATGGGTTTTATTTGATATAAATATGCTTGATAACCAAGCTGTGAGAGTGTTGGATATTGGAACCGGAAGTGGTGCAATTGCTATTGCGATAAAATCGAAAAATCCGAAAATTGAAGTTTCAGGTATGGATATTTCTACGGAAGCATTGAAAAATGCGGAGGAAAATGTAAAACTGAATAATGTGGATGTAGATTTTATTGAAGATAATATCTTAACACCAAAAAGTTATAACCAAAAATGGGACGTAATTGTCAGCAATCCGCCCTATATCCCGATAGATGAAAAAAGTATAATAGATAAACAAGTTGTTGATTTTGAGCCGCATGTAGCTTTATTTTCACCAAGTGAAAAACCGCTTTTATTTTTTCATAAAATAGCAGCTTTTGCAATTTCGCATTTAGCCCCACAAGGAAATATTTATTTTGAAACGCATAAAGATCATGCTCGAAATGTAGCTAAAATGTTGGGAAATTACGGATTTACAGATGTAGTTATCAGAAATGACATTTCAGGACATGAAAGGATGGTACGCGGAAGTTTTATGAATTGAGTTCTTAATCCAACGGCAATCTCAAAAAATTATCTTTGAGACTGAGACAGAATAGTTAGAAAAAAAACTTTGCGTCTTTGCATCTTTGCGCAAAAAAATTGGATTTTCGGCACTGTCTCCTATTTCCTATTTTGAATAAAAATAGTTTACGTAAGTTACAGTCTGATCAAAGATTGGTTTTGTGAACGCGATAAATAAATCTTGCTGTGGCGGCGGCATGATTGGTTCTGAGTTCGAAATTCTTTTCTCTTCTTTGGTTAACGCTCGTTCATCGCCTTTGTACGTAGCCCACTCATTGCCCCACACATACCTTCCGGGAAATTTTTTATCTTCTAAAATCCGCGAATTAATGCCATCAATGATTCTCACCGACAGCACTCCTTCCGAAATAACTTCACGGCGAAATAGGGTGAATTGAGCTTTTACCGTACCAAAAACATTTTGTTTCTCTCCATTCACGGTTGTAGTCCCCACTAACACGCTGTCTCGGCTTACTTCATTGGTTTTGCGACTTTCCACTATATTGCCGACTGCAAAATCGGCAAAGTCCAACAATAGAAATTGATCCGGCTGTTTGAGATTTTCTTTGTTTGCTTCTTCAAAAGAATAAAACCGGATAAATTTATTGCTTGTAACTTGCGAAATTTTGGACATTAAATTGTTATAAAAAAAGTCAGCTGAAATTTGAAACTTTTCAGGCAATATCGGCTTTTGCACCACAACTTTCAATGTGCCGATATACAACGATTCTTGTATCTTATCATGAACATCTTTGTAGTTTCGGATGAATTTTTCGGCATTCAGAAAGTGAAAATAGGCCGCTCTTGCATCTAAAATGGTGTTTTTTTTCAACGCATCCATCCCCTGTCGGTAGGCTTCTTCGGCAGCAAGGTTATTCGCTTCTTTTAGTTCCGCGAAATATTGGGTGGGATTGGGAATTAATTCCAACGCTTTCGGGCAAGTGTAAATGGCGTCAGCCAACTCATTAAGAGCTAAGTATTTATCAACAATCAAAGCGTATTTATCCGGATTGTTGGAGATGAGAATGTTTTGGATATTACGCAATGCTGTTTCTTTAGCTAACGGATAAGCCTGAAGTAATACTTGTTGTGACTTCTGATGTTTGGGCTGAGCGCGAAGTCGGCTGACTGCAGTCAGGGTTGCAGTGTAATAATCGCCGTAATGTAATGCTCTTCGGCCTGAGAAACAGCTCGTTAACAATAAGCTTGTAAGAAAAATCAAGAGAAGTAGCGGTTTGTTTTTCATAGAAACTTTAGATTTGAGTACAATGAATAATAGGTTTTGTAAAAAAAAACAAAAGTGTTTGTAACAAATAAGTAGCTTAAAATTTAGATAATAAAAAGACTAAAAGTCTCTTACATTCTTTCCGGTACATCAATTCCAAGCAATTTCATTCCGGATTTTATTACATTGGCAATGGAGTCTGAAATAATTAATCGAAGAGTCTTAATATCTTCATTTTCTTCACGAAGAATAGTGAAATCGTGATAAAACTGGTTGTATTCCTTGGAAATATCGTAAATATAGTTAGCTATTACGGCAGGACTGAATTCATCTCCGGCTTGTTTTACGATAACCGGAAATTCCGTTATCAGCTGAATTAAATACTGCTCTTTTTCTGAAATCGGGATGTTTGTGTTTTTTAGAGAAGAGTAGGAGAGTCCTTGTTCATCGGCTTTTCGGAGAACCGACTTGATACGGGCATGCGTATATTGGATAAATGGTCCGGTATTGCCATTGAAATCAATAGACTCTTTCGGGTTGAATGTCATGTTCTTCTTGGGATCTACTTTGAGAATGAAGTATTTAAGCGCGCCTAAACCAACCATTCTCGCAATATTTTCGGCTTCTTCTTCCGATACACCATCTAATTTTCCCAATTCCCGAGAAGTTTCGCGGGCGGTGTTGAACATTTCTTCGATAAGATCATCGGCATCTACTACGGTTCCTTCACGGCTTTTCATTTTTCCTTCAGGCAGCTCCACCATGCCATATGAGAAGTGTACCAAATCTTTTCCCCACTCAAAACCAAGTTTGTCTAACAAAATAGATAAAACCTGGAAATGATAATTCTGCTCATTACCAACTACATATACCATTTTTTTGATTGGATATTCTTCGTAGCGAATTTTAGCGGTTCCTATGTCCTGAGTCATATAAACTGAAGTCCCGTCGGAACGCATGAGTAGTTTCTCATCCAGTCCGTCTGCTGTCAAATCAGCCCAGATCGATCCATCATCGCGTTGATAAAACACGCCCTTCAAAACACCTTCTTCCACTTTTTCTTTTCCTTCCGTATAGGTGTTTGATTCGTAGTATATTTTGTCAAAATCTACTCCAAGTTTCTTGTAAGTCTTGTCAAATCCGGCATAAACCCATCCGTTCATAGTCTCCCATAGATTCCGGATTTCGAAGTCATTTTGTTCCCATTTCAGGAGCATTTCCTGCGCTTCTTTGATGAGCGGAGCTTCTTTTTTTGCTTCATCTTCTGTCATTCCCTGCTCCATTAGTTCTTTTATTTCAGCCTTATAGCGCTTATCAAATTCGACATAATATTTTCCCACCAAATGATCACCTTTCATTCCTGAACTTTCGGGAGTTTCTCCATTTCCCCATTTCTGCCAGGCGAGCATCGACTTACAGATATGAATGCCACGATCATTTACTATGTTGGTTTTCACTATGTTCCAGCCATTTGCTTTTTGAATTTCAGAAATACTGTAACCGAGCAGATTGTTCCGAATATGACCGAGGTGAAGCGGCTTGTTTGTGTTTGGCGATGAGTATTCTATCATCATCGTTTCGGAATTATTATTGGCAAAAGTACATCCGTAATTTTCAGTCTCATGTACTTCATTTAGCTGCTGAACCCAGTAAGAGGTGTTTATTTTGAGGTTCAAAAATCCTTTTATAACATTGAAAGAATCGATGATATCAACTTCAGACTTGAGTTTCGCGCCAATTTCTTCGCCGGTTTGTTCGGGTGATTTTCGTGCCATTTTTACAAATGGAAAGACCACTAACGTAATATCGCCTTCAAATTCTTTTTTTGTTTTTTGGAATTGAACGGAATCGGAGTTGACCTCGGCGCTATAAAGTTCGTTTACGATTTTTATTGTCGCTGTTTTAAGTAGGATTTCTAATTTCATTGTCGTTTTTTCTATTTCTGGTTGCAAAGATACTGCTTTTCAGGTTTTTCTCAAAGAAGTCTGATAACAAGATGCTAAATGTTTGTACGAAAAGTGGATCAGTGTTTTTAAAAAAACAAAAGGACATTTATTTTAGAATGCCCTTTTTGAAAATAATTTTTTCTGATTTATTTAACAGCAGCAGCTAGATCTGAACCCGCTTTGAATTTTGCAACTTTTTTGGCAGGAATTTTAATAGCTTTTTTAGTAGAAGGATTCACTCCTGTACGAGCGGCACGTTTTGCAACGGAGAACGTTCCAAAACCAACTAAACTCACTTTATCCCCTTTTTTAAGGGCAGCGGTAATACTTTTCACAGTAGCGTCGAGCGCTCTCTTCGAATCAGCTTTTGTCAAACCTGATGCGGCAGCAATCGCACTAATTAATTCAGCTTTGTTCATGATTAAAAAATTTAAGACAATTAAACATTTGCAATACTTGACAAATGTAATGATAATCAAGTAAAAAAAAAAATATAAGCGCGGAAAATTGTAAAATTTTGTATTTTTATTTCAATTTTTGTTCAATAATTACTATTCGGAGTTTTTTTAGTAATTTTGCACTCGCAAATCAAAAGATTTACCAGCATGCTAAGAAACTTACCGCCGATTGTAAAGAATCTTCTAATTATTAATGTCATTATGTTTTTGGCAGCTTGGATGTTGCCGACCATTTTGTTGCGTTGGGGAATAAACGTTCGGTTGGAAGATTTACTCGGAATGCACTATTTTGCTTCAGAAAAATTCAATCTGATCCAAATGGTGACGTATATGTTTATGCACGCGCCGTATCCGAATATAGCCCATATTTTCTTTAATATGTTCGCTCTGTTTATGTTTGGTCCTATTTTGGAGCATGTGTGGGGCGGTCGTAAATTTCTGATATTTTATATGGTTACAGGTATCGGAGCAGGTTTGATACAGCAATTGTTTTGGTACATTGATATGAACGGACTGTTTTCGGCAATGGATACAGCCATTAATTCCGCCGCTTCTAATGGCACTACAGAGTCGTTGGTACCGTATATCGATCAGCTGTCTCGTTATTTCCGTTTTAGTGGAGATATTAGTCGGATGGAACCTACCGATGTGCTGATGATGAAAAGAGAATTACAAAACTCATTACTCACAGTCGGTGCTTCCGGAGCTATTTTTGGAATTTTACTCGCTTTCGGTTGGTTGTTTCCAGAGCAACGACTATTCCTTATTTTCTTGCCTATCCCGATTAAAGCAAGGTATTTCGTGGCAGGATACGCGGTTTTAGAACTTTTCCTCGGTGTCGCAAGTTTCAAAGGTGACAGCGTGGCTCATTTTGCCCATTTAGGCGGGATGTTGTTTGGTTTAATTCTGATTTTAATGTGGAGGAAAAAAGGAAATCTCTACAGACAAGGTTAGTGAAATCTACTTGTAAGAAGCACAGATTCAAAAATATAGTATCGCCAAACTTAGTTTTACAATGCAATATCGAATGCTGTCATGAAACTATGAGTATAAACCGGTTTGGACTAATGGTCTGTCATTCAATTGTTTGGTATCTGTGGGAAAATATTTCAGGCGATTCAGATACGAGTCGCTGAAGCGAATTGGATTTTTGTTACGAATTAAGTTATGGAATTTATTGACAACTTAAAACAAACGTATAAAAGGGGCGACATGGTTATTAAGTTAATCTTTGTTAATATCGGTGTCTTCCTTATTGTGAGTGTGTTGTCGGTTGTTTTTAAGTTGTTTAATCTAACACAATTTGATTATACAAGCTGGTTTTCGGTACCTTCTCATTTACAGTCGCTGGCAAGTCATTTCTGGACACCGATTACCTATATGTTTTATCATGAGCAGTTTTTTCACATTCTTTTCAATCTGCTTGTGCTCTTCTGGTTTGGTAAGATATTTTTGACATTTTATTCCGAGAAGCAACTCCTTTCGCTCTATTTCATAGGCGGTTTGCTTGGTGCGGCAGCGTATGTTTTAGCATTTAATTTTTTTCCATATTATGCATTAATTGCGCATCGAAGCATACTTATGGGGGCTTCAGGATCAATAATTGCAATTTTGGTAGCTTCGGCTGTCAGGGTCCCGAATATGGAAATGCACCTCTTGCTATTAGGAAGAATAAAGTTGAAGTGGATAGCAATTGCTACTGTAGTAATTAGTTTTTTTGGATTAACCGGAGAGAATGGCGGGGGAGAAGTTGCCCACTTGGGAGGTGCTTTGGCCGGTTATTTATTTGTGTTTTTTGAGAGAAAAGGGAAAGATATTACGTCACCAATTAATCGAATAATAGACTTTTTTGTGAATCTTTTCAGAACAAGACCTAAACAAAAAACGAAAGTTTATCATACTCAAAAAATGTCCGATGCTGAATTCAATCAGCGAAAAGCCGAGAATGAAAAGATAATTGACCGGATTCTCGATAAGATAAAAACATCGGGCTATGAAAGTTTGACGACAGAAGAAAAACGGAGGCTTTTTGATCAAAAGAAGTAAATGAGATTAATAAAAGGTATATTATTGTTTCTAAATATCTTGGCAGTTTTGGCTCTGGTGTTTGTTAAGATTGGATCGCTAATCAATCCGAATACCTTTGTTTTACTTGCATATGCTTCATTGGGGCTATTCCCTTTCTTGATTATAAACATAGGATTTATCTTGTTTTGGGCTCTTTTCAGAAAATGGTATTTCTTGATTTCACTGGCTGCTGTTATTTTGTTTTCGAGTACCGTTAAGAGTGCTTTTCCGGTTAACTTTGCAAAACCGGAAATTGACACAACCCTTCAGAAAATCACTCTTCTATCTTATAACACGATGAATACCGGTATGATGAAAAAGCATAAGCCGGACAAACCCAATAAGGTTATTCAGTACATTCTTGATTCTGATGCTGATATCGTCTGCCTTCAGGAGTTTGCTGTAAGTAAGAACGAATCCCAGTTTCAGGAAGATGATATGGAACGGATATTTAAAAAATACCCTTATAAACATATTGGATTTCAGCTGATTAATAAATGGAATATGGATCTCGGTGTAGCTACATTCTCGAAGTTTCCGATTGTTAAAAAGAAGAATATTGATTTTAAAGCTGATTATAATATGTCAATTTTCAGTGATATTGTAATTGGAAAAGACACGCTGCGTGTAATAAATAATCACTTGGAGTCCAATAGGATAACCGCGCAGGATATGAAAAAAACTTCTGATCTGCGAAGTGATTTTTCATCAGAAAAATTAAGCGCTGCGACAAAATATCTTTCACGAAAATTGAGTTTAGCATACAAAGTAAGAGCAAATCAGGCGGTGAAAATTTCTGAAATAATTAAAAAATCACCTTATAAAGTGATTTCATGCGGCGATTTTAATGATGTGCCTGCGTCTTACACTTACGTGAAAACCAAAGGAAATTTGAAAGATGCATTCAAAGAATCCGGAAATGGTACGGGCTGGACATTTGATCATCAGCTTTACCGATTTCGTATTGACTACATAATGTACGATAATACGTTTCTTTCCAATAACTTTAAGAAAGGAAAATTAAAATCCTCTGATCATTATCCGATTTCGGCAGATATTTATTTGCCAAAATAAATCAATGATTAGCTCAAAATTTTTTGTAACTTAGTATCTCAAAATTTTATAAATATATTTAAGTTAAATAACTAAAATTCAGTTGACTATGAAAGATCCGGCAAATTTAAAGTACACAAAAGACCACGAGTGGGTACGAATTGAAGGCGAAACAGCATATGTAGGCATTACTAATTTTGCACAAAGCGAACTTGGAGAAATCGTGTTTGTAGAGGTTGAGACTGTAGGAGAAACATTGAATGCAGGCGATGTCTTCGGTTCGGTCGAAGCCGTAAAAACAGTATCTGATTTATTAATGCCTGTTTCGGGTGAAATTTTGGAAGTAAATCCAAAATTAGAAGACAAGCCTGAACTCGTAAATGACGATCCGTATGGCGAAGGATGGATGATTAAAGTAGCCGTAACCGATGTCAATGAAGAAGAACTGCTTACAGCAGAAGAGTATCAGAAACAAATCGGATAGTTAGCAATTTACGTTTTTTTTTAGTTTTTAGTTTACAGAATTCTAAAATGTTTTTCAATTTTAGAAATAACTAAAAGCTGGTAATTATGCGAAAAAATAGAGTATTATGACACCAAAAATAAGCATTATCATGGGTAGTACGTCTGATTTGCCTGTGATGAAAAAAGCGGCAGATTTTTTGGATGAGATAGAAATCCCGTTTGAAATTCATGCACTGTCGGCGCATCGCACACCGGAGGAAGTCGAGAAATTTGCAAAAAACGCGAAATCACGAGGTGTGCAAGTAATTATCGCAGCAGCCGGAATGGCGGCTCATCTTCCCGGGGTAATAGCTTCAATGACAACACTTCCGGTAATCGGGGTTCCTATTAAAGCTTCATTGGATGGACTTGATGCATTGCTCGCTATTGTACAAATGCCTCCCGGCATTCCGGTCGCTACTGTAGGAATTAATGGTGCACTGAATGCGGGTATTCTTGCGGCTCAAATTATTGCCTCAACTGATGAGAATATCGAAAACAGACTTGCTGAATATAAAGAAAACCTGAAAAAGAAAATCGTTAAAGCGAACGAAGAGTTGAAAGAAGTTGAATTTAAATTTAAGACAAATTAGTCCTGAGTACTGAATTTCAAGTCTCAAACTCTAAGATATAAGTTACAAGTTACAAGCATAAAACTTCCAACATCTAACACCCGGCATCAAACATCAAGCATTTTAAAACAAACTGAAAACTAAAAATTATAAATATGACATTAGACAATTTTAATTTTAAAGGCAAAAAAGCCTTTGTACGTGTGGACTTTAATGTTCCAGTAGATGAAAATCAAAACATTACGGATGATACTCGAATCCGTGCAGCTATGCCGACATTGAAAAAGATCATTGCTGATGGTGGTCGTTTAATCATTGCTTCGCACATGGGGCGTCCGAAAAAAAATCCCGATCCGAAGTTCTCACTTAAAGTTATCGTTGACCGTGTTTCCGAACATTTGGGAGTTCCGGTTAAATTTGCAGCAGATGCATTAGGAGCCGAAACAGAAAAGATGGTAAGCGAACTTCAGGATGGTGAAGCGCTTTTGTTGGAAAATCTACGCTTTTACGCAGAAGAAGAAGGCAAACCACGAGTGACAGAATCTGCAACTGAAGAAGAAATTGCAGCAGCTAAAAAAGAGGTGAAAGCATCTCAAAAAGAATTTACAAAAAAATTAGCCTCTTATGCCGATGCTTATGTCAATGATGCTTTTGGAACTGCTCATCGTGCACACGCTTCTACAGCATTGATTGCGGATCATTTTGAT
>JAAYIT010000029.1 GCA_012523295.1 Porphyromonadaceae bacterium | reverse complement strand
CACTGCAACATCTTCATTGCCAACTCTTACTTGAAACCAATAATACTTAAAATATAAAATTTCATAAAATTTTCTCATTGTTTTTCAATTCTATTTAGAGATTATTTGGATTTCCAAATCCACCAAACCCATTAGTCGCTGTGTCTAATAGAAAATATGAAGCACTAACTGTAAAGCCAATCGGACCTAAAAAGCTTACTCCGGTCATACTTATATCTAACATTGTTTTTAAAGCAACAGTCCAATCTTTACCTCCATTAAATGAAAGCATTAGCACTTTCAAAATCAACATTTACACCTGCACCAATATATCCTAATCCTTTAGTTACTTTAAGAAAATTATTACCTGTTTTTCCTAAAGTATGGTTGTATCTAAAATTTTTCTGATTAGGTTTAAGCGAATTAAATTCACTCCATTTTCGAGCACTCTTAAAGTTTGTTCTGACCGCATAATCCCATAACTGATTCTGAACACCTATAGCCACTCCAAATGCTCCAACTCCCAAATTTAGATTTTCAGCACAAGTACCTGAGTAATTATCTCCCCCCCACCACCAAACACTGCCTGTGAATTATCTTCCCAATAGTAACTATTTCCGTTTAATTCATTTATCCGGTTTCCGTAAGGAGAAAGTTCAGCAGTAGTAAATATAAGTTTTCCACTTAAATCGTAAACTTCTACTTTGCCTTCATCTAAGAAATGATATTCAAAATCTGCCGTACGAAGCCAAGCAGTAGCTGAATGATATTCATATCCATGAATAAGTTTATTTTAATATTCCTGGTAAAAAAATATTACTAAAGTTCAACAAAACAATTCAAAACATATTTTCAACTATATTACTTCATTATTCTGCAATATCTTTAATATAGTAGCGAAAATAAACAATAAAAATGCACTTAAAGGTAATACTATTGCAATCCTATTGCCTTTTTTATCTTTCTTAAATTCATCATTATTAATTATTCTTTTATATTTTTGATTATGAATTAATAAAAAATATAATAGAACAATCAACATTACAGGAAATACAACTATTATTTCAACTGGAATTTGTATTAAAAAATCAAACAAACCTATAATCATCAATATATCCAACGCTATTATTATTATAATTATGGCTATAAGAATCATTGCACTAAAAACTGCAATATCTGCATTGCCTACTTTTACTTGAAACCAATAATATTTACAATACAATAATTTCAATATCTTCATACAAATTGCGTGTTTTTAATACTATAATTTATTGAGGAGGAATCCCTAAACCGCCAAATCCATCTGTAGCTGTATCGATTAAAAAGTAAGTAGTATTAACTGCAAATCCTACAAGACCAATAAATCCAACTCCTGTCTTTAAAAAATTGAGTACTACTTTAGGTCCAAAAGCCCAATTAGTGCCACCGTTAACGTAACAATAATTGTAAAACTCTACTACAGAATAACTTATATTAATAGCTGCACCAATACCCCCTAATCCTTTAGTTCCTTTAAGAAAATTATTACCTGTTTTTCCTAAAGTTTGGTTGTATCTATAATTCTTCTGATTAGGTTTAAGCAAATTAAATTAACTCCATTTTCGAGCACTCTTAAAGTTTGTACTGACCGCATAATCCCATAACTGATTCTGAACACCTATAGCCACCCCAAATGCTCCAACTCCCAAATTTAGATTTTCAGCCCAAGTGCAATTAATATACTGATAATTCCTTTCCAATTATTAATCCCCATTATGAAAATCCTTCAAACTTCTCATAAGTTCCGAAATGATTATTTCAAATTTCCCCTAATCCTACGGTGCCATTGCCAAGTAAGTAGTTTACACCCTTAGTGCCAAAATGGTACAGACCTCTGACAGAATGGATATTATTTTGAGATATTTTTTATTCAAAACAACAATATATTTTATCAAAAGCACCCAAACTATCAGCTAATCCATTTCCCATTGAGAGTACTGGGCCAACTATTGGTAAAAAAATCCAATACCGACTACAATACCAGCACTTATTAACCTAACATAATCATCTCCGGACTTAGCACTTTTATAAAAGGAATTTACAGAAATTACACCATTAATAACACCTGCCGCAGCACAAACAAATTTAAAACTATTTAAATACTCAATCCCTGTTTTCCCTAATGCACTTGAACAAAATTCTTTCAGCAGGTTATCCTATTTCTATTCTTGAAAGTTTTGAATACGCTTCACAGAGTTTATTTCCGGTAATTTTAAGAGGTTGGTAACGAGGTTGTTAATATCTTCGGTATTATGTACATGTACATCAAAGTTGCCTGTAAACAGGCCGTTATTACTTTCAATAAATATTTTCCGAATGTTCACATTGTAATCTTCTGAAATCACTTTCAGTATTTCAATTAGCATTCCGGTTTTATCAATCCCTTTGACTTCAATTGACTCTACGAATGATTGCGACTTATAAGCACGCCACTCCACATTTAAAATCCGATTCCCAAAATTACTTTTTATTACATTGGCGACTTTACACTGGCGCTTGTGAACAATAATTATTCCCTCTTCGCTCGCATATCCCAGCACATCATCACCCGGAATCGGGTGGCAACATGGAGCCAATTCGTACATTTTTCCTACATTAAGCTCATTGAGTATATAAGTTTTTTTGAAATCGAAGTGATTTTCTGCTTTTACCTCATCGATTGGCGCAGGTGGAGCCTCTTTCTTATCTCCGTTTGAACTGCTGAAAGGATTTCTCAGTATTTTTGATAAAATATTGGGTGATTTCGATTTGCTGAAAATAACGGGGATATCCTCTACGCGAATCGATTCTTTGCCTATCTGAACATATAGCTCATTTATATTATCAAGGTTATAATAACTCAAAATCTGATCAATATTCTCTTTGTTCAGTCTTAAATTATTTTCAGACATTACCTCTTCAAACTTCTGAACTCCAATGAGCGCCTGGGCTTTTTCTTCTTTTTTGAAATAACTTTGCAGCTTAGACTTAGCGTGTCCCGTAGTCACAAAATCGAGCCATTCTCTTTGTGGAACTTGTTTTTTGGAGGTCAATATCTCTACCTGATCACCACTGCTCAAGATGTGATTGAGCGGGACCAACTTGTGATTCACTTTGGCTGCAATGCTCTGATAGCCAATTTCAGTGTGAAGCATAAATCCAAAATCGAGCGCGGTAGCACCATTAGCAATCGTCTTGATATCACCTTTCGGTGTAAAAACAAAAATTTCTGAAGCGAACAAGTTCAACTTGAACGTATCCATAAAATCTATCGCATTCGGCTCCGGATTTTCAAGTAATTCTTTGATCGTTTTCAGCCATTTGTCGAGTTCAGACTCATCATCCTCTCCGGTTTTATATTTCCAATGAGCGGCGAGACCTCGCTCTGCGATATCGTGCATTCGTCTGCTCCGGATCTGAATTTCTACCCAGCGACCTCCGGGAGTCATCACCGTGACGTGAAGCGCCTCATAACCATTTGCTTTAGGTGTGCTGACCCAATCCCTAATCCGCTCAGGGTGAGGCTTATAGATCGCTGTTATAGCAGAATAAATCATCCAGCATTGTACTTTTTCATCAATTCCTTCTTTGGGCTCAAAAATAATTCGTAAAGCCAAAATATCATACACCTCTTCAAATGGGATGTTTCTAGATGACATTTTATTCCAAATGGAATAGACCGATTTTATCCGCTCTTTCAACTCAAACCGGTAACCTTGATGTTGTAATTTTTCAAATATCGGTTTAGAGAATTCGATATAAAACTTATTGAGCGCCTGTTTTTCTATTTCTAATTTTTGTTCAATTTCGTGGTAAGTTTCCGGATGATCGTATTTGAAACTGAGGTTTTCAAGCTCTGTCTTTATTCTGAAAAGTCCGAGACGATGAGCCAATGGAGCATAAATGTATTCGGTTTCTCCGGCTATTTTATACTGTTTCGCGGGCGGCATCGAACCAAGCGTACGCATATTGTGAAGTCGGTCAGCAATTTTTATCAATATCACCCGGATATCTTCAGACATTGTCAGCAGGAGTTTTCTGAAGTTTTCCGCCTGTCCGGAAGCTTTATCTCCAAAAACTCCTCCGGCAATTTTAGTCAATCCATCAACAATCTGAGCAATTTTCGGTCCGAAATGGTTGGAAATATCTTCGACGGTATATTCTGTATCTTCCACCACATCATGCAGTAGCGCCGAGCATATGGAGGTAGAGCCTAACCCTATTTCATTCAAAACAATACGCGCTACAGCAATCGGGTGGATGATATAAGGTTCTCCCGACCGTCTTTTAAGACCTTTGTGTGCTGCTTTTGCAAAATGAAACGCTTTCTTAATAATCTCGGTTTTTTTCCGATGATTTGAATTGATATAATCCTCTAAAAGCGCGTCAAATTCCCTCTGCACCAACGCCTCATCTTCCGCTATTTCTTTTAAATATTGTTTTGACATAATCTATTATATTATGCGAATCAAGGAGGTGATCTTGACTTTTTTCTCGCAATTGAAAATTGAAAATTCCGATTTATCGGAGCTGACGCTTATAGCGGCATTTTGCATTTTCTAATCACAACGGGCAATGCCGCTGAAAGCGTCAGTGCCCTATTAACTAACAAAATTTTATAAGTCAAGACGACTTCAAGGTTAAAGAGAAACACTGAAATAAGATTTTTTGTGAAATAATCAATAAAAGATGTGCTTTTGACAAGAAAAAACCTCATTTATCTGACTAAAAATTAACCTTAACAACATTTACTGTCTGAACTGATTTCATCTTATTGCTTTATTTTCAGATAGATATAATGTTTTGTTGTTAAGTATTGAACTCTTGATTCGCATATATTAGTTTTGAGTTTAGAGAGTTTTGAACAAAAATACTGAAAACTAAAACTTACCACCCCGTTAAAAATAACCCGATATCATTCGAAGGAATACTGTAATATTCTCCCATCAAACGATTTACCATAATTCCATTATAGACATATGCTCCATGTCTAAAACCGGCACTATCCGTTATAGACTGTCTTACACCACCTGACTCTCCGATTTTCAGAATAATCGGTGTAAAGATATTACTTAAAACGATGGAAGAAGTACGTCCTACCCTTGCCGATATATTAGGTACACAATAGTGAATTATTCCGTGCTTTTCAAAAATCGGATTAGAAATGCTTCTACATTCTGAAGTTTCAAAACATCCTCCCTGGTCCACACTCATATCTACAATAACCGCACCTTTTTTCATCGTTTTCACCAATTCTTCAGACACCATAAACCGCTCGGAACCATTAATATACCTCAGGTTTCCAATTACAGCATCGGCGGAAGCCAGCGCTCTGAAAAGAACCTTCGGGTGAATAACCGAAGTGAAAACCATTCGTCCTAAATAATGCTGTATTTTCCTTAACTTATTGATATCGTGATCGAAAACCTTGACCATGGCGCCTAATCCGATAGCTGTTCGCGCGGCTACGGAGCCTGTAATGCTAGCGCCCAGAATTACGACTTCGGGTGGTGTGATCCCTGCAACTCCTCCCAACAAAATTCCTTTTCCACCATGCGAACTACTCATCAAGTCTGAAATTATCGCTATAGCCGCATTCCCTTCTATCTCGGCGATTGAGTTAACTACTGGAAATGTTTTTTGCTCATCTTTTATTAAGTCATAAGCAATGGCATTCATTTTTTTATCCATCATCAGTTCAATAGCTTCTTTTGATAGGTTGGTAAGCTGAAGCATCGAAAAAATGGTGGAGCGATTTTGCATGAGTTTCAACTGCTCAACCGAAGGAGGAGTAATTTTGAATACAATATCTGCATTGAAAATCTCCTCATCAGAGTCAACTAAAAAAGCACC
Source organism: Porphyromonadaceae bacterium (assembly GCA_012523295.1). GTDB lineage: Bacteria > Bacteroidota > Bacteroidia > Bacteroidales > Paludibacteraceae > UPXZ01. The sequence continues at coordinate 4,790 of JAAYIT010000029.1, read as the reverse complement.
TGCTTCACTAAACTGTAAATCAGAATAGGACATAGGCAACCCCGCGCCACGCTGAATGTAAACGCTGTGACCCTCCTCAACAATTATTGAAACCCCCTCCGGTGTGAGTGGGAGACGAGTTTCTATCCGCGGATCTTCTTTCGGAACTCCTATCGAAAGCCGCGGTTTCCCGGCGATCTCACGAATCAGATACTCTTCCGGGAAAAGTCGTTTGGCATCTTTTGGAACTTCACTCATAGCTTTTTTATTTTGATGAATACAAAACTAACTACTATTCTCCATATGAGCAAATGGAATAAAGATTAATTCTACTCTGCAGTTAAAATATTTTAGTTACATTTGTTTCTTAATTTTGAAATAATAAGCAAAACTTTGCGTTAAAACCTTAAAATGCAATCAGAATGAACAACGATTTAAAAGAAGCCGTTGAAGTTCTCCGGAAAGGCGGTGTTATTCTGTACCCTACCGATACGATTTGGGGATTGGGATGTGATGCTACAAACCGTGATGCAGTTCAAAAAGTATATGCCATTAAGCACAGAATAGAAGCGAAATCTATGCTCGTTCTGGTTGACTCTTCAGCGAAACTACAGTCCTATGTGGACATTATTCCCGAAATAGCTTGGGATTTAATTGAAATTACAGACAAACCGATTACGATAATCTATCCGGGAGCAAAAAATTTAGCTGAAAATCTGATCAGCGATGACGGAACAATTGGAATCCGGGTTACCGAGGAGACATTCTCAAAGAAACTATGTGAGAGGTTTCGAAAACCGATTGTATCAACTTCGGCTAATGTAAGCGGTGAAAAGCCACCTGCATTTTTTGGTGAAATTTCTGACGAAATCCGTGATTCTGTGGATTATATCGTCGGTTTCAGACAAGATGACTACACACCGGCAAAGCCCAGTTCAATAATCAAATTGGGTGTGGGAAATGAGATAGAAATTATTCGAAAATAGGTAAAATTATGAATAGAAGTTTACTTCGTGTCCGATATATATTGTTTGATATTTTTTCCGCTATCATCGTTTGGATTCTGTTTATGGCATTCAGACGTATTGTGAACGACGCGAAACTTTATAGCGGTATTCCTATTTTTACTCCAAACTTTAATTTCTATACCGTTCTTTTTACTTTTCCCATCCTTTGTGTTTCTATCCACTATTTATCCGGCTATTATTTAAATACGATTAAGCAGTCAAAAATCAATGAGTTTTTTACCACGCTTGTTTCGTCGGCCTTAATTTCCATTATTATTTTCTTTGTTTTGCTGCTCGATGATGTAGTCATTGACTACACATTTTACTATAAGTCACTGATTGTCTTATTTTTACTACTATTTTCAATAACCTATTTTTTTCGAACAATACAAAGCGCCAATATTAGAAGCTACTTCAAAAAAGGAAAATGGAAAATCAACACGCTGATAGTCGGGACAGGGAAAAATGCAAAAAAAATTGCCGCCGAGGTGACTAAAAGCTCCTATTTCAATCAGGTTGTCGGTTTTATAAAAGTTGAGAATTATGAGAGAGAGGTTGATGGAAGTGAGATTGTCGGCAATATCTTCAACATGGAGAAAGTCATAGCGGATTTGAATGTGAAAGAAGCAATTATAGCTCTCGATGATGCGAGCGAAAAGCGTATATTTGACATTATCAACAAGCTTTTTCAGTCCAATATAGATATCCAGTTTACTCCGAGGCTGTATGAAATTCTAACCGGGCGGGTAAGAATCGACAAGTACGGACTGAATCCGTTAGTCAGTATCAGCCAGTCCACAATGAGTGATTGGCAGGTGTGTGTGAAACGTACTTCCGATATTGCTTTGTCATTTTTAAGCTTGATTTTATTATCGCCGTTAATAATTTATATTTATTTTGCCATAAAACTTGATTCAAAAGGTTCAGCAATTTATAAACAGGAAAGAATCGGGAAACTTGGAAAACCATTTCAGATGTATAAATTCCGCACCATGTATGACAACGCGGAAATCGGTCAACCTAAATTAAGCAGTCCTGATGATTCCAGAATTACAAAAGTTGGCCGTTTTCTGAGAAAATATCGTTTTGATGAAATTCCGCAGTTTTTTAACGTTATAAAAGGAGAAATGAGTCTTGTCGGCCCGCGTCCCGAACGAAAATTCTATATAGACCAAATCATCCGAGAGGCACCCTATTATTGCCTTTTGTATAGAATCCAACCCGGATTGACTTCTTGGGGACCAATAAAAATAGGCTACGCAGATACAATTGAAAAAATGATTGAACGATTAAATTATGACATTGTCTATATCGAAAATATGAGCATTTCAGTTGATTTGAAAATAATTTTATCTACCTTGGAAATTATTTTTAAGGGGAAAGGCGTGTAAGGTGTACCGTACAACCATATAATTCTGATATTAAGCCACATAAACATGATTTCAGTCAGCATAAAAATAGTAGGATTTTGAACAGAGCTAACAAAAAAAACATTGCAGTTGGTTGAAATTATATGCAACTGCATACCAGCAACATATGTTGCGTATTGATATTTTTGTCGGTCATTAATGATTTTAAAAATGAAAACTCCCCAAATCGGATTCGATTTGGGGAGTTTACTTATGCGTTTCTCTTCACCTTTATGGGAAGAAAAGTCTCCTTTTCCGTGGAGCTTACCTGACGTGCGCAGTCAGGAATCAGAGTGGTCAGGCTTTTTACATCATTCCACCCATTCCACCTCCCATAGGCATTTGAGGCGCAACCGGATTTTCTTCTTTCTTCTCTACGATAACACATTCTGTAGTCAAGAACATACCCGCGATTGAAGCGGCATTTTCAAGCGCGACACGAGTTACCTTCGCCGGGTCAATTACACCTGCATCGAAGAAATTTTCATACTTGTCCGTGCGAGCATTGTAACCATAATCAGCTTTTCCATCGCGTACTTTCTGAACGATTACCGCGCCTTCTTTTCCGGCATTGGCAACAATCTGACGAAGCGGCTCTTCAATAGCGCGTTTGATGATATCAATTCCGGTACGCTCATCATCATTATCAGCAACAACTTTATCCAATTCCTCAATAGAACGAATATAAGCCACACCACCACCGGGAACTACACCTTCTTCAATTGCGGCACGAGTAGCGTGAAGCGCGTCATCCACACGGTCTTTCATCTCTTTCATTTCTACCTCAGAAGCAGCTCCTACATAAAGCACAGCTACACCACCTGACAATTTAGCCAAACGCTCTTGCAGTTTTTCTTTGTCATAATCTGACGTTGTAGTTGCTATTTGAGATTTAATCTGTCCGATTCGCTTTTGGATGTTTTCTGTTTCTCCGGCACCGTTTACGATAGTCGTATTGTCTTTATCTACCGTAACTTTTTCAGCAGTTCCCAACATTTCAAGTGTCGCATTTTCAAGTTGGATACCTTTTTCTTCAGAAATTACAGTTCCACCGGTCAAAATAGCGATATCTTCCAACATCTCTTTTCTGCGATCTCCAAATCCAGGAGCTTTCACAGCACAGATTTTCAAAGAACCACGTAAGCGATTCACTACCAGTGTTGTCAGAGCTTCACTATCCACATCTTCAGCTATAATCAGAATAGGACGTCCGGATTGAGCGGCAGGTTCAAGAATTGGTAACAACTCTTTCAGGTTCGAGATCTTTTTGTCATAAATCAAAATTTGTGGTTTTTCAAACTCTACTTCCATTTCCTCTGTATTGGTAACAAAGTAGGGTGAAATATAACCGCGATCAAACTGCATTCCTTCTACGACCTCGATTGTAGTTTCGATACCTTTTGCTTCTTCGATTGTAATAACACCGTCTTTAGAAACTTTACGCATGGCATCTGCGATTAGCTTACCGATACGAGTATCGTTATTTGCTGAGACTGTAGCGACTTGTTCTATTTTATCGTAATTGTCACCAACGGTTTTTGCTTGCGAAGCAATATTTTTCACAATTGAGGCTACTGCTTTGTCAATTCCACGTTTCAAGTCCATTGGATTCGCGCCGGCTGTAACGTTTTTAAGCCCTACGTTAACAATTGATTGAGCCAAAACGGTGGCAGTAGTAGTTCCGTCACCGGCATCATCGCCCGTTTTTGAGGCTACTTCCTTTACTAACTGAGCACCCATTTTTTGGTATGCGTCATCCAATTCAATTTCTTTTGCCACGGTCACACCATCTTTTGTGATCTGAGGCGCGCCAAATTTCTTTTCAAGAATTACGTTACGTCCTTTCGGTCCGAGAGTAACTTTCACTGCGTTTGCAAGCTCGTCCACCCCTTTTTTCAACTGGTCACGAGCATCGATATCGAATAAAATTTCTTTTGCCATATGATAAGCCCCCATCCCACTGAAGGGGAGAACACCGCGGGAGCAAGCGGTTTTTTTAATAGTCTCCAAAATCCCCCTAAACAGGGAATGATAGGATACTAATTGTTATTTTTACTCTTAATATTTTTTGTTTTTTGTAGTGTCTGTTCGTTTATCTTGCCAATTTCCCTTTGGGGAGCAAGACCAACTTAAATAACCGCCAAAATATCACTTTGACGCATTATCAAGTATTTTTCACCTTCCCATTCTAACTCAGTTCCGGCATATTTTCCATAAAGAACCGTATCGCCTTTTTTCACGACCATTTCTTCGTCTTTTGTTCCGTTTCCAACTGCCAAAACTTCACCTTTCAATGGTTTTTCTTTTGCTGAATCGGGAATAATAATTCCGCTAACTGTCTTTTCTTCTGCCGGTGCCGGCTTTACAAGCACTCGGTCTGCTAATGGTTTAATGT
>JAAYIT010000295.1 GCA_012523295.1 Porphyromonadaceae bacterium | reverse complement strand
TGTTTTTACAATTCTAATTTTCATGCTAAAAACATCATTAGTGCGGTAAAATTAGCAAAATAAAACAAATAAGCATTGATTTACAACAACTTATGACCGCACTAATTTCAAAGGGGACAAGTCAGGATCCTTGGAAAATTATTTAATTTTACGCCTGTTATAGACAGTTCATCTGCCCGAATCTCCATCAGTCAAAAACGATATTCTTCTCAAAAATTTTTAGCTGAATTCCCAGATTTTCAGTTTTCATCAGTTGACGAAACTATCAGAAAAATCTGTGAGTTTGGATGATAAAAAAACAGCATCGAAACTAAAAGTTTTGACGCTGTTTCAATAATTTATCCATCCTTAGGAGATGAAGAGTTATTCAACCGAAAATTTATAAATACACCATTCATCGTATTTCTCACCCGGCCGAAGTACGGTATTCGGGAAGTGAGGAAAATTTGGCGAAGCGGGGAAACCTTGCGTTTCTAAACAGATGGCATGAAGCGCATCGTATTCCTTCCCATATTTCCCGATTTGTTTCTCAACCCAATTCGCTGTATAAATCTGTACACCGGGCTGAGTTGTAAGCACTTCCATTTTCCTTCCGCTTTTAGGTTCGTAAATATAACCCGCATTGGCAAGTACACCCGGCTGCTCACGACGAATCACCCAGTTATCGTCCAACCCACGATTAGAAGCGAAAACAGGATTGTAAATTCTATGCGCCAGTAAAGTCGCATAACGGAAGTCGTAAGGCGTATTATCTACTTTGAAAACTTCTCCTGTCGGACAAGTATATTCATCCAATCCGGTTCGAAAATCGGCATTCAATTGTAAATAATGATCTTCGATTGAGCCTTCTCCGGCACCTTTCAGATTAAAATACGAGTGATTTGTGAGTCCGATAATTGTCGGTTTATCAGTTGTGGCAAGGTAATGGATTTTCAGCTCATTATCTTCCGAGACCTGATACGTAACTGTCACATCCAAATTTCCCGGATAACCTTCTTCGCCGTCCGGAGAAAGATAATGGAGCACAATTTCATTTTCAGAAACCGATTTTACCTCCCAGGTTTTCATATTGAAACCTTCAATTCCGCCATGCAGTGAGTTCGGTCCGTTATTTACAGCTAATTTATATTCTTTTCCATCAAGGGTAAATTTTGCACCTTTTATTCGATTAGCAAAACGTCCGCATGTAGAATTAAAATACGTTTCTTTGGTCGTAATTTCTTCTAACGTGTCGAAACTCAGCACCACATCGGCATTTACGCCGTTTCTGTCCGGAACGTTCAGTTTGGTTACACGTGCACCGTAGTTGCAAATCTCAGCAGACATTCCCTTTGAGTTTTTGAGTGTATGTAAGGATATTTTTGTCATAGTTTTGATAGATAAGAGATAAAAGACAAAGCCGGGCGGCATTTGTCGAGTGATATTATTTTAGTTTTAAAAATTTAAATGAAATTAGACGTTTTACAATTAATAGTTAAACACGTAACACTGAATACGTAATTTTAAAGACGGAAACACGGAGAAAAACTCAAATAAGAAAACGGAGAATATCTTACGATATTTTCACAGAGAAAGGAGCAATATTTAAATAGTGTGGTTATCTTGCCTTAATTTATTTACTGCAACCTACTGTAACCATTTCGAGGATATCCTCGAAATGGTCTGAACGCCTTTTAGCGGTTATTCCTGAAAACTCCTTTCGCCGACTCAATTATTCGGTAAAAAAGCAACGAGGAAAAGACAGGAGGCGTTTCACTTGCCGTGTGTGCCCGACACACAATCTTATTTTACAAACACAGAATATGCCTCTGCTTGAGTAGTGCCATCAGTAAGCTCCTGTAACTCTCCGTTTACCCAAATGGCAGCAAATAGTCCGGGTTTTTCACGAAAAGATACACGTCCAACGGCATATACATCACTGCCGGAGACATACACGGAATTTGCTTTCGCGGACTTTGAATCTTCTGAAAGGCGCTCTACTTGTCCATTTGCCAATGGTTCTGCTTTTTTATTTTTCCAAAGATAGGCAGCGGAATAGCTGCTTCCATTATCTTCCATAGTACAATTACTTGCCACATATATATCGTTATCGGTAACAAATACAGAATTTGCGTAGAATAAAGAAAATTTAAATAGCGATTGAGACTCTATGACTTTCCCATTTTTCGCGTCTATTTTCCATATATAAGCACCAATTCTACTATTGAAACTTCCTACTACATAAAGGTGTTCGCCGGATCCATACAAGGAAGTCGCGGTGGTATAGGCTGATTCAGATTCAATAATATTATACGGAAAACCATTAATCCATAACATGATGCCTGCATTTAAAACATTTCCTACTACATACACATCGCTTCCGGATACATATACAGCGGATGCGCCCCCGTAGTTTCCTGGATCCGTGAGTTTTTTTGCATCTCCGTTTTTCCATAAATAAGCTCCATGATGCGGGCTGTTGCCACCAATTTCTCCTGCCACATATACATCGTTATCGGACACAAATAGAGAGTGAGCGTATGCAGGAAACGATCCGTCCGTAAGAATTTGAAAACGTTCCCCGTTTTTCCATACTACGGCACGATTATCAATGGTTCCCACTACATACACATCGTCGCCGGATACAAATACCCTCGTTGCTCTTGACCTCAAGTCTTTCTCTAAGGCTTGCGCTACTCCGTTTATCCATAAAGTGGCGCGTGGCTCAGCTTGCCATTCTCCTGTCTTGACATAGACTTCTCCCGCTACATAAACGGTTTTGGCACGCGAGGGCGGCGGTGTGGGTTCCTCTTTTTTACAAGCGGTAAACGCTAAAACCATCATAAGAAGCGCCACGATAAGGCGACTTGTTCTTTTTGTTTTCATGTTTATTTACAACTTAGCACGAATTAAGACGAATTTATACGAATGAATACGCGCGGTTAATAATTTAGTTACAAAGCCCCCCGCGAGCTACCACACCACTACTTTTTCAGCAGTTTTGCCTACGCGGACCATGTAGATGCCTGCGGGGATATTGGCGACAAGAATGTCGCCACGCCCGATAGAGGCGGCGCGCACCAATGAGCCGGATACATTATATATAAGCGGTTTTGGCTTCTGTAGGCTTAGCCGGCGTGCTATTATTCGAGTTTTATAAATTTAAATGGGTATTACTGGTTTTCCTGTGAAAAATGATTT
>JAAYIT010000294.1 GCA_012523295.1 Porphyromonadaceae bacterium | reverse complement strand
TTTTTTCTCTAAAGAAAGGCCCCTGCTATGATGCAAAAAAAAATATATGAAATCTCTTTTGAAATAGCTGGCCCTGCCGCAATGTTTTCAAGGCCAGACACAGGATCGGTTCCCATATCCTATCCTGCTCCCACAAAATCTGCTTTAAAAAGCATTTTTGAATCAGTCGCCTACTCAGAAAAAGCTTACTTCGTGCCTCAACAGGTCGAAATCTGCACTCCGGTCGTGTACCATAAATACACCACCAATTACGGAGGCCCTTTAAAAAAACAAGGCACAGATAACTTCCAATTCTTTGCCACCATTCTGGAAAATGTCTGTTACAAGGTCTATGGTGTAATTGAAGCGTATATTCCCCCAAGGACAGGGGATAATCCTCAACATAAATTGAAGGAGGTGTTTATGAGGAGATTGAAGTCTGGATATCTTTATTCGACCCCGTTCCTGGGCTGGAAAGAGTTTGTTCCGAATTATTTTGGCCAGCTACGCGAGGAAACTCTTCCGGATGAATCTATCAATATGACGATTTCTTCCCTTCTGGATACAATGTATGACAAGCCCACAAACGGCAAAGTTTTACCGAGATTTAAACAAAATATCCAAATTGTGAATGGAGTGTTAAGCTATGTTGAATGAGATATACGAATCCGCACAAGCGCTGGATGAGAGAGGTTTGCTGACCAGTGCAACGAATCCTGATGTGGCGAAGGTAGGGGAATGCCCCTGTTTATTGATAGAAATTGATCAAAAAGGAGTTCTTACAGGAATCAGAGTCCTTGCAAAGGACGACACAAGCAAGCTTTGGAAGCATTGCAAGGGGAATCATAATAGTTTTCCTGCAATTCGTGTTCAAGCGCCATTCCTGAAGAAAGAAGAATCTGAAAGCTTTAGTTCTAAATTAAAGAAAATCGCCCCCAAGAAGCTGAAAAACTATGATCCTTCCAAGGGAGAAAAAGAACCAGAAAAAATATCTTCAGAAGTCTGGAAAAAACTGGAACCCTCCGAAAAACGTGATTTCTTGCAATCAGTCAATTATGAAGAGAACAATCTGAAAAGTGGTGTTTTTAAGATCAGTGAATGGTCTCTTAATCAGTTGGAGATTATTCAGTCAAACACACCTCCAGAATTGGAGGCTCTTAAAAGGCTCATTGAGCGTTTTCCCAAAACAGGGGAAGATTCAAATGCCTTTTCACTTCGTTTGTTGAGTTTCATTGGTTCTGAAGTTAGAAAGATGAATTCCCAAGATGAACTCAATTTTATAGCAGAGCTGCTGGTAGGGAAGTACAACCCCAAAAGGAAGGAGTATGAAGCCAAATGTATGACCTATTTTGACGTAGCCGAAACGGAGGAAGTTTCGTGTAAAGTTATGGATAGGAAAACAGAAGCAGCACTTATACAATGCCTCAATAAAAACGCTGTTGACATTGATACTTCGGTCTCTTCTGAAATATGTCCTCTCACAGGGAAAGAGGAGCCATCTATTGGTGAAAAATATCCAAGCCCTAAGTTGCCAATAATTGGTTTAACTTATTTATATTCAAGGAATCAAAATGTTGAATGTCTTACCCGGTACAGGATGAAAAGTTGTGCAGCTTTTCCTGCATCCAAAAATGCCGTGAATAGCATCAATAATGCTCTTTCATTTCTCACCGCACCAGAACGGGAAAAGAAAACATGGAAGCCAATTACTAATAGTAATCAGGACAAGCCGAATTTGTTGATTGCATACTTGGAAGATCATCCTCAAAACGAAGCTTTGCTGGCTGAAATTTTGAATGACGCATCGGATGCGGAAGAGAATGAAGAAGTCTTTGAAAGGCTATGTGCACAGGTGATTGGTGAAATAAAAAACGTATTGGCGAAGAATCCGAAATCTAGAATTAATCTTGTGATTTTAGAGACTCTGGATCCTGGACGCAAACAAATTACATATACCAATTCCTTCACTGCAGATCAATTCCGTGCAAATCTCATCAAGTGGAAGAAGTCACTCAAAAATCATCCTTTGATCAACATTGATACTTGGGACAAAAAAGAAAAGAAATTCAAGAAATGGCATCCAATCAGTATATTGCCGGGTCAAATATGCAGGTTGCTAAAAATGAATTATACGCAGGGTGGAAAAACAAACTCTGGCGCAAGCAAGAAACTTCAAAATAACCCACAGAAAACGAGCGCTCTTACCATGCAAGAGATATATGGTTTTTATATGCCTCAAGTGGAACATGAAGATTCTTTTCTACTCTTGTCTGCATTGGAAAAAACTCTTCGTAAATCGAAAATTCTTTTACAAGTAGCTGGCCAGGAAAGAAGACTAATAGATTTCTCTGCAAGCAAAGATTTCAATATGGTTATTTCTCTCATTTCGGCTTTATTATGGAAACTTAACATTACCAAAGAAAATTATATGATAGATATAGCATTCAATATCGGTCAGTTTTTACAACTTTCCGATCTGTTACACAAAGAATATTGTGTGCAAGTTCGCAATAAGGGAGACAAAAATAAATCACTTCCAGGACAACTGGTAGGAAATCAGTTTCTTTCTATTGCGACTGAAAACCCTAACGAGGGATTAAGCCGACTGCGTGAGCGCTTAAAAGTATATCTCGCATGGGCAAATAGCTCTACCGGAGAAAAATGTAAACTGGCAAAGTGGATACTTGCGCGTTACAAGGAAATCTGCACCAAGATATCCGGAAAAGAAATCCCTAAATCATTCAATACAGCAGAGCAAGCTCAGGTACTTCTCGGCTACCTTGCAGCTATTCCCTACGAGAAAAAAGAAGAAGACAACACAAAACAAGGAGAAAAAGAAAATGAATAATATACTCAATGGAGATTGTTTAAATAGAGGGACTGGGTTATTGCTGATTGAAGCAATCAATTCCAACCCCAATGGTGATCCGGATAGAGAATCAGATCCCCGCACCAGGCAAGATGGCTGCGGAGAGATTTCGCCGGTTTCGTTTAAGCGGAAACTGCGTGACTTAGTTGAAAACAAAGAATCACCTGTTTGGAAAGAAATCTCTGCTGAACTGAAATTGCCCGAGAAAGGATTCGATATTCTTGAGAGCAAGCAAACGAAGCGAGAGGATGTGAGAAAGCTTGAATTGGGTGATTTTCTCAGTAAGTATTGGGATGCTCGTGTATTTGGGACGACATTCCTGGAAGAAAAAACCGAACAAGTGGATTCGTTCATCAAAACCGGTGTCGTTCAATTTGGATTGGGTGTATCCATTTCGCCAGTTCAAATCGAGCGCATGACAACAACCAAAGTTCTTGCGGTTGAAGATGACAAAGATAAGGGGATGGCTCCATTGGGTTTCCGTGTTGTCTCTTATGGAGTCTACACCATGCCTTTCTTCGTGAATGCGACGGCTGCTCAACAAACAAACTGCACACCTAAAGATATTGAGCTATTGCTACGCCTTA
>JAAYIT010000293.1 GCA_012523295.1 Porphyromonadaceae bacterium | reverse complement strand
AGAAAAAACAAATATTCAAAAAGCAAGCAAAGTGCGTTCTACAAAAGGATTACTTACATTCGTATTTGGCAGAATTGCGGCAGCTTACATTAATCTGATTTATTAATTCAAACCCTGATTCGCATTGTCTATTATTTATAAGTTGAATAGTTTAATTAGTTGTTTTAGACTCCATACCCTAAAAGGAATAAAAGCAACAATAGTCTTTTAGCATTGGTTCGGTGGTTTTTTTTGCAAACTTAGAAGCTTAATTGCTCAAAGCTTTACGGTTTAAATTCCCATTACTTTCTCATAGATTGCTCGCACTTTCAATCCCGCATCGTACCATTTAATATTGTTAACCTCCTCCAGACCAAGCTCATGAAGGCTCTTATACATGGAAGGGTAAGTAACAATTGAATAAATGGCATTTGCCATGGCTTCGATATCCCAATAGTCGGTTTTTATGACGTGAGTAAGGATTTCGGCACACCCGGACTGGTATGAAATTATCGAGGGTGTACCAACCTGCATCGCTTCTAACGGGGAAATTCCGAACGGTTCTGAAACTGACGGCATAATGTAAACATCGCTCTGAGCCAACATTTCATGTACAGCACGACCTCGTAAAAATCCCGGGAAATGGAAGCGATCCGCAATACCGCGCGCGGCAACAAGCTCTATCATCGCGTTCATCATATCTCCGCTACCTGCCATGACAAAACGGACATTTTTTGTTTTTTGTATCACGCGATGCGCCGCTTCGACGAAATATTCAGGCCCTTTCTGCATTGTGATACGTCCCAAGAAAGTAACCACTTTGTCTTTTCGCTCTTTCTTCACAAAACTATCCGCATCTTCAAGAGGTTCTACAGCGTTATGTACCGTTGTAACTTTGTTGGGGTGCTGATGGTATTTCTCAATCACAGTACGGCGAGTCAAATTACTTACCGTCATAATATGATCCGCGGCATCCATTCCATCCTTTTCAATTTTATACACCGTCGGGTTCACTTTTCCTCTGCTTCGGTCAAAATCGGTAGCGTGAACATGAATCACGAGTGGTTTTCCGCTTATTTGTTTCGCGAATCTTCCTGCAGGATACGTAAGCCAATCGTGTGAATGAATCACATCAAACTCAATCTGATGAGCCAAAACACTTGCAACAGCTTCGTAATTTGAAATTTCTTCTATCAGATTTTCAGGATATTTCCCTGAAAAATCAATACACCCCAAATCGTTGGTATGGATTCTTCTAAAATCGTATTTAATGCCGTTTCTTAAGTTGAAATATTCATCGGGATTCATGATCCAGCCAATCCTATTTTGTACATGTTCCCTTGAGTTTTCTTTCCAAACAACCGGAACATTATTGGCTCCGATAATTTTCAGGAAACTCTGATCTTCATCGCCTTGTGGTCTTGGGATAACGAAAGTAATTTCCATATCCTCTTGCTCGGACATCCCTTTTGTAAGACCGTAACTCGCTGTACCTAAACCACCTAAGATATGCGGTGGAAATTCCCAACCAAACATTAACGCTTTCATAGTTGCACCTCGCTTTCGAATCTTTTGAGAAAATCAATTACATCTAAAACCCCGGCAACACTCATGGCGTATGAAATACCTCCATGCCCTCTGAAAGGCGGATTACCATCATAGAGTTCCGATATACTTCCTATGCACAGTTCAGTCATTTCTGATTCTATACCCACCAACATCCGCTCTATAAATGACTTGCCGCTTTGCTTGTAAATTGACAAATAGGCTCGAGCATAAATCCCCATAGTCCATGGCCAAACCGGTCCGTTATGATAATTCCAGTTTCTTTCCTGCATTCCTCCATGGTATTCGGGACGATATGAACCGCTTTTCGGGCTTAAAGTCCTTAGCCCTTTTTGTGTCAGCAATTCACGTGTGGTAATATCGATGACTGATTTTTTCTGCTGCTTTCCAAGTGGAGAAAAGGGTAACCCGGCTGCTATAATCATGTTCGGACGAACTTCCTTATCCTTATACTCTCCCACTACAAAATCATATAGATACGTACCATTCCAAAACACATCAATAAATGAGAGTCGGGCTGATTCTGCCTGATAATCAAGCAAATCGGCAGATTGTTCGTTTCCGGCTGTACGCTCAATTTGTGATACAAATTTCAATGCATTATACCACAACGCGTTGATTTCCACCACATAGCCTGTTCGCGGCGTGATAGGACGTCCATTTTCTACGGCATTCATCCAGGTGGCGGGCTTATTTGTACCATCTACATAGAGCAGATTATTTTTGTGTAAAAAGAGATTGGGGTGGTTTTGTTTCCGTATGTAGTTGATAATTTTCAACAAAATATCACTGAATCTTTTACTGGCTTCTTCAAGTGATTTTAGTTCCGCAAAATGCTGGATAGCGTATATAAACCAAAGAAACACATCCGGATCTTCTATTTCTTCTAATTTAAATCCGGTCCGTTCTCCTTCAATAAAACGTTCAATTTCAGCTATCGCTGTTTTTATTATATCATCAAAATAATCTTCTCTGCCAATAACCAAAGTGGAAGGAACGAGTGAGAAAAATTCATCGCGCGCGCGTGAACCAAACCAAGGATACCCGGCTAATAAATAAGTATCTGCCTCTTGCTTTTTATAAAATTGCTGTGCTGAGTTTTTCAAACAGTTAAACATGTCTGTCCTCGCGTTTCTCCTCAGATATTCTTTATCCCACAGCTTTTTCAAAACCAAGGGCGACAACTCCGTCACACCACAGGATAGTATGATTGACTCACCTTTTTTGATTGGCATTTCAAAATATCCCGGAACCAGCAAGTCCTCTTTGAATTCGTAACCGCGTTCCTGTTCCTTATAATACTCGATTCCTTTGTACCAGTCGGGATGATGAGAATAGGTGTTCGATTTTGAAAATTGCATACAAAGCTCCGGATATCCGTCATAAAGTTTCATTGAAATGCCATTTTTCAATTCACGATAGGATGTATCGGCTTTGTCATTTTGATAAGTCAGACTATTTACACTTCTGAATGCCAAAAACGGCTTAAAACGCATGTAAGTTGGCGAGTGAGCTTGCAGCAATGTGTACTTGAATAAAATTCGGGGTTCGTTTGACACCAGCATTCGTTCTTTGGAAAGGACCACTCCTCCCACACGGTAGATTGTCCTTGAAATCACCTCACAGTCAAACTGACGAATGTATTTGTGCCCGTTCGGACTAAAATTATTTCCTTGGTATTTGTGAATTCCAAGGTTAAATTCCGCACCGTGCTGAATAACGGTTTCATCTATCGAAGAAAGCAGGACATGATTGAAATTATCAATTTCAGGAAGTGGCACTACAAGTTGCCCATGGTACTTTCGAGTATTACATTCAACTAATGTAGTACAATTATACGCACCGGCTCTGTTGGTACGAATCATCTCTTTCGAAAGTGATTTTTCCAAATTCATCAGTAGCGTCTTATCAAAATTTAAATAGCTCATTTCTCAATCGTTGAAGTTTATGTATAAGGCTCTTCAAAAATAATATAAATAAATGTTATTAACAAAAAATCTAAATAATTT
>JAAYIT010000292.1 GCA_012523295.1 Porphyromonadaceae bacterium | reverse complement strand
GGTGCATTTGTCCTAAAGATGAGTGCTGTCTTTTATTTTGTCTGAATTGAAATAAAACAAAGCAGTTTTGCTGTATAATCGAATGACTATCAACCTTATAGCGAATTCTAACAATTTACGTATGAAACGTTGGTTACTCGCGAAGAAATGTTCAAATCTGAAGATATGGGCAATTACTTTCGTATTCCTGCCGACAATAGGGATTTAAGTTACGACAAGTATTTTATTAAAGGCGAAAAAGACATTTCAACGGTTGAAGACTATCATTCTCACAACACAAGACAATTGAATGTGGAAGAGATGAAAGCGTTATTGCTAAAAGTCATATCACCAAAATCGTAACATCAGAGAAATAAAGCATTTCAAGAAAAAAATCAATTAACAACATAAATATAGCCCCCAAATTTGGGGATAACGTAATGAAAATACTTATAACAGGCGCCAAGGGATTCGTCGGGAAAAATCTGATTGCTGAACTAAAGAATCAGGGATTTACTGATATTTTGGAATGTGACACAGACACCACTTCCGACGAATTGGACCTATTTGTCCGCGACTGCCAATTTGTTTTTCATCTTGCAGGCGTTAATCGTCCGGAAAACACAGAAGATTACATGAAAGGAAATTTCGGTTTCACTTCAGAACTGCTCAATCTACTAAAAAAACACAACAATAAATCACCACTTTTATTAAGTTCCTCAATTCAAGCCGCATTGGATAATCCGTATGGCAAAAGCAAAAAAGCAGGTGAAAATTTAATATTTGAATACGGCGAAAAAAACAACACACCCGTTTTTGTATATCGACTTCCAAATGTTTTCGGCAAATGGTGCCGGCCTAACTACAACAGCGCTGTAGCCACATTTTGCCACAATATCGCCCATGATTTGCCTATTCAAGTGAACGACCCAAATGTATTCATGAAGTTGGTTTACATTGATGATGTCGTCTTATCTTTTATTGACAAGTTGAAGAACGGGAGTAAGAATATTTCTGATAAAAGACAGTTTGAAACTGTCAATCCTGTGCACGAAATAAAATTGGGCGAGATAGCAGATTTAATTTACTCTTTCAAAGAAAGCAGAAATTCACTATTTTTGCCAAATTTTAGAGATGAATTTACTAAAAAACTATATTCTACATATTTAAGCTACCTGCCAAAGGATCAGTTCAACTACTTTCTGAAAATGAACACAGATGCAAGAGGTTCATTTACTGAATTTCTCAAGTCAGTTGATTGCGGTCAGGTTTCTATCAATATTTCCAAGCCCGGAATAGTAAAAGGACAGCATTGGCACCATACAAAAAATGAGAAATTTTTAGTTGTGAGCGGAAATGGAGTAATAAGATTTAGAAAAATTGATAGTGATGAGGTGATTGAATATTTCGTATCGGGAGAAAAGCTGGAAGTATTGGATATCCCCGTTGGATACACGCATAACATAGAAAATTTAGGAAATTCTGACATGGTAACGGTGATGTGGGCTAATGAAGTTTTTGATAAAGAAAAACCGGATACGTATTGGCAAGAAGTATAAAAAACCAAGGATAAAAGATAGAACATATCGAAAAAACAACTTAAATGACCTAAATAGAATATCAACAAAAAATACATTTTGATACCTAAACTCCCCTTTAAGAGGTTGGGGATATAATTTATGAAACAGCCATTTAAAATAAGTCTTAAACCTAAGAGAATGGTTAATGGCGTGTTCCAAACGACCTTAATGTAAAAAACAAATTACAACCGTATGAAAAAACTTAAAGTCCTAACCGTAGTGGGGACACGCCCGGAGATTATCCGCTTGGCGTGCGTACTGCAGAAATTAGATAAAAGCGAGGCTGTTGAACATATTCTGGTTCATACGGGTCAAAATTATGACTATGAACTGAATGAGGTGTTTTTTGAAGACTTAGGACTTCGGAAACCGGATTATTTCCTGAACGCGGCCGGGAAAAATGCAACAGAGACTGCCGGGCAGATATTAATCAGCATTGATCCTGTGTTGGAACAAGTCAAACCGGATGCTTTTTTGGTTTTGGGAGATACAAACTCCTGCCTTTGTGCCATAGCAGCAAAGAAACGACGCATCCCCATATTTCACATGGAAGCCGGAAATCGTTGTTTCGATCAGCGCGTACCGGAAGAAAGCAATCGGAAAATAGTAGATCATACAGCCGACATAAACCTCACATACAGCGATATAGCACGTGAATACTTGTTAGCTGAGGGATTACGTCCGGACAGAGTAATCAAAACCGGAAGCCCAATGTACGAAGTACTGATGCAATACCTTCCTAAAATTGAAAAATCATCCATTTTAGAAGAGCTAAAGCTCGTTAGTGGCAAGTATTTTGTAGTGTCTGCTCATCGAGAAGAAAATATTAATTCGGAGAAAAACTTCAATAATTTAGTAAAGATATTGAATGAAATTGCCGAAAAATACAATTATCCGGTGATTGTATCCACGCATCCGCGAACTAAAAATATGATAAATGAAAAAGAAGTCAAGTTTCATAAAAACATTCATCTGATGAAACCAATGGCATTAAGCGCCTACAACAAACTACAGATGAATGCTTTCGCCGTATTATCTGACAGTGGAACAATCAGCGAAGAGTCCTCAATTCTCAATTTCAGAGCATTAAATATTCGTGAAGCACACGAACGCCCGGAAGCTATGGAAGAAGCTTCCGTAATGATGGTAGGTCTGAATCCAGAGCGAGTAATGCAAGGATTAACTCAGTTACAGTATCAAAAAATCGGAGCAAACCGCAATTTCCGTCCTGTAGCTGATTACAGCATGCCTAATGTGAGCGATAAAGTTGTAAGAATTATTATCTCTTATACAGATTATATTAAAAGAGTGGTTTGGGGTGAGTAAGATATTAATCCATAGCATTGTATTTAGCCCTGATGGTGTTTCAACTGCTTATTTATACAATGACATTGCTTTAAAGTTTAAAGAAGCCGGGCACAAGGTTATTGTACTAACAACTACTCCGAATTATAATATTGTGGAGAGTGAAGTCAAGAAACAACCCCTAACCAAGAAGTTTTTGGGGTTATATTATTTAAGCGACTTTAATGGAATTCCTGTAAAACACATCTCACAAAAAAAGTACAAAAACCCAACATTACGAATTCTTGGGTTTATTTACTGGCATATTATTTCCTTCTTTTTAGGTTTGTTTGAAAAGGATCTTGACATTATAATTTCACCTTCACCGCCTTTGTCTATTGGTTTGATAAATATTTTTTTAGGAAAAATAAAAAAAACAAAAGTAATTTACAATGTTCAGGAAATCTACCCTGACCTCTTGATTCAAAGCGGATTAAAGTCTAAGATATTTATTTCTATTTTGAAGTGGATGGAGAAAACTGTATATAATCATTCAGATGTGGTAACAACTATTGATCAAGTTTTCTACAATACAATTGTTGATCGATTTAAGGACAAATCAAAACTCCACGTAATACCAAATTTTGTTGACACTGATTTATATAAGCCTCTTGAATTAAGCAAGTTAACTTTGGATCATACTCTTTTCCCTCCTCATACAAATAAACTAAAATTGATGTATGCGGGCAATATCGGATATGCTCAAGACTGGAAAACTTTGATTCATGTCGCTGAAAAATTGCTAAATGAACCAATCGTTTTTTACGTTATCGGTGAAGGTGTACTAAAAGATTTCTTGATACGTAAAATCAAGGAGAAAAACTTATCAAATATTCATGTTGTTCCCTATCAACCAAGAGAATTGATACCTCAAATTCTTGCTTATTCAGATCTTCAATTCATATTTATGACTCCTCAAACCGAAGGACACGGATTTCCATCGAAAGTTTACACTATCATGTCTTGCGCAAAGCCACTACTTGTCTGCTCAGGTAAAGGGACTCCAATTGTTAATTTTCTCAAAGATAAAAGCTGTGCGTATCTTGTCACCGAAAAAGATGAAAACATAAAAGTAGAAAGCGTGATAAAAACACTTCAATCTATCAATGAGTCTGAATTAACACAAAAAGGCAAAAACGGGTATTCTTATATTTTAGAAAATTATTCAAAAAGAGTTGTAACCGAAGAATATCTAAGTTTAATAAACACTTTAATCGTATGAAGATTCTAATTACAGGTATAAATGGTTTTGTTGGCAGAAACATTGTAAATGCCTGGAAAAACAACTATATAATTTTTGGTTTAGACCTACACAACAAAAGGATTGATGGAGTCCATGAGATTTACTCTTGGGAAAATCTAAGCGATGTCCCTGAAGTTGACACTATTATCCATCTGGCAGCTATAGCTCATGATACGGAAGAGAAAACTAATTACAAAGAATATTTTGATGTCAACACCGGATTAACTAAAATTATTTTCGATTATTTTCTTGCATCTAAAGCTAAAAATTTCATTTTTTTCAGCTCAGTAAAAGCTGCGGCCGACTCAGTTGGGGATGAAGTCTTAACCGAGGACATAGTTCCAAAACCGGTTGGACCTTACGCGGAATCAAAAAAGGAAGCTGAAGATTATATTCTTAGTAAACTTTCTGAGGCTGAAGAAAAAAATAAGAATGTTTATATACTTCGTCCTTGCTTAATTCATGGACCCGGAAATAAAGGGAATTTAAACTTGCTCTACAAAGTCGCAAGTAAAAAAACTCCTTGGCCTTTAGGGGCTTACGACAACAGACGTTCTTTCTGCTCAATAGAAAATATGATTTTTGTTATCGAGGAAATTATAAAAAGAAACAATATTTTATCCGGGATTTACAATGTATGCGATGATGAGACGTTATCTACTAATGAGTTAATCCAATTAATCTGTAAATCTGTTGGCAAAAAAGAAATTATTTGGAATTTGCCTAAGGCAATAATAAATAACGCCGCATTAGTTTCAGGGGCTTTACATTTGCCCTTTGACAAAGTTAAACTAAGGAAACTAACAGAAAACTACGTAGTTAGCAATAAAAAAATTAAAAAAACTTTAGACATTTCAAAAATGCCGGTCACTGCTACAGACGGAATGAAGAAAACAATTGACAGTTTCAAATAATATGACCTACTTAATTACCACCGTAATACTTATAATTTCAGAATTAGTTTATTTCAGAATAGCCAAACACTACAATATAGTCGATAAGCCGAATCTTCGCAGTTCACACTCTTTTGAAACTATACGTGGAGGTGGAATCGTTTATTGGGTTGCCGCGGTGCTATATTTTATTTTTAATTTTCACTCTCATTCACTATGGTTTTTGGGTGGTTTGACATTAATCGGGTTCATTAGTCTTTGGGATGATATCAGCGGATTGAGCCAAAGAATCAGGTTTCTATTTCAACTGATTGCAATGACATTTATTTTCTATTTTACAAATGTTTTTGACTTTTTCCCCTGGTGGTTTGTTGTTATCGGCTATTTCTTCTTTGTAGGAATAGTAAACGCATACAACTTTATGGATGGAATAAACGGTATAACCGGCTTGTACAGTATTGCAGTGCTACTGCCTTTATTATACATTAATATATATGTAACACCATTTGTAGAAAATGAATTTATTATTTATCCACTCATCGCTTCCGTTGTGTTTCTGTTCTTTAACTTTAGAAAGAATGCAAGGTGTTTTGCGGGTGATGTTGGAAATATGAGCATAGCATTTTGGATTGTCACTTTATTGTTAATTCTAATTATAAAGACAAACAACAAAATCTGGATAGGATTTTTATTTGTCTATGGAGTTGATACTGCATTAACAATAATACATCGTATTTATTTAAAACAGAATATATTTGAGGCTCATCGGTTACATTTTTATCAAATCTTGGCAAACGAAAAAAATGTTTCACATCAAACTGTTTCTTTATTTTATTTTGTCGCTCAATTAGTGTGTACAGGAATGATAATAGTGTTTTGTCCAATAATTGGGTGGTGGATAGTTGGAATTATTTTCTTAATTCTAACATCTATCTATCTACTTAAATTCAAGTGGATGAAGCAGAAAACAAATCAATGATAAAAAACTAAACTTCTAAATTATAATATGTGATTACAGACCGTTTTGTAACGCTTTTTGGCAGCGGGAAACCAACACATGATTTTCTCAGAGTGAAGAAAAGACAAATTTCGGTGTTTTTTTCATGGAAAATGTTAACTTTGAAGACTTAAAGGGAAGTAAAACCGAAATTCGCAATTGCCACATCAATATTGGAACGGGAAAAAGATCAGATCTAAAGATTAAACGCGATTAGTTATTGTGATCATAGAATTAAGATTGATGCTGCAGGTGTAAGAAAAATCCACAAATGGGATATTTCGCAGTACTGAGTAATTCCAAGCAGCGGTTAAGAAATTCCGGTAAATTTAGTCATCTGTTTTTACAAAAATATATCAACCATGAACCAACTCCTCAACACACAACTCCTCAACAAAATCACCGAACAAGCAAAACAAAGTCCTCGGCTGAGAATGAACTACAATTTACACGCCGGTCCGGATGCGAAAGCACAACGACTTTTCAATGTATTGGAACCGGGAACTGAATTGCCGATTCACAGACACATGAAGACGGATGAAACCTATATCTTGGTGCGTGGGAAACTACGCGTAGATTACTACAACAACAAAAAAGAGTTAACTGATTCTATAATTCTTGATCCTTTGACAGAAAACTTCGGACTACATGTGCCTGCAGGTCAATGGCATACAGTAGAATCACTTGAAAGCGGAACCACCATTTTTGAAGTAAAAGACGGACCATACGCACCGTTGAGTCCGGAGGATATAATGGCTTAATAAGCGATCTTTCCTAAATCTGACTTTGAAAACATAGGTTCTTAGCACTTAGGCTGTTAGAATCTAACACTGTTTTTAATCCGTGAGCTTCTAAAAGTACTGTAGCCGAATCAAAATATTTATGAAACAAACCACATAAGATAAGCTTGAAACCTAAGAATATGTCCCGATATCTATCGGGAATCGTGTTCCATACGTCCTGAATGTAAAGAATAAATTTTAATCGTACGAAGTAAAATTTCGTTCGTTTGCAGCAGGCTCTATTCTCTAAAAAATGAGTTATCTTTGATGAATAATTTTTCAGTGCAATACAATTAATCTTCTTATAGTAAAATAAATGAGCACTAACGGGAAAATACTATTTTACAAGCCAAAACTTTGGCTTATCGGACTGGATTTATTGTTAATTATCATCAGTATCAGTTTAGTCTTCCTTTTGTTGCCCCTTACCACCACTACTCCATTTCAAAAATATTCAATCCCATTCCTACTTTTTGCTTCTGTTTGGATTATTTTATCCTATTTATTCCAACGCTACAAGAAGCTGAGATCACGCTCATTTTTTAAGCATATTTTTAGCCTTTTCTATATCTCGATTATCGTTTTTACCATTTTTGGTGCTTATATTTTGATTGAACCGAAAAGTCCCTGGTCTCAAAACGTATTGTTAACCGTTATTATCGGGGTATTTCTATTAGAATACCTCACTTTGTTAATCTATTTTGCCTATAAGTACGCTACGCAATATGAGGTTCCTGAGCTTCATCATGAATTACGGAAAGATGCTGTAGCAATGGAATCTGAAGAGCTGAGCGAAGATGCGAGGTCTGAAAGACAAGTCAGAATCATTGAGAATGCAGGCAAGAAAGCTTTCGAATTTATCAATAAAAATGTAAAGTGGGACGAAACCGGCACACACATTCTCTCTGAGGTGAAATTTTATGAACTTCCGAAAATCGAGCTTTATCAATATTCAACTATAATTCAACTAAAAAAACTTAATGACTTCCGTGGCATTAACAGAATGCTGGCTATTTTTAATGAAAAACTGCCTGACGATGGAAAAGTAATATGCTGCTACAAGTCTCAAAACACGACCAAACAAAATATCCTAAGAAGAAAACCAAAAATACTCGCTTATGTATATTATATCGGTCATTTTATAATTCACAGGATATTTCCTAAGTTTTTCTTAACCAAACGACTATATTACGATTTCACAGAAGGTAAAAAACGAATTTTGTCAAAAACAGAAGTTCTTGGCAGACTCACATATTGTGGATTTAAAGTTGAGAAAATCGCAAAAATTGACAACTTGCACTACGTTATCGCTAAACGTGACAGAGATGCCATAATCCAAGGCCAACGAAATTACGGATTGCTGATAAAGCTCAAGAGGGTAGGAAAAAACAATAAATTATTTACAGTTTATAAATTTAGGACGATGCACCCGTACGCCGAATTTATTCAGGATTATATTTTCGAACAAAGTAATCTTGCTGAAGGCGGAAAATTCAAAAATGACATTCGTGTCACCACAATCGGGAAATTTTTACGGAAATTCTGGCTTGATGAACTTCCAATGTTTTTGAATTTGGTAAGAGGGGATATTAAATTTGTAGGCGTAAGACCTCTGAGCAAGCACTATTTTAACCTCTACTCACAGGAGCTACAGGAAAAAAGAGTAAAACACAAACCCGGTTTGCTTCCTCCATTTTACGCGGATATGCCCAAAACGTTAGAAGAGATTCAGAACTCAGAAATGAGATATTTAACCGAATGTGAAAATCAAGGAACATTTAAGACTGATACTAAATATTTTTTCTTAATTTTGAAAAATATATTATTCAAAAAAGCCAGAAGCGCGTAAGTTTAGTTTATGCGTTTGTAGAATTTTATTTGATCAGCATTTTATCCCAATCGTATGAAACAGCCATTTAAGATAAATCACAAACCCAAGAAAATGGTTAATGGCGTGTTCCATACGACCTTAATGTAAAGAATAATATTTAACCGTATGAAAAAACTTCTATATGTTATTTTTATTTTCTTTGCCGGAAATTTCTATTCTTTCACTCAGGATATCCCGCAACACATTTCATACACACGTATTTACGACTTCGTGGATGAATTGGCAAACGATGGCTTTATCGAAATAAGTTCGGTCGTAAAACCCTATTCGAGAAGTCTTATTTCTGAGAAATTAACAGAAGCGAAACAACGTGAAAGTGAGCTGAATAACCGTCAGAGACAGGAGCTTGAGTTTTTTATAGAAGAATTTTCATTGGAGCAAAGCCGATTGCCCAACCACTATTATCCGGCATATGTCACGAGCAAGACAAAGCTTGACTTAGTGCCGCCGATTTTTCATTACAACGACTCAAATTTCTGAGCGCGTATCCAGCCCATTCTGGGAATGCATATTTTTGCAAATAGCAGAGGTCAAATCAACCAACGATGGTTTGGAGCTGATTTTCAGGCAATGATCGGGAAGCATGTAAGTGTATATGGAAGCTTACGAGACATTTCGTTTGCAGGTAAAAGCAAACTGGATGAATACAGTGGTTCTCCAACTTTCTCCCGACTTTCTGAACCGACCTATTTGACTACTTTCCCCGGATTTCAGTACAAAGAACCGAGTGATTTTAGTGATTCGCGTGGTGGAATTAAACTTGGCTGGGACTGGGGATCGGTGGGATTGGTAAAAGACAATATTGTTTGGGGAGACAACTACAACGGTTCAAATATTATTTCCGGACGAGCACCTTCTTTCCCAATGATTACTTTGAATTTAAAGCCGGTCAAGTGGTTTGAAATGAATTACATACACGGTTGGCTGATTTCAAATGTGGTCGATAGTGCCAAATTTTATATTGAAAATGACGTGAAAAAATGGTACCGGAATCACAACAAATACATTGCAGCCAACATCTTTACTTTCACGCCGATACCGAAGCTAAATCTCTCTTTTGGAAATTCGATTATTTACGCGGAAGACAATGTGCAGCCCGGATATTTAATTCCGATTGCTTTCTATAAATCTACAGATCACCTGCTTACAAAAGGGACAAAAACAGAAAATCAAAATTCGCAATTGTTCTTCAATGTGAGTTCTCGAAATGTAAAACACTTGCATTTGTACTCTTCCATTTTTATAGATGAGATAAAATTCAGCCGATTCAAAGCTTCAAGTCCGGATAAAAACCCGATTTCATTCAAAGTCGGTGGTAAAGTGACAAATTTCCCGATTCAAAACCTGAATGTTACGGCAGAATTTACAAAAACAAATATAATCAACTACAAGCACTCTATTGACGCGATATCTTACACTTCCAACAGCTTTAATTTAGGACATTATTTAGGTGACAACGCGCAGGATTTTTACGCTTCTATCGGCTACAAACCGATTCGGGGGCTGGATCTGAGCGTTTTTTATCTTGATGCAAAACATGGAAACGAATATAAAATGACGAAATATGATGAAAATGGTGAAAGCGGAACGGGGTCCGGATCTGCAAATTCTTATATTGTTAAAATTATCAGCCAGCCATCACTCGGCGATGTGATTTGGACAAATAAAACTTTCGCATTCAATGCTCTATATGAGATTTTCCAAAATGGATATGCGGTGTAAAAGATGGAGAACAGTTCGATTCAAGGACATGAGGCTTCTATTGCCCAAATTGAAGGGGAAAGAAGAATGACTTCCTCAGAAACTCTGAATTATTTTACACCGCCGTTTTTGCACGGAAAGAACACAACTCTAACGTTAGGATTTAGTTTAGGATTTTAGTAGAATCAAAAGTAGGATAAGATGCAAATAAAAAAACCAATAATAATCGGAATAACAGGTGGAATAGGAGGCGGAAAATCAATGTTCTCACGCTTCCTGATGCGTCGTGGCGAACTTGTTTATGATACAGACATGGAAGCCAAAATCCTACAAAACACAGATGAAACGCTTCAGAAAAAAGTAAAAGCTGAATTCGGTGAGGATATCTACAATGAAGCCGGATTAAACAGGTCAAAATTAGCCAAAATAGTTTTTTCAAATCCTGAAAAACTGAAAGTATTGACTGGTTTTGTTCATCCTGCCGTGAAAGAAGATTTCAAAAAATGGGTGGCAAAAAACTCCGACCGAAAATTTTTATTTATGGAGTGCGCTATCCTTTTCGAAGGTAAATTTGAAGATTTGGTTGATAAAATTTTAGTCGTCACAGCACCGTTAGAGGTACGAATCGAGCGTGTAATGAAGCGTGATTGCGTTGATGAAAAAAGTGTTCGCAACAGAATCAGGAATCAAATGCCCGAGTCTGAAAAAATCAAATCTGCCGACTGGTTTTTTGACACGAATAATGACATCATGCCGCATAAGCGTGTGGATGACTTTTTAGAAATGTTAAACAGGCTATCACCCGACTTATAATGAGGGACATTCGTGAAATAGCATTCAAAAAGCAGAATTGAGAAATAAGTCAGTTCTGTTTTTTTGTTTTTTGAGAGATTTCTATTTTTACGCGCACCTAATTGTTAAGTTTAGTTAAAAACCTACTC
>JAAYIT010000291.1 GCA_012523295.1 Porphyromonadaceae bacterium | reverse complement strand
TTTATACCCGAAGGATGCAGTAAATTTTATGCCTTAATTGATTCGTTGCCGATTATTACTTGCTCGGGAAAGCGGAAAGCCAAAGTTGCACTTGAAATTACAGACAAGGGCTTCTGCTCTACAAAAGGATTACTTACATTCGTATTTGGCAGAATTGCGGCAGCTTACATTAATCAGGTTTATTAATTCAAAACCTGATTCGCATTATTTGATTCTCTTTAATAAAAGCTGTCAAGTTGATATAAATATGGTCAAATTCTCCATAAGAATATTTTAGTTCGTTCAGTTTCCTTGCAATTCGTTGTCCAATATAGTTTGTCTCATTTGTCGGAATAAAAAGTTTTCCCAATTCATGAGGCATACTTTGTCCTTCAATTATTCTGTTTTTCACTTTCGTAAAATCGTATGTCTTTCAATATTCTGTCTGTCATTTCCGGGTCTAGATTAATTGCCACCAACGGGTTCGCGGCTTTGCGTTCGTGCGTGATTTCGGAGCTCAAAACCATCAACCTACTACAAAAGCCCAATGGGAAAACTGAACTTGAATGTAAGCACGTTGCCCGGTCTGATGGAAGACCTGTATTGTGCGTAGTTTAAAACTCGGATGGTCTAATATGAAAAATTGGAGCATCCCAACTTTCATCATCAAGGCAAATACTTTCCCATTCTTCACCAGCATAAAATTCTAATTCACAATATTCTCCATAGCAAACATCAGCATCGAATATTTTCATCATTGAAATAACAGCAATTGGATATAATACCATTTCGTCAAAGTCATAAGCTAATTCTATTATGCATCCCGAATCATTATATAAGTCGATAAACGACTTAAACATTCTCCATGATTCTTCTTTGTTTTCGTCCAAATGGTCGGTTCGCCCAATTTCTTCTTTAATTCTTTTATATAGTGTTCGCCAGTATCGTTCTAGTTCATTCTGCATTACTGGAATGAACCTAGATTTTTCTATCCCAGCATCAACATAAATTTCTGACCAAATATGTTCGTTCGTTTCGGTGTAAATTTCATCATAGCTGTAATTATGAAATAAACTTTTCAAATTCTCTGTAAGGCTTTCATAACAACTAATCTCAAAGTCCCCTTTTTTAGTTCTAATGTGTATTATATTATCTAGTGCCTTAGCTTCATATTGTTTTCTTGAAAAGTTGCTATGTAATTCAAATGCTCCCAAAAAATCCGAGTATTTCGGAACATTATTTTCTCTATTATTATAGTCGAAAATAAATTCTTGAACGTTTTCAATATTATCATTAATAATAGATTTTATCTCTGCAACTAACTTGTTAAAAGACCCAATGTCTTTGTTCATTTTTTCAAACTGAAAATGAATATATCTTTTAAAATCAAGTAGCGAATAATGATACTGGGACTCCCAGTTCAAAAAGGATTCTTCTCGATCCCATTCTTTTCTTTTCGGTTTATAAAATAGGTTGAGTGTTATAATGTTTTCCCTATACGCAATGTTAATATGAATTGAATCTCCCGTTTCGTGAGATTTACTATAATATACTGTTACTTCATCATTATTTTTTTGAACGTAAGGGGAAATAGTTGTTTTTGGTAGCTCATTATATTGAAAATTAAATAAAGTGTCTGCGATTATTCCCTTTGAGCCTTCATTTAAAATATTCTTAAGCGGAATATCAAGTTTCCAATTTTTAGAAGTTTTTGTAATGAAGTTATGATTGTATTCCTGCCAGTAAATATTATCGGAGTTACTTTCTTGAAGTATTATAAGCAGTGGGTAGTTTTCAATAATGGCGTTCCAGTAATGATAATGTCTTTCTGAAAAGTAGAATGTCAAGCAGCTTTTCTTCCGCTGGAAATTGCTTTCTCCACCTTTAATCTGTAATGCGAAAATATTTATTCTCCCATTTTCGTCTATTGGTGTTTCTACAAGTGCATCAACTCCTAAATCAACAACAGGTTGTTCTCGAAAAATCCAGCCACATTCGGTGAAAAATTTCGCTGTGTCGTATATTGCTTTTCTTTCTGTTCTAAAATGATTCAACTTTCAACGTTATATTATTTAAGTAAGCGATAGGTTCTGAGTAAATTAAGCACAACGCACAAATATACGCAACTTTTCCTACAGTTTACTATAAATGTAAATGATTTTTACAAATAAATTAAATATTTTGTATGTCAAGGTTATCCTTAAGCTGCCATTGCATAATACGTATTATCTCAGAGTAAATAGAGAAAATAAGTGTCTGTTTTAGCATATCCAAATTACGCATAATGGATTTTACCGATAAGCGGTTTCAGTTTTAGGCAAGGGAGCATAAAAGGAGGTGGATTATTTGGGTTTGGTTTCATCGTAATCAGGAAATGAATGCTTATTTGCAAGCAGAAACTAAAGCCCGTTGGACGGCTTCGCAAAAAGCCTGATATGTTGCCGACAAACGACCAAATAAGACGTTTTTTTATCTTTTAAAATGTTACGTTTCATAAACGCATGTGAAAAGAACCGTATCGTAAAAAATAAAAATCTTACCTTTACACGATAAATTTCAACGCGCGTGAATGGAAAAATTTTAATAGTAGAAGACGATATTTCTTTTGGAACGATGCTTCAAAAATGGTTTGAGCGGAATGGATTTTCGGCGCAATGGTGCTCTGGAATGCAATCGGCTCAGAAACTGCTGTCCGAAACTGCTTACGATGTGGTCTTGTCGGATCTGCGTTTGCCGGACGGTGATGGCATTATGCTACTTAACTGGTTGAACGAGAGGCAGCTGACTGTTCCCGTGATTATCATGACCGGATATGCTGAAATACAAACCGCAGTTTCTGCCATGAAGTTAGGGGCGTTTGATTATTTGGAAAAGCCCGTGAATCCTTCCGTTTTGACAAAAAAAATAGAAGCCGCGTTCAGCTATAAGCCGGACGAAAAATCACTTGAAAAGAAATCCGACAAAAGTCAGCGAAAAGGAGCGGAAGTAAGAAAAACTGTAGAAGGAAAATGTCCTTCTGCCGCCCGCATGTACTCATTTATAAATACCGTGGCACCTACGCAAATGGCTGTAATGATTGTTGGTGAAAGTGGTACGGGAAAGGAGCATGCCGCTCGCATGATTCATGAGCGGAGCGCGCGCTCTGAAGGTCCTTTTGTAGCTGTAGATTGCGGCGGATTGTTCATGGAGTTAGCGCCAAGTGAGCTTTTCGGACACAAAAAGGGCTCATTCACATCTGCTGTAGCCGAAAAGACCGGTTTTTTTGAAGAAGCAAACGGCGGCACGCTGTTTTTGGACGAGGTGGGTAATTTGCCGTATGGAGTTCAGATGCAGTTGCTCAGATCGCTTCAAGAGAAAAAGATACGACCTGTGGGCGCTGCCACCGACTTGGCTGTGGATGTGCGGATTGTTACCGCTACCAACGAAGATTTAAAGAAAGCCATTGCTGCCGGGAAATTTAGAGAAGACTTGTATCACCGGCTCAATGAGTTTTTGATTGAAGTGCCGGCTTTGAGGAATTGTAAAGCGGATATCCCGTTGTATGCCGAACATTTTGTTAATGAGGCAAATAAAGAACTCGACAAGGAGGTTAAATTCATATCTCCCAATGCGCTCGCCCGTTTGGAAAGTTATGCTTGGCCCGGCAATTTAAGGGAGCTGCGGAATGTCATACGCCGTTCGGTGCTTTTTTCTACCGGCGACACGCTTACGCTTGAGAGTCTGCCGATTCTGCCGGAGAAAAATATCGTGCCTGACGACGAGGTTTTTGCTTCTTTGAATGTTACACCCGAGGAAGAAAAAGAAAAGATAATAGCCGCCTTGCAGCAAACAAACGGTAACAAATCCAAAGCTGCCGTGCTGCTACGCATCGACCGCAAGACGCTTTACAACAAGATGAGTAAGTATAAGTTGACGTGAGGGGTAGGGTGCTGGGTGTTGGATGTTGGGTGTTGGATGCTGGGTGTTGGGTGTTGGATGTTGGGTGTTGGGTGCTGGATGCCGTATATTCAAAAATTTCTATTTTTCCTGACTTGTCCCCTTTGAAATTAGTGCGGTCATAAGTTGCTGTAAATCAATGCTTATTTGTTTTATTTTGCTAATTTTACCGCACTAATGATGTTTTTAGCATGAAAATTAGAATTGTAAA
>JAAYIT010000290.1 GCA_012523295.1 Porphyromonadaceae bacterium | reverse complement strand
TTCTTGGTTACCCCCGTTTTGAGCTACAAACTACTAAAACGAGGTAATATACAAAGATACAAAAAAGCCAACTATCTCACAATGATTTAGTTGGCTTTGTTTTTGCGGTTTGGGGAATAACCCTAAAAAAACTGCCTCAAAAATCATCTTGAGGCAGTTTTTTCTAAAAATTGCTTTACCGAAAACTGTAAACTATCCTTAATCCCTTCTTCCTAAGAACAGCATTAAGTAATAAAACAACGTAGCCAGCGAGCCTAACGCGGCAACTACATAGGTGTACGCGGCTGCTTTTAACGCACCTTCAGCAGGCTTGTGCGTTTGGTTATTGGTAATACCGGAGTTGCTCAACCACGCTAACGCCCGCTTACTGGCATCAATTTCTACCGGAAGCGTAACGAAACTAAAAATAGTAGTGAAAGCGAACAGGATAATTCCAAACAGCAATAATCCCGGGAATGACTGCAGTAAAATGATTCCGGCTAAAAGTACCCATTGTACCCATTTCGAAGCAAAACTGACAACCGGCACAAGTTTCGAACGCATCTGAAGCCAAGCGTAACTGGTAGCATGCTGCACGGCATGTCCGCACTCGTGAGCCGCAACAGCAGCGGCTGCCACACTGTTCATCGCGTAAACCGGCTCACTTAAATTCACCGTTTTATTCAGCGGATTATAGTGATCCGTCAATTGTCCGCCCGTTGATATTACATTGACATCATTTATTCCGTTATCGCGAAGCATTCTTGTCGCAATATCTGCTCCGGTCATTCCGTTTGGCATTGGTATTTTGGAGTATTTGGCAAATTTTCTCTTCAAATTTGCCTGAACAATCCAGCTAATTAAAGCGATCAGTCCAAATAAAATATAAGGAAGCATTGAAACTCCCTGTTGTGCTGTATAATAATCTCCCATAATAATAATCTGTTTTTGATTTAACAATATTCAATTGTAAATCAGAGGTTTAAAAAAGTTTAGTTAGAATGATTTATTAAAATGTTTTTGAATCCTTTTATACCTTGAAATCAGGCGTTGTACATTTTTTCATAATATTTTTCATATTCACCGCTCGTCACATTGTCAAGCCAGTCCTGATTTTCTAAATACCAGCGGACTGTTTTCTCAATCCCTTCTTCAAACTGCAATGAAGGCTCCCAACCGAGTTCGTTTTTTAATTTTCTGCTATCGATAGCATACCGCAAATCGTGTCCTGCGCGGTCGGTAACGTAAGTTATCAGTTCAAGCGAATGTCCTTCCGGATTTCCAAGCAATTTATCCACTGTTTTAATCATTACTTTGATCAAATCGATATTTTTCCACTCATTAAATCCGCCGATATTGTAAGTGTCGCCATCTTTTCCTTCATGAAAAATAATATCAATTGCGCGAGCATGATCAATCACATAGAGCCAATCACGTACATTTTCACCTTTACCATAGACCGGAAGCGGTTTTCGATGACGTATATTGTTGATAAACAGCGGGATTAGTTTTTCCGGAAATTGATAAGGTCCATAATTGTTTGAACAATTTGAAATAATTATATTCATCCCATACGTGTCATGAAAAGCCCGTACAAAGTGATCGGAAGCTGCCTTACTGGCAGAATAGGGTGAATGCGGATCGTAACTTGTCGTTTCTGTGAATAATGTATCATCAAATTCCAAAGCGCCGTAAACTTCATCCGTTGAGACATGATAGAAGCGGTGTGCAGCGTAATTGTCTTTCCATTTTTCCTTGGCAGCTTGGAGTAAACTCAGCGTACCCATTACATTGGTTTGTGCAAAAGTAAACGGGTCTTTAATGCTTCTGTCCACATGACTTTCAGCTGCTAAATGAATCACATCGGTGATGTTATATTCATCAAAAATTGAAATTATTTTCTCAAAATCACAAATATCTGCTTTTACAAACGTATAATTCGGCATGTTTTCCACGTCGGTCAGGTTTGCCAAATTACCGGCATATGTCAATTTGTCCAAATTAATGATATGGTAATCAGGATATTTATTTACAAAAAGACGGACTACATGATTCCCGATAAAACCGGCACCTCCGGTAATTAAGATATTTTTTTTCATCTGTTTCTATTTTATATTTTAAACATTATGGAAAAATGAAACACGCCTTCCGAGAGCTATCGGAACATTTGCTTGTGAGTCTTTGTCGGTTGACCGATTGCATGGCTGTTTCCTCCTTTCTAAAAACTCTCGAAAACAA
The DNA here is from genome assembly GCA_012523295.1 of Porphyromonadaceae bacterium. Classification (GTDB taxonomy): domain Bacteria; phylum Bacteroidota; class Bacteroidia; order Bacteroidales; family Paludibacteraceae; genus UPXZ01. The sequence continues at coordinate 2,543 of JAAYIT010000290.1, read as the reverse complement.
AAACGCATAGCAAGAAGTGTAAGCTATGCTTTTCGCTACATAATTTCCGTATTTAATTAATCAACTTAAAAGTTTGATGCAACGAGCGAGTGACGTTTTCCAATGCGGGATTTCTATCTCAAAAATGTCTTTCACTTTTGTTTTGTCCAATACTGAATAATGCGGACGTTTTACCTTGCTTGGGAATTCGTCTGAATGGCAAGGTCTAATGTCACATTCGTTGCCTAATAAATCGCGAATTTCTATTGCAAAATCGTACCAAGAACAAACTCCTTCATTGGAATAATGGTATATTCCAAAACATGGCCAGAAATCTTCATTTTCTACGATTTTCACTATGAGTTTTGCTAAGTCAGCCGCATAGGTCGGTGTCCCTATCTGATCAAAAACAACTTTTAATTCATCCTTTTCTGAAGTCAACCGCTGCATTGTCTTTACAAAATTAGTACCAAACATCGAATAGAGCCAGGAAGTCCGAATAATGATAAAATTGCACCCCGACTCATCTACCGCCAATTCACCTGCCAGCTTTGTTTTACCGTAAACTCCGAGCGGTGCTGTCGGTACGTCTTCGGTGTAGGGTTTATTTCTAGTACCATCAAAGACATAATCTGTTGAGATATGAATCAGTAAAACGAAATTCTCAAGACAAGCCTCAGCTAAAATCCTGACTGCTTGGTGATTAATTTTGTCCGCAAGTACTTCATCGTCTTCAGCCTGATCTACTTGTGTATAGGCAGCGCAATTTACAACTACCTGAACGTCATTCATCTTGATAAAATTATCAACTGCATTTTTGTCAGTAATATCTAATTCTTCTACGTCAGTAAAGATATAATTATCGGTTAATGAATCAGCGATTACTCGGATTTCACTGCCTAATTGTCCGTTTGCTCCGGTTACTAATATGTTTTTACTCATAAATGAAATGCATTCTTATTCAATGTAGGAGAGATTTTGTGTAGAAAAATCATTGCTGTCTCTTCAGAGATCTTTCAGTCTTGGGTTTTTTTTGTCTTTTTCGGACAGTATTACATCGCTTATCGGAATTTTCCAGTCAATTCCCAACTGAGGATCATCCCACGCTATTCCGGCTTCACATTCCGGAGCGTAATAATTATCACATTTGTATTGGAATATGGCTTCTTCGCTCAGCACAACAAACCCATGCGCGAATCCACGCGGGATGAACAATTTTCGTTTGTTTTCAGCACTAAGTTCTACTGCCGCATGCTGCCCGAAAGTAGGAGAATCCTTACGGATATCTACTGCTACATCTAATACTTTTCCTAACACAACACTTACTAATTTGCTTTGCGGGAAAGGCGATTTCTGAAAATGAAGTCCACGCAGAACTCCATATTTTGACTTGGATTCGTTGTCTTGCACAAAGACTACATCAGCTACTTTTTCGTTGAATTCCCGTTGTGAAAACGCTTCGAAAAAATAACCGCGATTATCTCCAAATATCTTGGGCTCAATTATTTTGACGTCAGGTATATTGGTTTCAATTACGTTCATTTCTTTTACATTATGATTCTCGTCACTCACTATTTATTTCAGCAATCCCAAGAGGTATTGTCCGTACTCATTTTTGATCATTCCTTTGGCAATTTCTTCAAGTCTTTCATCAGAAATCCAACGGTTTCTCCACCCAATTTCTTCTAAACAGGAAATTTTCAATCCTTGGCGTTTCTGAAGTACTTCTATGAAATTGGAAGCTTCGGAGAGCGAGTCGAATGTACCTGTATCCAACCACGCGAAACCACGTCCAAAAAGTTGTACTTTGAGTTGACTCTCATTCAGAAAACTCTGGTTTACAGATGTTATTTCCAACTCGCCACGAGCTGAGGGTTTTATCGTTTTAGCTACATTTACAACCTTATTCGGATAAAAATACAGTCCAACTACCGCATAATTTGATTTTGGAACTTTTGGTTTTTCTTCAATACTTATTACTTTCCCCGTTTCATCAAATTCTGCCACACCGTATCTCTCCGGGTCATTTACCCAATAGCCAAAAACGGTGGCATTGTTTTTTTCTTCAGCTTCTTTAACGGCGTTTCTGAGCATGGTCGGAAACCCATGACCGTAGAAAATATTATCTCCGAGTACCAAGCATGCGGCATCATCGCCAATAAATTTTTCACCAATTATAAAAGCCTGCGCTAATCCGTCAGGACTTGGTTGTTCGGCATATTCGAAATTTACGCCGTAGTCGGATCCATCTCCAAGCAAACGTTGAAAACCGGGTAAGTCGCTTGGTGTTGAGATGATTAGGATATCTCGAATCCCTGCAAGCATTAGTGCGGAAATGGGATAATATACCATTGGCTTGTCAAAAATTGGTATCAGTTGCTTTGAGATTCCTTTCGTAATTGGATATAAACGTGTGCCGGATCCGCCGGCAAGTACTATTCCTTTCATATCTCTAATTGAGTGGTTAATTAGTTAAATATAAGTGAAAATCTGTGTTCTGTAAGTCATTCTATCTACAAAAGTAACACTTTAAAATTAAATTTTACACTTAAAGTGTTTTCTAC
>JAAYIT010000289.1 GCA_012523295.1 Porphyromonadaceae bacterium | reverse complement strand
GCATTAAGATGGAGATTTAAGGTTCTTGCCGTTGCCATGCACTTCCTCCCACATCTCAACCAATTGACATAGAAAACCGTCATAGCACTGTCCGGGAGCCCGGCTCATGTCCAGTTTCTTTTTGGTTGAAACCCTTAACCCTATGGTGCTTCTGGGGGTTTTTGCTGACACTTTAATCACCTCGTCTTCTTTTTTGCTGGAAGCATCATGAATTTGCGCTACTGCAAATCAATTCAGCTTGCTACGGCAAAAGAAGATTACAACAATAAAGCGTTGCAAAACAGTATCTAAGCGTTACAATTAGTTACATAAAAAGTGGTTGATTTATCTAGAAATACAGGTATTGGTTGTGTGGTGTTTGTAAAAAAATCAATATGTACTAGACTCTTACAAACTCTTGAAAAATGGTGAACGATGTGCCAATACTACGGCACAAGCATATAGTAACCGACACCTGGTTTGTTTATGATGATTTTAGGATCGCTAGGATTGTCTTCAAGTTTCTGTCGTAAACGATATATATACACCCTGATACCTTCAAGTCCTTCACTTGAAAAGTCACCCCAAATAACATGAGCGAGTTCAGTTGTAGTAACAACACTGCCTTCGCTACACATCAGCTTATGCAGCAGTTGACCTTCTGTAACAGTTACCTTTATCTCTTTTTCTCTAAAAATGAAATCCCGTATGGTGCTCCCAAATTTAAAAGGACCGTACGTAATTGTTAAATCTTCCATTGGCTTTTTTTGGCGCTTAAGCAAGCAGCGCAAACGGGCCAGCAATTCAAGATTGCGAAAGGGTTTTATGATATATTCATCTGCCCCGAGATTAAGGCCTTGAACAACATCGTACTCAGTTGATCTGGCACTTAAAAGTACAATGGGTACATCAGAACACAAACGTACTTGTTTCAATACATCAAATCCACTAATATCCGGGAGGCCCAAATCAAGTATGACGATATCCGGCTCATTGTCTAATATCAATTGAACACCCTTATTCCCAAGATGGGACGCCATCACGACAGCTTCCGGCCACCCTAATCGAATTACATTCGTAAGGTAATCGACAACGATGCTATCATCTTCAACAATCACAATCTTCATAAGTTAAATTTCTAAGCTACCATCCGAAAGTTATTATTAACTGGGATTGAAAATTGAACGGTGGTACCTACCCCTTTTTTACTTTCCAAGTTTATCTCTCCACCGTGCTGATTAACCAGTAATTTACACAAAGCCAATCCAAGCCCAAGCCCGCCTTTTCGGTTCTCCCTTTCACAGTAATAATATTCAAAAGCATATTTCATTGTTTCCCCATCCATTCCTATCCCATTATCGGCAACGGAAAATATAATGTTGTCATTGTCTAAAAAAGCTTTTAACACAATTTTATCCGGCTCAGGGGAGTATTTAATGGCATTGTTAAGCAAATTATTAAAGATTTGGTGCAAACGTTTTCTATCTGCCAAAATTATCGGAAGTGGAGCTCCTTCGATTTCCACTAACAATTCATGCCCATATTTTGCAGCTTCTAACTTCATGTAATCAGTTGCTTCATAAGCAATTTCATTAGGGTCCACTTCTTCTATATCAAGCTTTAACAGCCCTACATCGCCTCTTGCAATATCAAGCAACTCGTCAATTCTTTGATGCAACCTTTGTATACCTTGATTTAAATTCTTCACAAAGCTTGCGCAGGGCTCATCTTTTATTCTCTGAACTAATAAATCGGCAGCACCTAGCATGGGCGTTAGAGGAGTGTTTAACTCGTGAACCAAAGCATGCG
>JAAYIT010000288.1 GCA_012523295.1 Porphyromonadaceae bacterium | reverse complement strand
CTTTGCCCCAAACCCCACTTCATTTTTTGTCTTGACACAAAAAACGAAGCAAAAAAAGTCAAGACTCCGCCCGCCTCACTCAAAAAATTGGCGTTCAAACGGCTAAATCGTCCAAACTCGCCCCAAGTGTTTCAGATTTTGAAACCTATTTACAGGCTCAAACAAGGACGATTCTTAACGCCGTTCTCTCTGATTTTTTGGCTCGCCGGACGAGGTCACTCGTTAGCAAATCTTTTGAGACTATCAGATAAAGCTTGCGAAAGTTTAGTAACAATAATAAGTTTTCAAGAATGAAATGAATATTTTGTACGAAGATAACCACATCATTGCCATAAACAAAAAATCTTCAGAGCTTGTCCAAGGTGATAAAACGGGTGATAAGCCGCTTTCGGAAATTGTAAAATTATATATCAAGGAGAAATACAATAAGCCGGGTGAGGTTTATCTTGGTGTTACACACAGATTGGATAGGCCGGTGAGCGGGGTGGTGCTTTTTGCTCGAACAAGTAAAGCCTTGTCCCGTTTGAATGATATGTTTAGAACTCAGGATATAAAAAAAACATACTGGGCAATAGTGCAAAACAAGCCAAAGGAAACAGAAGGCAGATTGGAGCATTTCTTGGTTCGAAACCAAAAACAAAACAAATCATATGCGTATGACACAGAGAAACCTAATTCAAAGAAAGCTGTATTGACATACAAATTAATTGGAGCATCAGATCGATACTACCTGCTTGAAATTCAGTTAGAGACGGGTCGTCATCACCAGATTCGCTGCCAGCTGTCCGCTATCGGATGCCCGATAAAGGGCGATTTGAAATACGGCGCTCCCCGCTCCAATCCCAATGGAGGAATTAGTTTGCATGCCCGCTCGATAGAGTTTGTTCATCCCGTTTCCAAAGAATTAATTTCACTTACGGCACCTGTACCCGAGGATGATAAATTGTGGGAAGCGATAAAACCCTGAATTCATATAGCGCAGGACGAGCAAACGTATTGATTATACGACTACAATTTAAAACCAAGATAGAGAAAATTGAGTAAAAATGATTAATTTTGCAAAACTTTTTCAAAATCTGTAGATTATAAACAATCAGGGTTTGCTGAGTAGCTTTCAACGTTTTGACATTAAGCCAGATAGATATGTTTTGACCAGAATAAAAGCGAAAGTTTTGAGTGTCTTACGCCTTTTCTTTCGGTTATTTAGCCCGCTAAACGCCCTCAAGAAAAAGGAAAATCCAGCTTAAAATAGCACTCAAAAATACAACAATAATCAATTTCTATTACTTAGCAATGAAATTAAAGCAACAAATCGTTCTTTTTTTCAGACCCTGATTACGCGTACATTACCTTGACAAATACTCCATAGCTTCTATTTAGAGAAACACGGAGTTTTTTTATTTTTTATATGTTAAATAACCATCCAAAAGGCATTTATGTAGCATTTGCTACCAATTTAGGAGAGCGATTTGCTTTTTATACCATGATGGCGATATTGTCGCTGTTTATGCAGGCTAAGTTTGGGCTTTCGGTTGCCATGACGGGTGATTATTACAGTTGGTTCTATTTTGGCGTGTATGCTACAGCGCTTTTGGGAGGAGCAGCGGCTGATTTGTTGAAAAAATACAAATCTGTGATTTTAATTGGGCAGGTAATGATGATTGCCGGATATGTTTTAATCGCTATTCCTTCCATTTCTTTTGTAGTCACCATGTTGGCTCTACTGATCATAGCGCTTGGCAATGGCTTGTTCAAAGGTAATCTTCAAGTCGTTGTGGGGCAATTGTATGATGGCAAAGAGTACTCGAAATTGCGGGATACCGCTTTTTTGTTTTTTTACATGGGTGTAAATATCGGTGCCTTTGTTGCTCCTTTCGTTGCAACAGGAATAAGAAACTGGTGGCTTTTCCAACATGGTTTTCGCTATGACAGCAACTTGGCTGCACTTTCTCATCAATATCTAAACGGTACATTGTCGGATATATCCACGTTTCAGTCACTTGTTAATAAAGTCAATATCGGTGCTCAACCCATTGCTGATTTAAGCGAATTTGCGCAACAATATATTGACGTGTTTTCTCAAGGTTTCAACTGGGCTTTCGCTATTGCCGCGTTGGCAATGCTTGCCTCTATGTTTGTGTTTTTGGTGTTCAATAAGAATCTCCCAGACAACAAAGTGAGCAAAACGACCAAGCAGTTTATTGAAATGTTTCAGATAAAACAGCCCGTTCTTCAAAGAAAAGTTACTACAGTGGCAGTTTCCGTCATAGTGATTGTCATTCTCATTTTTCATTTTATACCCGGTTTGGATCTGGTCGGGAAATTTGGGTTAAGCTTAGCTTTTGGACTGTTTGTCGCCTTTATCGCTTACATTTTCTTGATGTCAACCGATGAAGAACGCTCGAATGTAGTTGTACTTATTTTCTTGTTTTTGATCACGATATTTTTCTGGATGTCCTTCAATCAGAATGGATTGATTTTAACACAGTTTGCTGTCGAGTATACCGTCAAGGAGGTAAGTCCTTTCACGTTACTGTTTTTTGATTTCAAGTCAATATCATGTGTTCTCCTTGTTATTGTGGGGGCTTTTTTGATGTTTCAGGGAAAATCCACACTTCGATACAGATTTATTGGCGGTGGATTGTCATTAACTTTTGGGTTGGTATGCTACTATTTTCTTAAAAATTCACCCGAATCAAATAGCATATCTCCGGAAGTTTTCCAATCTTTTAATCCTATTTTCATACTTCTCATTATGCCGGTAATTATCAGGCTGTTTGGTTTTTTAAGCAACCGCGGGCTTGAACCTTCAGCTCCTCAAAAAATAGCCATTGGATTGGTTTTAGCAGGACTGGCGTTTGTTATTCTGATCATTAGCTCGTTGGGACTTTCATCTCCCCGAGAGTTGGCAGGTTTAATTACTCCGGATAGTGCCCGGGTTTCTCCCTATTGGCTTATGAGCACCTATTTTATGCTTACGGTAGCTGAGATTTTTTTAAGCCCGATGGGGGCTTCGTTTGTGTCGAAAGTATCTCCGAAACGTTTCCGTGGCTTGATGCAGGGTGGTTGGTTGTTTACAACAGCTGTTGGAAGTAAGTTCTTGGTATTTGGAAGTTTCTTGTGGGACAAAGTTGAATTACCGGTTTTATGGGGATTATTTGCACTAATATGCTTAGTTTCAGCTGTTTTAGTGTTTACAATTATTAGAAGACTTGAGAAGTCGGTCAAATAAACACGTGAGAGATACTCCAAAGCTGGCGCGCGAAGCTTGAAAAACTTTCAAAGTTCACTTTTTACACTAAAAACGAAAAGCATTCCTTCACCTTCACTCACCATTACCGAACAACATTAAAAATATAAATGATTATCGGTTTTTGTTCCTAATCTTAAATAATGTCTTTTTAGATTGGGACTAACCGCTTCAAGTCGGTTTGTCCCGTTGTCTAACGACGTAAATATGTAACCATCCCGATTTTCGGGATGGTTGCGGTGCAACCATTCAAAGTTGCAACAAATAGGAATGATTGCGGATAATCATAAAAATTTAATATTATTCATTATATTTGCAGCTTTATATAATTTTATAAACTTATTCTACTTAAAAAATATGTTCAAAAATCATCCAAAAGGACTAATCCCGGCTGCTCTGGCAAACATGGGAGAGCGGTTTGGTTTTTATACCATGATGGCAATTCTGACATTGTTTCTAATGTCAAAATTCGGACTTTCAGAAACCGATGCCGGAAGTATTTATTCTGTTTTCTACGGAGCCATATACATATTAGCACTTGTTGGCGGATACATTGCCGATAAGACAAGTCATTATAAAGGGACAATAATTACAGGTCTGATAATCATGAGTTTAGGGTATTTGTTTCTGGCAATGCCTTCATTGATTGTGTCGAAATGGATTGCTTTGGCGGCGCTGTTAGTTATCGCTTTTGGGAATGGACTTTTTAAAGGAAATCTGCAAGCTCTTGTAGGTCAAATGTATGATAATGAAAAGTACGGAAAGCATCGCGATGCCGGTTTTCAGATTTTCTATATGTTTATCAATATTGGCGCTATTTTCGCTCCGATAGTTGCTGTTTGGGTACGAAATTGGTTTGTCAAAGCGCAAGGATTTGCCTATAATTCCGTATTGCCGGAGTTATGCTGGGATTATAAAAACGGGAACATGTCGGAGGATGTGTTAAATGGCCGTTTTACTGAACTTGCGACACAGGTTTCAGGAGGTGTTCCGGTAGATATTTCTACTTTTGCAAATAACTATCTAAATGCGTTTAATACCGGTTTTCATTATGCGTTTTCGGTTGCGATTATCGCAATGGCGATATCTATCGTGATCTTCTATATTTACAAGAACAAATTGCCTGACAAAAAAGCTCTTGTTTCGCAAGATCGTCCCGAAATGTCTAAAGAACAAATTTCACAAGATGCGAAAGAGATTAAACAACGTATTTTAGCTTTGTTCGCGGTGTTTGGAGTAGTTATTTTCTTCTGGTTTTCATTCCACCAAAACGGTCTTACGCTGACCTATTTTGCTAAGGATTATACACAATTGAAATTATTCAACTGGAATTTATCAGCTGAGATTTTCCAAACTATCAATCCGATCATTGTCGTTCTTTTCACACCGGTAGTGATGCTTTACTTTTCAAGGCTTGCAAAACGAGGCAAAGAACCATCGACTCCTAAAAAAATTGGAATTGGAATGGGAATTGCTGCGACGGCGTTTGTTTTGATGGCTGTTGGCTCAATAGGATTACCGAAGTTAGACGAAGTAAAAGCAATGGGTGGCTTGTCTTTTGACGCTCAAGTGACTCCTTGGCTATTATTTGCCACCTATTTTATCCTCACCATAGCTGAACTCTTTATCTCCCCGCTTGGTTTGTCTTTTGTTTCCAAAGTTGCTCCTGTACATTTGCAAGGATTGATGCAAGGCGCCTGGCTCGGAGCAACTGCTGTTGGTAATTTTTCATTGATTTTAGGAGCTATGATGTATAAAAATATTTCAATTTCTATCACTTGGACTGTTTTTGTTATAGTTTGCCTGTTGTCAATGATAGCTATGTTTTCGATGGTAAAATGGCTTGAGAAAATAGCGAAATAAATTCACAAAATTAGCGATTCTTGTTTTGCGAATTCTATTGCACATAGGAAGGTTTTTCTTCTAAGTGTAAGAAAATCAGAGTTTTTCTCTGTCAATAGTTATGTCGCGTAATGAAATTGGATCTTCGATTGGCTCAATGTGGGTGGAGACAGTAACTAATTCTGAAAACATGTTTTCGATAGTTTCCTCTACTTCATCTGCAAAATCGTGACCTTTTTGAACACTCCAAGCACCGGGAACGAGTAAATGTAGGGAAATGAATTTACGCTGCCCGGCCTGGCGAGTCATTAGCGAGTGATAATCAATTTTTTCAGTTTTTAAGTTGTCCAAGTAGTCGGTAACAATTTTCAGATCTTCGGGCGAAATTGAAACATCCATTAATCCATTTGCGGAACGTCTAATTAGTTGATACCCGGTTAAAACGATGTTCAGTGCAACTAAAATGGCAATAATCGGGTCGAGAATGAGCCATCCCGTTAATTTGACTAATCCGATAGCGAAAATCACCCCTGCAGAAGTCCATACATCGGTCATCAAATGTTTACCGTCAGCTTCTAACAATAGCGAATTACGCTTTTTCCCATTTCGTATCAGAACGGTGGCAGTGGCTAAATTTATCAACGAAGCAACTAACGAAATTCCCAGCCCCAACCCGACATTTTCAATAGGTTGGGGTGAGATTAACTTCGGAGCCGCAGACCAGATAATACTGAATGCGGCAATTAAAATCAGCGCGCCTTCTATTGCACTTGAGAAATATTCAGCTTTTGTATGCCCGAATTCATGCTTTTCGTCAGCCGGTTTTTCTGAAATATGAATCATTATCAGGGCTACTATTGCAGCTAACAGATTGACACACGATTCCAGCGCATCGGATAAAAGACCCATTGAGCCTGTAATGATATAGGCGTAAAATTTTAGTCCGATTGTAACTACAGCAGCTGCAATGGACATGTAGGCAAACTTTTTTAGAGAATCTTTTTTCAAATAAAGATATTATTTATTTTCCACCCATTTCTTCGCATTTACAAACGCTTCTACCCAAGGTGTGATTTCATCAGAATGAATTCGATCTTCCGGATAATTTGCACATTGCCATGGGAATATGGCACGTTCCAAGTGCGGCATCATAACCAAATGACGACCATCTGAGGAGCTAATCCCGGCAACAGAAAAATCAGATCCGTTTGGATTGGCGGGATATTCATTGTAGTTGTATTTCGCGACGACATTGTAAGCTTTTTCTCCCATTGGCAAGTGGAATTTTCCTTGTCCATGAGCCGTCCAAACACCTAATTTGCTTCCAGCGAGCGAACCAAACATCACCGAATTATTTTCAGGTATTTGTAACGTAATGAACTCACTTTCGAATTTACCCGAGTCGTTATGAAGCATTTTTGACTGTTTGTCGTGCTCCGGATTAATCAGATTCAGTTCAGTAAGCAGTTGGCACCCGTTGCAAACTCCTAAACTTAATGTATCTGTGCGTTTGAAGTAGTTTCGTATCGCTTTTTTTGCATTTTCATTGTAAAGAATACCGCCTGCCCAGCCTTTTGCAGAGCCAAAAACATCGGAGTTTGAAAATCCGCCGCAGAACACGATAAAGTTCATATCTTCAAGTGTTTCACGTCCTGAAGCGAGATCGGTCATGTGAACATCTTTCACATCAAAACCTGCCAAGTACATGGCATATGCCATTTCACGGTCGCCGTTTGTCCCTTTGTCACGGATTATCGCGGCTTTTATTCCACTTGGTTTCCGGTCTTGCGAAAGATTGTATCGCGATAACTTTCCGTTGAAATGTTCCGGAAACTTGAATTCTAATGGTTGTTTTTTGTAGTTTTCAAATCGCTCTTTCGCTTTTTGCTCACCGCTTTGTTTCACTTCGAATTGATACGAAGTTTCATACCAAACATCTCTTAATTCATTGATTGAGAAAGAGAAAGCAGTTTTTTTCTTGTGGATTTCCAAACGTCTTTCTGCTATCGGTTTTCCAATTTGGGCAAAACCAATTCCGTTTGATTTAAGTGCTTTTTCTACAGCAACTTTGTCTTTCACTTGAATGATAACTCCCGGATTCTCAGCGAAAAGCAGCGTTGTCAATGATTTTTCGGCAATTGAATCTAAATTAATTTTTAGTCCGCCGGCACTATTCGCGAAACACATTTCAAGCAACGCGGTAATCATTCCGCCTTCAGAAATATCATGTCCGGCAAGAATTAAGTTCTTGTCAATCAACTCCTGAATGGAGTCAAATGCTGCTTTGAAATATTCTGAATCTTTCACCGTAGGAGCGTCAGAGCCGATTTTATTCATTGTTTGGGCTAAGACAGATCCACCGAGTTTGTGCGTATCAAATGAAAAATCGATATAATAAAGTTGTGTGTTTGTGTCGTTTACAATCACCGGATCCACTACCTTTCTCACGTCACTTACTTCTGCTCCGGCAGAAATAATCACTGTACCCGGTGCAAAAACTTTTGTTCCGTCAGGGTATTTCTGAGTCATTGAGAGGCTGTCTTTTCCGGTGGGGATATTAATTCCGATAGCGCTTGCAAACTCGCTGCAAGCTTCTACAGCTCGGTACAAACGAGCATCTTCACCAGGATTTTTACATGGCCACATCCAGTTGGCAGAGAGCGAAACGCTATCTAATCCCTTTTTCAGCGGAGCCCAAACAATATTTGTAAGCGCTTCTGCTACAGCCATTACCGATCCTGCTGCCGGATCAATCATCGCTACTTGCGGAGCATGTCCGATTGAAGTAGCAACTCCGGCCTTTCCACGATAATCAAGCGCTACTACTCCCAAATTGCTTAACGGAAGCTGGATTTCACCGACGGTTTGTTGTTTGGCAATTTTACCGGTAACCGAACGGTCAACTTTATTTGTCAACCAATCTTTACATGCCACAGATTCCATCCGAAGCACATTTTGTAAATATTCCAGCAGTTTTTCATCATCAATTTCCACATCCGAATAGCTTTCCTTGATTGTTTCATCAATCATTACCGTTTTTGGCGGTTTACCAATTAAGTATTCAAGTTGCAAATCGATTGGTTTTTCTCCTTCTTTGTTTTTGAAAACAAACTGCATGTCACCGGTAGTTTCTCCCACAACGTACATTGGAGAGCGCTCACGTTCCGCGATTTTTTGCACACGCTCCAAATCTTTTTCCTTTAATAGCAATCCCATTCGCTCCTGACTCTCGTTGCCGATAATTTCTTTAGCGCTTAAAGTCGGGTCGCCAATCGGTAGTTTCTCTATCTCAATCACTCCGCCGGTGGTTTCGACCAATTCCGAAAGGCAATTTAAGTGACCTCCCGCTCCATGATCATGGATTGAAACGATTGGATTGTCATCACTTTCTGCCAGAGCACGTATCACATTAGCTGCCCGTTTTTGCATTTCCGCGTTCGAACGCTGTACGGCGTTTAATTCAATCGCGCTTCCAAATTTCCCGGTATCTACTGACGATACAGCTCCGCCACCCATTCCGATTCGATAATTATCACCACCAAGAACAACCACTTTTTCCCCCGGTTCGGGAGTTCCTTTGATTGAATCTCGTTTGTTTGCAAAACCAACACCTCCGGCAAGCATGATCACTTTATCATAGCCGAATTTTTTGTCGTTTTCTTCATGTTCGAAAGTGAGTAACGACCCACAAATCAGCGGTTGGCCGTATTTGTTTCCAAAATCAGAAGCGCCGTTGGAAGCTTTAAGCAGAACCTGCTCGGGAGTTTGGTAAAGCCAAGGACGATTTGCCGATTTTTCATCCGGATAGCTTGTCATATACACAGCGGTGCCTGCAAGCGGTAAACTTCCTTTTCCACCGCCTAAACGATCACGGATTTCGCCTCCGGTGCCTGTTGCAGCGCCATTGAAAGGCTCTACCGTTGTAGGAAAATTATGTGTTTCGGCTTTAAGCGAAAGCACAGTTTCTATCTCTTTTGTCCCGAAAAAATCAGGTTTGTTTTCCGATTTTGGTGCGAACTGCTCGATAACAGGTCCTTGATTAAAAGCTACGTTGTCTTTATAAGCAGATACCAAATCGTTCGGATTGTCTTTGGATGTTTGCTTGATAAGCTGGAAAAGAGTCATCTCTTTTTCTTCTCCGTCGATTATGAATTGTCCGTTGAAAATCTTATGACGGCAATGTTCAGAATTCACTTGAGAAAACCCGAAAACTTCACTATCGGTGAGTTTTCTGCCCAATTTTACAGAAATATCATTCAGGTATTCGATTTCATCTTCGCTCAGTGCAAGTCCTTCCGATTCGTTATAGGACGCAATATCATCAATTTCAATAATTGGTTCGGGTGTCTTGTCAATAGTGAAAATATCTTGGTCAAGTTGTTGGTAAATTCGTTGCAGCATAGGATCGTAAGCTCCATCTGGATTTTCCGGATCTGCCGGAATATATTCTTCCATCCGCTGAATACCTTCAATCCCCATTGTAAGTGTAATATCAACAGCATTGGTACTCCAGGGAGATATCATTTCCCTTCGCGGTCCGATAAAAACTCCTTTTATTTCGGTGGTGTCTAACTTTTCAGCTCCACCCAAAAGCCAGTTAAATTTGTTAATTACTTCGTTATTAAGTTGTGAGTCGGACTGCACGGCGAAAATGTGCTTGTCGGCGGTTTGAAAGAAGTGAATCATAATTTTATTTTCAATTATTATTTATTCAATTAAAAATGATTTTCAAGTTGCAAAGATACGAATTTATATGTGTGCCGTAAAGTGTATTTTGTTGTTTTTTTTGTTTTAACAGATATATTTTTCATTATGATGCTATCAATTTTTTGTGTATTCAAGCCTAATTGATTAATTTTGACGATAATTTGAAATTAGCCAAAAATGAATAAAATAATATCGTTCATTTTACTTTTTTTCGAGTTGAGTTTTTTGCATGTTTCAGCACAGGAAAAAGGAACTCTCGGATTTACATTCTCTGCGCTTAACAGCAATATGCTGATGCAATCGTCGTCTCTAAACCCCGACTATACGGCTATAAAGGGGCGTGGATTTATGTCATTTTCTGCCGATTACTGGTATCCTGTTTCGGATTGGATAGAATTTGAAACGGGTGTGAATTACAGCTTGCAGAGTTTTGCCGAGACGAATAATAATCCGGCTTCAGAACAGCAAGAACCAAAATATTATGATGAAAATTATATAAATATTCCGGTCGGCCTGCGTCTTTCGTTTCTAAAATACGGGTTTGTAAACACCGGAATCTTGTTGGATGTCTGGGAGGAACAAGGTATTGGAGCATATTTTGGTGCCGGTGTGAAAATAGAATCACCTATCGGATTTGGAATTTTTGCAAATCCATATCTTAAAACCCACTCTATTCTTCCGATCGATTTCAACGAAAAAGCAAAAAGACTGGTTGATGCAGGTGTGAGGGTGGGGGTTTCGTTCAAGATAGGACGAAATACAGATAACTGGAGAAGATAAGCTTTAATGGTAATTAAGTGTTGTTTTTGTTTCGCATTTTTCGGGAAAAATTAAAGTGGTTTTCTCGATTTTTTATTTTTTAAAAATATGATAAAAGCAGTTTTTTTTGATGTAGATGGTACATTAGTGAGTTTCAAAACGCATAGAATTCCTGCATCTTCCAAAAAAGCAATTTGGAAACTAAGAGAAAAAGGAGTAAAAGTTTTTTTGGCCACAGGGAGGCATATTTTGTCAATTCCTGATATGGAGGGATTGGTTTTTGATGGATATATTACCATAAATGGCAGCTTGTGTTTGTTAGGTGATCGAAATCCTATTTTCAAACAGTGTGTTTCAGAAAAAGATATTAGAACGATCATCAAAATGCAGGAAACGAATCCTTTTCCCTGCTTGGTAATGGATGACAACGGGTTGTTTATCAACTTCAAGAACGAGATCGTAGAGGAGGTTTTGAAAATGAAGTTATTCCCCGGACTGGAAATTCGACCTTTTGAAGAATCGCTGAATAACAATATATATCAAATAGTTTCTTTTTTGACCGTTGAGCAAGAAAAGGAAGTTTTACCGTATATCCCGGATTGTGAGTCGCTTAGGTGGCATCCGGCTTTTACCGATTTTGTTCCGAAAGGAAGCAGCAAAGCAGTTGGAATTGATAAGTTGATTGAGAATTTCGGAATAAAATTAGAAGAAACAATGGCTATTGGTGATGGCGGAAATGACATTCCCATGTTAAAACATGCCGGAATTGGCGTAGTGATGGGAAATGCAGCCGATGATGTTAAGGCTGTTGCTGATTATGTTACAGACTCAGTTGATGAAGATGGAGTTTATAATGCGTTGGTGAAATTAGGGGTGCTTTTTTGATTTAAGAATTACGGCACAATCATTCTGATCGCTTCCGGAAGTATCGAAACTCTGCAATTGTGGGCATTAGGAACAATGATTCCGTCAGCTTCGACTTTAATTTCTTTTTCCACTTGAATCAGAATTTCTTTTGTCTGAAGTGTTTTGATAACCGGATGTTTGGTCAAACTACCGTTGAAAATCAAAGGCAGGGCAGTGATTATATCTTTGAAACTCGGTTTTTCGGCAATCATCATATCGAAAACTCCATCGTATGGTAGAGCAAACGGGTTCTGCTTTATGCCTCCACCTGTGTACGGACCATTCGCGATATTCATGGTGAAAAGTCTCAAAGGGTATGATTTATCATTGATTTCTAGGGTAGAATTTGTAGTTTTATAACGAAAAACTGCCAATAAAAGTGCTATAGTATAGAGCAACGAAAAACTTCCCAAGTATTTTTTCAGCCGATGGGTCAGATCGACTACTTCCGCATCTAACCCGAAGCCAACAGAATTTATAAAATAGTAGAAATTTTGTTCGGAATTTTTATTCTGATACTCTATTTGTCCGATATCGATT
Source organism: Porphyromonadaceae bacterium (assembly GCA_012523295.1). Lineage (GTDB taxonomy): Bacteria > Bacteroidota > Bacteroidia > Bacteroidales > Paludibacteraceae > UPXZ01. The sequence continues at coordinate 546 of JAAYIT010000288.1, read as the reverse complement.
AACTTTGTTTTTCCTTTGAAAAATACTTTCAACGACTCTCTGTCATTCTTTTTCAACTTCCAAAATCGCCCCCAGTCATTCCCTGTGCCTCGCGGGAAAATCGCAATCCTTATCTCGGAAGAATTTTCCGGTTCAGCAGCAAAAATTCCATTAATTACCTCACTTACAGAACCATCTCCACCAAGAATCATGAAGTTTAAGCAGTTTCTCCTTGCGTAATATCTTGCAATTTCTATGGCATGACCTGAATATTCCGTTACTTTGAAAATGTAGGGTACTTGGGCTTTTTCAAGCTCGGAACAGATGTATTTACTCTGTTCCTTGAACCTTCTTTTGCCTGCTGTGGGATTGGTAATGACAAGCCAATGATTGGATGTAATGATTTCTTCCGACATAAAAAGCCTAACAGTTCATTAAATATGCGAATCAGGGTTTGAATTAATAAATCAAATTAATGTAAGCAGCCGCAATTCTGCCAAATACGAATGTAAGTAATCCTTTTGTAGAACGCACTTTGCTTGCTTTTTGAATATTTGTTTTTTCTAT
>JAAYIT010000287.1 GCA_012523295.1 Porphyromonadaceae bacterium | reverse complement strand
GCTTTGCCCCAAACCCCACTTCATTTTTTGTTCCCGATAAAGAATCGGGATGTACCACTTAACACAAAAAACGAAGCAAAAAAAGTCAAGACTCCGCCCGCCTCACTCAAAAAATTGGCGTTCGAACAGCTAAATCGTCCAAACTCGCCCCAAGTGTATCGGTTTTTGAAAACTATTTAAAGGCTCAAACAAGGACGATTCTTTACGCCGTTCTCTCTGATTTTTTGGCTCGCCGGACGAGGTCACTCGTTAGCAAGCCTTTTGAGACTTTCAGATAGATTTTGCGAAAGTTTAGTAAAATACTATTGAGTATTTTATTTTTTTTCATTCCAGACAGAAACTCCGGCTTTTGGGATCGACTTACCTCCGACAATGAATTCGGATTTATCAGAAATCGGTAGCACATAAGCTTTTTCACCATAATTCACGGCAATACCAAATCCATCACGATATTCAATGTGAAGTCCTTCCGGTAAATCAAGAAGCGAGATATTCAACTTTTTATATAATTTCTTTAGTACTTCTTTCTCCAAATTTCCATCCTTAGAATCCACACCTACGTAAGTCACAGATCCTTTCCCCAATTTTCGGTGAATAACCGCCGGTCTTCCCGCATAAAAATCGCCTTCGTAAGCAGCCCAAGTTTCTGTGTTTCTTTCCGGAACAAAAACTTCACCCCACGAAGTCCAGGAGTAATTTTTTCCCTCAAATTTCACATTGTCAGGATGATGCGGAAGAAGTAAATCGTAAAAATCCAATTTGGCTCCTATTAAAGAGAAGATTTTCTCGGCAAACTGTGTTTCAAAAAGTTGCCCCATTCTGTTTTTATGCCCCGTACGCGCAGTCAGAACAAGATTTCCACCCTTCTCCACATAATCTCTCCAACGAGCGACAAGGGCATCGTCAATCATTTGGTACGCTGGAGCCAACATCACATTATACACTGAAAAATCGTTTCGCTCGTCTATAAAATCAACCGGTGCGCCAAAGCTCTTCAAGGCGTTGTAATACTTATCTACGTGCCTTTCGGTGTTCCATTCAGTCGTTTGACGATTTCGCTCCATCTCCCAGGTATTTTCATGATTGTAGAGAATCGCTGTCCGTCTGTTTTCATACTCTTTTGGATTAGAAACGGAAGGGTTGTACGCTTTACGAAGTGTTTTGATTTCGTTGATGAACCGTACAAATTCGAGACCGCCATTTGAGGTTGTAACTCCGTCAGGGCCTACAATTCCGTAGTGATAAAGTTCTGTTCCGTAAATCGGCTGACGGAAACGATACGTACAAGTAAACTTGCTTCCTCCGGCAAAGACATGCCACAGCCAAAGCCGCACAGCTCCGGGATAAGGTTGCGGATTGATTCTCCCCCAATTCACCTGACCGGGCTGAAGCTCCATCACACCATAAACGCCATCCACCGTTCTGAAAAAATCATTCGCTTTCGCTATTCGCTCTACATGCCCCAATCGATACCCTTTCTCACCCATACCAAATCGCTCTCCGAAAACCATATAGCGCGTGTAGGAATGGAAGTCGAGTTGATCGATATATCGCAAATGACCATCCGAGTACTCCGGAATCAAATTGGTTGTAATCCACTGTTCCGGAATTGTGTGCTTGCGTATGGTTCTTGTTTGCTCGTTGAGGAATGAGATCGTTTCTTCTGTTGCAAAACGCTGATAATCGAGGATTTGATGAGAATTCATAAACATTTGAGAAAGTCTGGGAATATTTATCTCAGAGAAATCGGAATAAATCTGACTCCAAAATCTCGTACCCCAGGCTGTATTTAATGCATCGATAGAGCTGTATTTTCGTTTCAGCCATTCGCGAAAACGGTTATGTGCATCTTCTCCGAAATCGAAATGCGGACGCGGCTCGTTATCCAATTGCCAACCCATTATTCTTTTATCTTTACCGTAATGTTGTGCCAATTTTTCAATCATTTTCATAGCGTATTCTCTATAAAAAATGTTTGAAAAAGATGGATGCTGGCGTGCTCCGTGATCCATTTTCGTGCCGTTTTCATGCCGGATAAGAACATCCGGATGTTTTCTCACCAACCAAACCGGCGGCGTGGCGGTAGAAGTACACATGATCACTTTCAATCCCTGCTCTGAAGCCAGATCAACTGCTTTGTCCAACCACGCGAAATCATATACTCCTTCACTTGGCTCGAGCATTGCCCACGCGAATTCTGCAAAGTGGACAAACTCAAATCCTAACTCTTTCATCTTGATAAAATCACGCTTCCATTGCGATTCATCCCAATGTTCGGGATAATAATATGTTCCGACTTCTGTTAACTTTGCCGGATCAAAAAATCGACTCGGATCTTTCTTCATTTGCGAAAAAAGCGTGACACCGCTAAAACAAAAAACGAGTAAAAATGAGAAAATTCGAAGATTTTTCATTGTAAAAATTTTTTAGGAAAAGTCCTCCAATCAATTCCTTAGAGCATGACTTTTCAAGCATTAAAAAAAGAACAATATAAGCAATACTTACAGGTTAACTATCTTACCGCAACGACATTCAATCCTTGAATTACCACGGGACCCAACAATCCAGAAGGTGAGGTTTCCCACTTATCGTAAAGAGTCTTCTTGTAGTTTAGATCCACAAAGTTGATTTCGTTGAATATACGCCATTCTACACCTCGCTTGTCATAGTCTGAAATGCGGTTGGCAGGCAGATTTGTCACGTCAACTTCTAACTGATTTTCGCCTGTTTTCAGGAATTTCCCGATATTCGTCTTGTAGGGAACGGAAAACAATGTAGAAACCTCTTTTCCGTTTAAGAATACACGGGCGCTTTCTCTAACATCGCCCAAATGAAGTTGATATTCATCTGACGATAAGTCATTTACAGTGAACTTCGTACTGTAACGCGTAGTTCCCATGTTCTTAGTCGCGTTTTCGTGGTTGAGGTCTGTCCATGAAATTAATTTTCCGGTCTTAAAAATCCCCGAAATAGCAGGTTCACTCTGCACAAATGTGATTTCCCAATTGTCTTTCAGTTCAATTTTCTGATTGTTTTTTTCATAATAATTCCATTTGTTCACATCGACATCTTTATCGGAAAATGTCTTTAGAATAATAGATTGTCCGGGTTCAAGCTCCATATATACTTCCGTTTTTCCATTGTTTTTACGTAGCGCGGCTTTACCGGATTTTTCTGTTATCGGGTCAAAAAACATGGCCGATTTAGAGTCAACCGCTATTGGAACCCATGTTTTTATCGGATTATTGGTGAGCAAAGTCAAAAAATAGTGATGACCGGTTTCGTTTTTCCGGCGTATATATTGTCCTTTGAATTCATTGGAAAATTTCTCACCTTCAATTCCTGCTAACGACAGGATTTCATCATAATTATTCCCGGTGATAATCGAGCCTTTCCCAAATTGATTTACTTTAGACTGTTTGAAGTCGGTTTTTGGCATTTTCCCGAAAACTTTTTTGAGGTTTTTCTCGCGTTTCGCGTAATTTTTTAATCCGGGTACTCCTTCGGGATATTTTTCAATAAAAATAATTTTGGCTCCCTGCTTCGCTAAGTCAGCTAATTTCTGAGCAGTTTCTAAAGGAAGAAATCTTGTCGCAGGCATTACCAGCGCTTTGTAAGATGTACCTCCACTTGTTTTTATCAAACCGTTTTCTACTGAAGCAGAAAGAATGAATTTATCCGAGATATAATCCACATCTCGCCCGCTTTCTCGAATTTTTTCTACCGTAGAGTAGAATTTAGGCAATCTTCCACGCAGTCCGTGGATTCCGAAAGCGAAATAATGGTTGCCCTGCTGCTCATACCAAATATCATAAACAGGAAAATAAACCAACAAATCGTTGTCAGGTTCACCGTATTGCAAAAACGACTGTACGCGAGTGATGTAGGAGTAAAAAGCCGGAGCATCTTTCCAGATGGAATTAGTCGGCGACATGTTTATCGAAGCATAGAAAAGCCATCCGGGCCAATCAGCTTCTTTCGGCGAGTAAGGCGTACCGTGGAAAAACACATGATTCACTCCGGAGGTGAAAACCTGATCGATTTCGGGTTTACATTGAGAGAGTGAGGTTCTGAAGTGCTCTGTCAACCATGTAAAAGTTTCAGAAGAGGTGTATTTTTTCCCGGCAATGTGAGCTGCCGAGCTTGCCATTTTCAGGGTTACGGGATCTCCATCATTCTTTTTTCGCAGCGGATCGTATCTTAAGCCGGGAATATCGAAATCGGATATGCCGAAAATTTCGCACTCAGGAATATCAACAGCAGCGTAAAGATCTATAATATTTGCAGGCGATCCGTGTGCCTGATTTCTGGTAATCGCACCGTGAGAATTAGCCCAGCTTGTCCATTGTTCCGTGAAATCAGCCAGTAGCATTTCACCCAGTGTCTCACGATAATCAGAAACAACACGGCATGAAATATCAGTTTCGCCTTTCGCGAGAAGTTCAGGGAAGTATAATTCGAGTTTGTATCCTCTGTTTTTTTCGAACACATCGAGCAGTGCGGGAGTCCAGTCCGCATTATAAACTTCATAAGAATCATTGAAGAAACTGCCGGGGAAACTTGTCCCTTCTCGAGCAAAAGCTTTGTCAAACTTATTCAGGTAATTTCTCACAGCACTTTTGCTAAAATGATCCATCACATAGCCGTGAGCGCCCGGTGCGGAACGTTTTACTTCCTGAAATGTTTTTCCGACAAAAAGCGCGATTAATTTCCATTCTCCTTTCGGGGCTTTCCAGTTGAAATCTCCATCTTTGGTTACCAAGTGTGTCAAATCAAGTTTATTCCCTTTATTTGAATAGGCCATGAACCGGGATAAGTAAGCGGTATTTTTCTGTCTGGCATCCTTAACTTCGATTTTCAACGAAACATTTTCACCTCCTTTTACCGCGTATTCCTGAAAAAACGCTTTTGTAGCCGCGTCTTCTATCGTCACTTCAGGACCTCCGAACGGCCATCCTGTACCGGTATTCATATCTACCTTCATCCCCATTCGTTCAGATACAGCCTTCGTATGCGCCAGCATGCTCATCCACTTTGGCGACAAATAATCGATGTATTTATCATCCCCATTCTGAACTCCGTATATAGGCGTAATTTCAGTACCTCCGATTCCGGCATTGCCCAACTCAGTAATATTGTACGTCAAATTATCCTTATCCACCGCGCTTCCAAGCCACCACCAGCGGGTCCATGGTTTGGATTCGGTCGTAATTTCTGGCCAGGAAGTTTCAGAAGCGTTTACTGAAAAGAATAACGCGAACAAAACATATAATAATAATAAAAAAGTCTTTCTCATGATAACTCCTTTTGTATGATGTTTAATGCGAATAGTTGTGTTTTTGTATCGTTTTTTACTTTTTTACCTGATATTCGGTTTCAATTCATCCGGCGCATCTCTCGTAATTGACATATCGAGCCATTCTCCACGTTTCTTAGTGAGGTTGTCGATTACATCCAAAGTTACTTCACTTTCAGGTAAAAAGAGATTCGAATTCATATATTTCAAAATCGAATGGCGTAATTGGCGGGCAACAAATCTTTTCTCCAAATCTGTATCAATATCCGCACTGGTTACAATTATTTTTCCTTCACCAACTTTTGCTTCGAAAAGCATGGCTAACCGCCTGTTGATAAACCAGGTGTCAATCGGTTGAACAATCGGTCGAAAAGCCTTCGGGAAATCTGCCAATTCCATCACATCGGCACGATTTGCCAATTCCCACCATTGAAGATTGGAGTAATAATCGGTCGGAAAATCGCTGAATACAGGGTGGAAATCGTTAATTAAAATCCCAGTGGTATGCGGAGGCCTCATTTTGAACCAAGATGTATTCCAAAACACAGGTGCAAAATGCTGAACAACATCCTTTCCTTGAGTCACTTTTCCTGCCAACTGCAAAAGAACCGAACCGCCATTTTTCAATACCGAAACGGCTTTTTCATCCAAATTTTTCGCAATGTAAATTGCTGTTGTATCAACTTGCGGGAGCGTATTGGGATAAATCCAAAAATCCCAGTTATTTGAAGTATCCGTTTCTTTTAATCGTATTTCAAAATTATATTTTCCGGCTTTCTCTGCAAATCCCAACGGCAATGTAACCTCGCCAAGTTGCTGGCATTCACCAATCTGAATATCTTTCGGTTGTAAATTTCCTTTCGCAATTAATTTCCCGTACTTGTCTTTTATTGTCCATTCGGTTTGTTTATTTTTCAAAATATTTTTACCAAAATGTGAGATTTCAATTTCAGCTTTAAAAGTTTCATTATTTTTGAAAACAAATCGATCCATTTTGGACAAAAGAACTGTCGGAGAACAAAATTTCCTGAATTCTTCCGCATTGATATACCCTTTTTCTTCCCAAAATGCATTCAATAAGCCGACTAAAGCGGTTCCCTGTCCGGAATAATCATTCAGCGAGAGCAGCTGAAAACCAGCATATCCGGGTGTACGGAAGGTGCGTTCAATTTCGTGCTTGTAGCTCAACGCTTGTAATTTCCCGGAGGCCATCATAAAGTCAGTCGCCTGGTCGCCCATCCCGCGATCATTCAGGTCTTCTCGGAAAAGTTCAAAATTTCGCGCTCTCATCACTCCGGTGTATTTTTTTATCTCAGTAAAATCCGGGAAAACACACCATTGCCCTGTTTCATGCGACACAAATGGTTGACGTACCGTATCTATTCTGTTCAAAAAATTGGAATAGGATTCCGGCCTTCTCCCCCAATCCAACCCGCGTGCTCCGGCTTTCACGTGAAACTGATTGGCAGGTTGCCACGCCCAACTACCGCCGACCGATGCGCCCGTATAAACTCGTCGGGGATCTTTATCTTTCCAATAGTTGACAAATTTTGAAACCCATGCCACCCAGCGCCCACGAGGCTCATTCCCGATTGCAAACATAGTGAACGAAGGATAGTTCCCGTATTGCTTCACAATTTTTTGTGCTTCTTCCCACAGATAATTATCGACCGGACGACCGTCTCCAAGCGAAGATCCGTGATTTGGCCAGGTCGGTCCTTCGGGCTGCAGGTAAAATCCAACTAAATCTGCCGCTTCCATTGCAGCTTCGGGCGGACAATACGAGTGAAAACGCATGTGATTCAGTCCGAAATTCCGGCAAATACGGAACACGCGTTCCCAAGATTCAACGTCCATTGGAGCATATCCTGTAAGCGGGAAAACGCAATTTTCGACAGTTCCGCGCATCATTGTTTTTCTGCCATTGACAAAGAAATATTTTCCATCAATAGTGATTTCACGCATCCCAAAACGTGTTTCACGGGTATCCGTTCCTTCTTTGGTTTGTAAGGTGGCGGTAAGTTTATACAGATTCGGGTTAAACTCATCCCAGGTAAGAAAATCGTTTCCCATAGGCAGATCAACCTCAACCGACAGTGAACTGTCATTTGATTTAAATGGTTTTGATACCGAAACAGTATGCGATTTATCGGAATTATAGCTTTCGGCAGTCAATGAAATCACACCGGTTCCGGATCCGATTATGTTCAGTTTTACCGCTGCCTTCTTATGCTTCAAATCGGGATATACTTGAATATCTTCGATATAGGTTTTTGGCGATGCCCGAAGTTCCATTTTTCCCACTACACCGTTCCAGTTTCCCTGCGTCTGATCAGTGATGCTGTGCGAATCTTTACCAACATCTATCTCTTTTGTCCGATTGTCTATACATAAGGTAATTTTATTTTTTCCTTTTTTCAGAAAGTTGGAAATATCAAACTGATGGGGCACAGACAGTGAGTTTTGCATTCCCACTTCCCGGTTATTAATCCACAAGCGTGTCTCTGTATGCGGACGTTCGAGGAATAATACTACACGGCTGTTTTTCCAATCTGCGGGAATGGTGACCTCCTTTTGATACCAGGCCGGACCAACGTAATATTTCACGGGTGTGAGCCAAAACGGTAGTTTTAAGTTTTCAGGCTTTCTGAATTTTGCCAAGCGGGGATTGAAGAAAAAAGTGCTGTCATAAATACTCGCGGTCCATTGCGTATTTAGTGTGACATCATCTCCTTTTCTATTCTCAGCCATAGAGCCGGGGAGATAAATGTTATCGACAAGCTGCTTTGAATACCACTTTTCAGTAACTCCGACATCGTTTCTGTCAATTTCAAAACTCCATTTTCCGGAGATGTCAATGATTTTGTTTTGGCTGAATGAAAGCGATGTAAGAAACAAAAGTGTGAAGAGAAGATGTTTTTTAAGCATTTTGATCATGGTTTTTTGTTTTTTTAATGCCGAGACATTCTTACACATCCCTCATGGAATGTAAGGATGAAAAATGGAAGTCCGAAACAGGACTCGCGTTGGCATTAAAAATTTACGTGTTTAAAACTATTTACAAAAAAAATAGTCCGCGGGACAATATCAAGGTGGTCTTGACTTTATTTCAATTTTAATAAGTAACTACTTACCCTATCAGGAATCATTTGCTGTATTGCTGTAACCCTTTCTAATAGCCGGGTTTGGATAAAATATTAGCTCTACCCATTGGTTGAGGCTGTTAAATGTTAATTTCTTATGCGAATCAGGGTTTGAATTAATAAATCAGATTAATGTAAGCTGCCGCAATTCTGCCAAATACGAATGTAAGTAATCCTTTTGTAGAACGCACTTTGCTTGCTTTTTGAATATTTGTTTTTTC
>JAAYIT010000286.1 GCA_012523295.1 Porphyromonadaceae bacterium | reverse complement strand
TCTGAAATTTATATTTCAGGCAAAGTTCAAGAAAAAATTCAAATCGAAAAATATAAAAATACTCTTGAAATCACTTATAGAAAGGAATTTCAGAGAATTAAAAAATTAAACAACCGGACACTAGTGAATTAAAATAGCAAAAAAAATAATTTTCAAATAATTCAAATCTAAATTTATTAACAAACGTGAGATAAAAGATTTCACACAAAATTTTCACTATTATGGCTAAAGAAAAACAACCCACAAAGATCAAAAAGCAATCAAAAGGATTATCTGCTGCGTTGGTAATTGTTGCTAGTTTTGTTACGGCTCTTCTCATTTACAATTTCGTATTTGGAAATCCGGCAAACTTTATTGACAATAACCCTGAAAACCACCCGCTTCAAGGAAACATGCTTGGTACAATCTATAAAGGAGGTTTCGTAGTACCTATCCTTGTAACCTGGTTACTTTCAGTTATTGTTTTAAGTGTTGAGCGTTTCATCGCTTTGAACAGATGTCGCGGAAAAGGCAGTCTTGACAACTTCGTTGCAAATGTAAAACAAAAACTTGAAGCTGAAGATATTCAAGGCGCAAAAGAACTTTGTGCAAAACAAAAAGGTTCAGTAGCTGCTGTAGTTGATGCAGGACTAAAAACGTATGAACAAATGGCGAATGACACTACCGGACTGCTGAAAGAGCAAAAATTAGCTGCTATTAACACTACAATCGAGCAAGCAACTGCATTGGAAATGCCTACCATGAACCAAAACATGCCTGTACTTGCTACATTTACCAACCTGTCCGTATTAACCGGTCTGTTCGGAACGGTATTGGGTATGATTCGCGCGTTTGCCGCTCTTGGATCCGGTGGAGGTGGAGTTGACTCAGCCGCACTTTCAGTTGGTATTGCCGAGGCTCTTGTAAACACAGGATTTGGTATCTTGGGAGGTGCTTTAGCTGTTATCGCTTACAACTATTACTCTGCTAAGATTGACAATATCTCTTACGCAATTGACGAAATCGGATTTGCTATCACTGGTGTTTTCCAATCTAGACATTAATTGAGAATCTGATTGTAAGAAATCAAAGTAATTAAAAACTTGAATTTCTACATAAGGTTAAACGATAGCGTGAACACATTCTAATATAAATGCTGTTTGCCCGTTTTCAAGAAAAACTCGTTTACTAATATTATTGATTCGTGTAATTAATTTAAAGAAAAGACAAAATGCCAAAAATACAAGTAAAAAAGAAAGACACGTGGATTGACATGACCCCGATGAGTGACGTGATGGTATTGTTGCTCACTTTCTTCATGTTGACTTCTACGTTCTTGAAACCTGAACCCGTAACGGTGTCGACTCCGATGTCTGTTTCAGAAATTAAAATTCCTGAAGTGAACGTCCTGTCCATCTTGATATCACCGGAAGGACAGGTATTTCTCGATTTGGATAATCAAAATGATAGAATCGCAGTTCTCGAGAGAATGGCATCAAATTACAATATTCAACTGACGGATAAAGAAAAATATGATTTCAGTATTGCAACATCTTTCGGTACTCCGATACAAGCTTTCAAACAATTCATGGCTTTAGACGATGAGCAAAAAAATGAAGAATTGAAACTGCTTGGAATACCTACAGATTCAACTGATAATCAATTCAAAGGTTGGGTTTTGGCCGCTCGGGAAGTAAAAGGAAAAGACATGGTCATAGCCATCAAAGCTGACTCTAAAACTCCTTATACCGCGATTAAAGACGTGATGAGCTCACTTCAAGACTTGAAGGAAAACCGATATAACTTGATTACTTCACTCCGTGAAGTTTCGACAACACCTACGGGTGATTAAACAGTGTTACAGTTTTTGTGTCCGAAAACACAATTCGGCATAGAAAATGATATTATAACAATAAAAACGAATAAAAGCGTATGATGCAAGGTGATACAGAAGGCAAAAGAAGAAAAGGCGAAGGCAAGAAGTTTGACACCCGGGTGGATTTTACACCCATGGTGGATATGATAATGCTGCTGCTGACCTTCTTTATGTTGGCCACGACATTAAGTAAGCCTCAGACTATGGAAATAGCGATGCCTGCAAAAGACACTCCGAAAGACAAAGGCGATGTAGCCAAAGAGTCGGATGCTGTCACAATATATTTGGGAGCAGACAATAAGATTTACTATTTCCTTGGAATACCTGAACCCGAGACCCCGAATTTCTTAAAAGAGACAGACTTTTCTGCTACAGGATTAAGAAAACTGTTGATGGATAAAAACATAAGGGTAGTGACACAGGTAAATGAGCTTAAAGATCAAAAGACTCGATTACAGATTTCACAGGAAGAATATGACCAAAAAGTAAAAGAATTAAAAGGAAGTCCAAATACTCCCGTAGTGGTAATAAAACCACTTGATAATTCAAATTATGATAATTTGGTTTCTGCTCTTGATGAAATGTTGATTGCGAGTGTAGGTAAATATGCAATTGCCGATTTAGATGCGAACGATGAAAAAATGCTCATAAATTCGAATGTGCAATTTAATGTAGTAGATTAATCGTAAGCAAATGTATTAACAGATTTAATTTAAGAAAAAATGGCAAAAGATATAAATTTAACATCAGAGAAGTGGATTGATATTATCTTTGAGGGGAGAAACAAAAATTACGGAGCCTATACGCTACGTAAGAACTCTCCGAAAAGACACACATTTGCTTTTCTCGTTGTTCTGCTGGGTGCGGCTATAGTTGTTGCTGCTTCTATTACGCTGAGTCAAATCAAAAAAGCGAGAGAAGCACGCGAAACTATGACTCAAGTTTCCGAATTGTCAAACATTAGCCTTGACAAACCGGAAGTACCCGAAGAAATGATTGAGAAAAAATTTGAAGCGCCACCTCCCGTTGAATTGAAAAGTACCATTCATTTTACTGTACCTGAAATTAAAAAGGACGAAGAAGTGCCCGCGGACGCCGAGATTAAGACTCAGGATGAAGTTGTGCAGTCCAATGTTCAGATTTCTATCGCGGACGTAAAAGGTACGAATGAAGAAACGGGTGTTGATATCGCTACACTTCAAGAGCACAAAGTGATAGTCCAAGAAGAAGTAAAAGAAGAAAAAGTTTTCGAAATAGTGGAGCAACCACCTTCGTTCCCAGGCGGTGAAAGTGCCATGTATGAATGGTTGAGTAAAAACATCAACTATCCGGTAATTGCACAAGAAAACAATATCCAAGGACGTGTAACATGTCAGTTTGTTGTTGGACGAAATGGAGAAATCGAAGATGTGCGGGTTGTTCGTGGAGTAGATCCAAGCTTGGACAGAGAAGCAATCCGTGTAATCAAGGCGATGCCGAAATGGATTCCGGGAAGACAAGGCGGAAACGCTGTAAAAGTAAGATATACTTTACCGGTACAGTTTAGACTTCAGTAATATTTACGAAAATATTCCGAAATAAAATGTAACAAAATTTAATCAGTCTCGATTTAAATTATCGCGGATTGATTAAATTTTGTTGTTATTAATAAACAAATTATTTCAAAAAACCATGAAGAAAATAAGATTATTTCCGATTCTCATTTTGATAGCCGGTGTCATGATTTCATGTGGGCAAAAGAAAACGTCTGAAAATCAGAACACAATGCGAAGTGGCTATATCAAGATAGCTGTTGACCAAACATTGCAAAATGTAATTCAACAAGAAATAGATGTTTTCGAAGGATTGTATCCGGCTATTATCGAACCTATTTTTACTACCGAACAAGAAGCAATTGAGCTTTTGAAATTAGATACCGTTCGTTTAGCCATTACCGCACGAAATTTTTCCGCGGCAGAATTAGCTTATTTTCATGAAAAAACCTTCCAACCAGAAGCATATCGCATTGCGATTGACGGAATTGCACTGATTACACACCCCTCCAATAAAGACTCAGTAATAAGCCGTAATGACGTAAAAAGAATCCTAACAGGTGAAGTGACACAGTGGAATCAGATTTATCCGGGTTCACGATTAGGTAAAATACAAGTGGTTTTTGACAATACAAAATCGAGTATCGTTAGATATGCCAACGACTCTATATGTAGAGAAAAACCCCTTTCAAACGAATTAAATGCCTTGGAACTCAATGAAGAAGTAGTAGAACATGTTGCAAAGGTTCCGGGTGCACTTGGTCTAATCGGTGTAAATCACATTAGCGATGAAAACGATTCGACCGTTATAGATTTTACAAATAAAGTGAGAGTGATGCGTGTCTCTTATGAAGATAAAGCTACTCCAAACAACAGCGTACAGCCCTATCAGTACTACCTCTATAATGCAGAGTATCCATACCGAAGAGAAATATTTATATTGCTGAACGATCCGCGAGGTGAGCTTCCGAAAGGTTTCTCACGTTTTGTGACAAGTGATCAAGGACAACGAATAATCAAAAGAACCGGCTTGCTGCCATCCACAATGCCTATTCAAGCTGTGAAAATTGTTGAACAATAATAAAAAATAACAGGATAAATTTATTTTGGTATAAAATTTGGATAAAAAATAAAGCGATAATTACTGTGATTTTTTTTAATAAAGAGATGCGTGGTTTATTATCTCATAACAGAGATAATATGCTACTTATAAGAATTATCGCGAAAAAAATTAAATTTAATTAACTAACAAATACACATTACACAAAAATGAAAAAAGGAATGATTCTAACATTGTTTGTAGCATTATTTGCAACGATAACTGCAAGCAATCAAACAGCAATCGATTATTACGAATCAGGTGATTTGAATAAAGCAAAATCACTATTTTTATCAACATCGAATCCGGATGCAATGGATAATTATTATTTAGGCCAGATTTTTTTGAGAGAAAAAAACACAGCTGAAGCAAAAAATTATTTCACGAAAGGATTGCAGTTAGACCCGTCAAACTTATACAATAGCGTAGGATTGGCAACTATTACTATGGGTACGGATCTGAAAGGTGCTGTTAAAGAGTTGAAATCGATCAGTAAAAACAAGCAATATAGAAAAGATGCTAAAATGCAAGTAGCTATTGCTGAGGCTTTTGCTCGTAATAACAATACGGCTCTAATGCAGACTTATTTGAATGCAGCTAAGAAAGCTGATAAAAAAAGCGCGCTTCCTTATATTCTTGAAGGAAACCTGTTGATGGAGCAAGGAAACAGTAACGAAGCTGCCGTTAAATTTGAGAATGCTTTGTATTTTGATCCGAATTCAAAAATCGCACTTGTTAAATTAGCACAGTTGTACTTGGGAACAAGAAGACAAATTGCATTTGATTATCTTGACAGAGCCAATTCAATCGATCCAAAATATGAATACGGTTGGATTACGCAAGCTGATTTACGCTACAGAAGTGGTTTCTATCCCGAGGCGAAAGTTGCTTATGAAAAATACATGAGCTTAATTACACCGCAACCGTCGGATTACCAAAGGTATGGAGAAATTCTTTACTTTAATAAAGAAAATGATGCTTCGATGAGCGCCTTGGCAAAAGCTCCCGTAAATACAGTGACCAACCGCTTGAAAATGTACAACATGTACGATCAGGGAAAATTTGAGGATGCAATGCCGCTTGCAGAAACACTTGTGACAACGACTCCCAAAAATGAATTAATTTATCAAGATTACGCGTACTATGCAGATATGCTGAACAAAGAAAGAAACTTTGCCGATGCTGCAAAATTCTTCGAATTAGCTTATCAAACAGATACTACGCGAGCAACAGGATTGACAGACGTGGCTCGTGCGTTTGACAGAGCTAAAGATTATCCAAAAGCAATAGAATACTACCAGCGTGTAATTGACTCCAATCCGGAACATACAATGGCAGATATTTACTCGCTTGGCGCCGCGTATTATAGCGCCGGAACAGACACTGTAGCTACGCCTGTACTTCAAGATAGAAAAGATAATCTGACAAAAGCAGCTGAAGTATTTGGTACAATGGCTGAAACATTCCCAACTCACTATTTAGGATTATTGTCTCAAGCACGCGCGAATTCTGCTCTCGATCCTGAAACGACTATGGGACTCGCAAAACCCTATTATGAAAAATTGTTGCCTCTATTGATGGAAGATGCCGATGAGCGGAAAAACGAAATTATGGAAGTATATCAGTACATGGGAATTTACCATTTGAAAAAAGATGAATATCCAAAATCTCGTGAATATTGGGTGAAGGTACAAGAGCTTGATCCGAATAATGCTATTGCAAAACAAGTAATTACAAGTATTGACGCTGCTGCAAGAAGAAAATAATTCTGTTTTATCTGAGTTTTCACTGTTGAATATTGAATCAATAGTTTAGAAAAAATTGTAGCTGTAATTCAGATTTTCCGGTCTGACAAAATACGACAGTAAATTATAGATTTGAATTTCCCGTAAAAAAGGCTGCCAGAAACGCAGCCTTTTTTCATTACTCAAAAAAACACTAACTTTGCAGCCGATTACAAGAAAAAACAGAGTAGAATAATTGAAAAAAAAATACGAAACATCGTTGTTGGATAATGGTTTGAGAATTATTCATCTACCAAATGATTCCCAAATCTCGTACTGTGGCGTAATAGTTGACGTCGGTTCAAGAGATGAGCAGGAGTCTGAGTACGGGATGGCTCACTTTATCGAACATATGCTGTTTAAAGGAACCAATAAACGTCGTTCCGGGCAGATAATCAACAGACTCGAGGATGTCGGTGGCGAAATCAACGCTTATACTTCCAAGGAAGAAACGGTGGTTTATGCCGGATTTTTAAATGAATATGCCGAAAGAGCCATTGAGCTAATAGCCGACTTGGTCCAACACTCGATATTTCCCCAGCCTGAAATTGATAAAGAAATAGTGGTAATTCAAGATGAGATTCAACTCTATAATGACTCACCCTCTGAGTTGATATTTGATGATTTTGAAGAAATGCTTTTTAACGCTCATCCAATGGCACATAGCGTGTTGGGGACAAAAGAACATTTAAGTACTTTTAATTCAGAAAAGGCATTGGAGTTCTATTCCGGATTTTACCAACCGGAAAATATGGTGTTCTTTTCATTGGGAAAAAACGATTTTAAGAAAATCAACAGATGGGTGGAGAAGTACTTTTATTTCAAGCAAAACGGAAGAAATAATTATAAAAGGACCACACCGAAAACAACTGCAAGTGAGTTGAAAACGTTGAACAGAGAGACATTCCAAAGCCACTGTCTGATGGGAGCGCGAGCTTATAACATTCATCACCGTGAGAGACTGACGCTCTATATGTTGAATAACATCTTAGGTGGACCGGGAATGAACAGTCGGTTAAATCTTTCGCTACGTGAAAACAATGGTTTGGTTTACAATGTGGAGTCCACTGTTCAGACTTTCACTGACTGCGGATGGTGGGGTGTATATTTCGGAACAGATCATGAAAACGTAGCAAAGTGTGAAAAATTAGTCCGAAAAGAACTTCAGAAACTCTGTACTACAAAAATCTCTGATGCTAAGCTGAAGAAATATAAGTTGCAACTCCTGGGACAAATGGCTATTTCTTCCGAAAATAAAGAAAGTGTAGCACTTTCACTTGGTAAAAGCTACCTGAGATTCGGCAAGTATGAAAGTAACGATGAAATTCGTGAACGAATTGAGTCAATAACAGCAGAAAGACTCATGGATGTAGCCGGAGAGATATTTGATGTTGAAAACTTAACAATTTTGAAGTACACAATAGCATGACAATAGAAGAATATATATCATTGCATTCGGATGACGAGCCCGATTATTTAGCAGAGATAAATCGGGAAACCTGGGTGAAGCAGATTAACCCTCGTATGTGTTCGGGTCACTTTCAGGGACGAGTATTGAGTATGTTTTCAAAAATGATCCAACCCAAAAACATTCTTGAAACAGGAACTTTTACCGGTTATTCGGCACTTAGTTTTGCAGAAGGACTGGCAGCGGATGGAACGTTGGATACGATTGAAATCGACGATGAGTTGGAGGATATTATCCTTTCAAATATACGTAAATCTCCCTTTGCTGATAAAATTTTTCTACATATAGGTGATGCGCTGGAGATAATCCCTACCTTAAAAAAGAAGTATGACCTGATTTTTATCGATGCTGATAAAAACTACTATATTGATTACTATGAAGCTGTGTTGCCTATTCTGAATGATGGCGGATATATTTTAGTTGACAATACGTTATGGGGTGGCAAGGTGGTAGAAAAAGTAGATGAACACGATAAACAAACCGTTGAGATAATCCGTTTCAATGACATGATAAAAGCAGATAAGCGGGTTGAAAAAGTCTTGTTGCCAGTGAGAGATGGATTGACGTTGATGAGAAAACTGAACATTTAGCCTCAGCGATGCGAGATTGACCGGCTTTAGGCATTGTTCTTAAAATAAGCTCTGTTTCAAAATTCTCAATAAAATGTATTGTAAAAATACTCGGATATATTAGAGATTATATAAGACAGAATGCTATGGTGTTCGTATTCATCGACATTATAAAATATCAACAATTCACTAAATGTAAGAGCAATAATAAACTAAGTCATAGAAACTCTATAAACCATTTAATTTTTTAAAGTGGGGTAACGATAAAAATAATATTATGTTTTCATTCCTTGATCAGTATCCGTATTTACTTCCTTTCTTCATTTTCTTAGGAAGGATTTTTGATGTGACTTTAGGTACACTTCGGATTATATTTGTCTCCAAAGGTAAAAGGGGAATTGCACCGGTTATCGGTTTTTTTGAGGTGTTTATCTGGATAGTCATCATATCACAGATTCTTGCCCGCGCCAATGACCTGATAGCTTATCTTTCATATGCAGGTGGTTATGCCACAGGCACTTATGTGGGCATGCTGATTGAAAGTAAATTAGCATTCGGTGTTTTGCTCTACCGCGTTTATACACAGGAAAATGGTAGTACGCTTGTGAAAAAACTCAATGAAAATGGTTTTGGAGCGACTTTGGTACATGGAGAAGGTTCCATCGGCAAAGTAGATGTAATCGAAATAGTGCTGGACAGGAATCAGATAAAAAATGTTGAAAATGTGATTAATAGCTTTGACAAAGACGCGTTTTATGTAACAGAAGATGTGAGAAATACACAAAACGGAATTTTTCCCAAAACCGCAAGCATTTTCAAGCGTTGGAGACCGGGAAAGTAGCTTAAATGAATTCAATTATACCTAACGGAGCGATTATCGTCGCTCCGTTTTTTTTGCTTTTACAGATTTTTTTATCTTTGTAGAATTATATTTACAAACTAATAAATCCAAAGAGCGATGAAAGAAAGAATATTGACTTACCTGAGCTATTTTAACATGATGGATGAGCGGGAAGACTTTGAAACCATCCACAACGAAGTTGAAAAAGGCGTTGTTTTTAAAGGAACGAATCTGTGGGTACTGATAAGCGCTATTTTAGTTGCATCAGTTGGGCTGAATATGAACTCTACAGCTGTTATCATTGGAGCCATGTTAATCTCACCACTAATGGGACCAATCAACGGAATGGGTTATAGCTTAGCTACTTATGATTTCACTTTGTTCAAGAAAGCGATTAAAAATTTCAGTTTTGCTGTATTAGTTAGTTTGCTTACTTCGGCGCTTTACTTCTTTATTTCACCGGTCAACTCTGCTCATTCTGAATTGCTCGCTCGCACAAGCCCTACAATTTACGATGTGTTTATCGCTCTGTTTGGAGGTGTTGCCGGCATGCTTGCCTTGAGCAGCAAATTGAAAGGGAATGTTATCCCCGGTGTGGCTATTGCTACGGCTCTGATGCCGCCGATTTGTACGGCAGGATACGGACTTGCCACGCTTCAACCTACATTCTTTTTCGGAGCGTTGTATCTTTTTACTATCAATACGGTTTTTATTGCTGTGGCTGCTTTGATTGTTTCGCAGGTTTTGAAATTTCCTATTCGTCATATGGTGGATAGTGAACGAGCTAAAAAGGTAAATCATTATATCACGGCTATCTTGGTGATAACAGCTATTCCAAGTATCTATTTTGGCTATCAGTTGGTTCAGAATGAAAATTTCTTAGATAATGCCAAGCAACTTGTTGACCAGGTTTCGGTACAGGAAAAATCGTACTTGCTTGAAAGTCGAGTGAATGCAAACAATAAAAGTATTCAGCTTATTTACTCCGGATATGGTATTTCAGATTCTATCAAGATGGAAATAAAGAAACAAGCTTTGAACTTGAAAATTGATACCGCGAAACTCAGCATTTTGAGTGGATCAGATGAAAGCATATTCCGTCAGGAAACTCAAAAAATGCAGTCAGAAACCGAGATATTAAACAATCAACTGAATGTAACTCGATATAACTTGCAACAAGCACGGGCTCAGCTTGATAGCATAAAAGATGTTAATCTAAAGGGGAGCGCTATATTAAGTGAATTGAAAGAGTTTTACCCTCAAATTACATCTTGTTCCTACTCCATTACGTATATCCATCCGGATACTGTAAAAACTCCGATTGTCATCTACGGTTCAAGTTTGCCCATCTATAGAAATGACAGAAATAAGATTATTAACTGGACAAGATCAAGGCTCAAAAATGATAAAGTAAAAATCTATTTTGAATAAAACAAAATAGATTGAAATTATATTTAACGAATTAAAATAAGTTAAAATGTATTGAAATAAAGAATAAAAAGTATGTGAAAATTTGTTTGTTTCAATTTAAATTGTTCTATTTATTAGAAATTATAAGCAAGGTTTGCTGAAATCGAACGAATTATCGATTTGTTTTTCAGCAGACCTTAGAAATTAATGTAATAAAATTCAAGCCAATGACAATCAAACAAAAATTAGAAAAATTAGCTTTAGAAAGAACTTCGCCTTGCGTAACAACTTCCTTAAAAGCACACCGGACACTTGACAAAACTTCACATGATGAGATTTTACTAAAAAATCTATTGAGTGAAGCCGAAAAACGATTGCTCGCAGAATATGGCAAAAGAGAAATTGCTTCACTGCTCGAAAAGATACAGACCATCCCATCTAAGATAGACATGCGTTACAATTTGGAGAGCTTGCATATCTTTCTTTCAAACGAAACAGAAGAGTTTATCCGGTCTCCCTGGAATATTTCGCAAAACAGTGTTCAGGTTACAGGGAGTTTTAACATCAGGCATTTGATTAAGAAATTTAATCGAGTAACTGAATATTTAATTTTATTTGTATCCAAAGGTGGTTCTCAGCTCTATCTGGCTTTGAATGACGGTATTGAAGAAGAGATAAAAAACACCGATTTCCCCATTTCTGAAACTCCGCATTATGTAACCAGCAAAAAAGAGGCAAGTAACCCCAAGTTAGTGGACGATTTAACAAAAGAGTATTTGAATAAGGTAGATAAAGCATTATTAAAAGTTGCAAATGATCTTGATTTGCCATGTGTTGTTATAGCTACGGAAGATAACTATACTAAATTGTTGGAAGTTGCCGACAGACCAAACGTATATGTCGGTTTTCGGAATGTTAATTATAACGAAACTTCACAGCATGCCCTTGCAGATCAAGCCTGGAATGTGATGTTAGAGAAGTTGCAGTCAGAGAGAAGAGAGGCAATAGAGGAGATGAAAAAGGCAATCAATCAAAGAAAAGTACTCACAGATTTGCAGGAAATTTACTGAGCTTCATTGGAGGGTAGGGGTGACTTGCTTATCGTACACCAGAATTTCAGCCAGTCAGTAATTATGAAAGCAGGTGAACGTTCATTTAAGTTGACAGACGAATCTGCCGGAAAGGATGTGATAGATGATATTACGAGTGATATTGCCTGGAACGTTCTTTCTAAAAAAGGAAGAGTAGTGTTTACAACTCAAGATGAAATTAAAGATTTAGGCAATATCGTGTTAAAATTAAGGTATTAAGATTTTAGTTTGTTATGCAAACTAAACTTTTTTGATAATGATTTTGACAACAATATGCTTATCACCAAGCAAGCGGATCGGATAGAATTTGGTATCTTCATTACTGTGTCATCACAACTTTTTTTTAGTGCCCTGATAAGCATACGTATTATTAAAAAATGATATTCCCATGGAAAAGTTTTCTATCAATGAATTTTTAAGTTATCCGTTATTAACACTTGGGAGTGGCAATCAATTTCAAGTTATTGAATTGCTTGGGATAATTCTTGTCGTATTCGTTGCGTTTATTGTCCTTTTTTTGATAAAAAGGGCAATTTATTCCTCCAAAAGGCTTGATGAGGGTAAAAAATACTCCTTAAATAACCTAACAAAATACAGCGTTTATGTGATTGCTTTTGCTATTTGTTTGAATCTGTTAGGTTTTCAGTTGAAGTTTGTGCTCGCAGGTTCGGCTGCACTTTTGGTGGGAATTGGTCTGGGGCTTCAAAATTTATTCGCGGACTTTGTTTCAGGCATTATTCTATTGTTGGATTCCTCCATCAAAGTGAATGATGTAATAGATGTAGATGGACTGGTTTGTAAAGTTGAAGAGATTAATTTAAGAACCACGTTGGTACTCACGCGAGATGATAAATACATTCTGCTTCCAAATAAAATTATCACCCAAAATAAGCTGATTAACTGGACTCACAATAGATCCATTTCCCGTTTTGAAGTATCTGTAGGAGTAGATTATTCATCAGACATTGAAAAAGTGAATCAGCTTTTACTTCAATCATGCAAAGAGACTCCGGGCATTGCTGAAATGCCGGAGCCTTTTGTTCGTTTTAAAGATTTTGGAAATTCCTCACTTGATTTTACTGTATATTTTTGGTGTGACAATGTGTTTCGGGTAGAAAATATTAAAAGTGATATCAGGAAGCGTATCAATCGATTATTCAACGAAAACAATATAATTATCCCTTTTCCACAACGAGTGTTGCATATTCAGAATCAAGGAGAATAGCGAATATAAGCCTACTCAAACCTCAATTCTTTTGTATTTCCCTTAAGCTTAAAACCGTTTTCAAAAAAGAATTTTTCTTCGCCAAAAGCAGGTTCCAAATCATCTATCCATGTCGCTTTCGGGTTATATTTTGCAAAGAAAGGTCTGCCTACCCATTCTGCTTTTCTACCTTGCAAGAATCGTAAAATGAAAATTTTCTCGTTGTTTATTTCTTGAACTCCAAGTACTTGTACTTTTCCCGGATCACAACTCATGCTCGGTCCTCTCACAGTCCTGCAAAGTCCGCTGACTTGACGATAAGCTTTACGGAAAATCTCCCAACATTTATCAAGCGGAACTTCGAAATAGCGTTTTGAACCGGTGTCTCTCGCTACAAACATATAGTAAGGGATACATCCTAAATCGACTTGCTTTCTCCACATATCCGCCCAAAGATCGGGTTTATCATTGATGTTTTTTAGTAATGGCGATTGCGTGCGGATTTGTGCTCCGGTAGCGCGAATCCGTGATATCGCATTTTTTACAGCGTCAGTTTCGAGTTCTACCGGGTGATTAAAGTGTGCTTGAATTGCCAAATTCTTACCAGCCAAAATGACTTTTTCAAATAGTTGGATAATTTCCGAGCTGTCGCTGTCAGTCAAGAATCGATACGGCCAATACGAAAGTGATTTTGTTCCAATCCGAATGGAGCGAATATGGTCAAATTCAGGTTCAAGGAGTGGTTCTATATAATTTGCTAATAGCTTGGCACTCATTGTCATCGGGTCACCTCCGGTGAAAAGCAGGTCTGTGGCCTTTTTATTTCGTAACAAATATTTTCTTAATAAATCAGCTTCTTTCATTGCAAATTTAAAGCCTGACATACCCGAAAACTGTGGCCAACGGAAGCAAAACGAACAGTAAGCATGACATGTTTGTCCTTGACTCGGAAAGAAAAGTACCGTTTCGGTGTATTTGTGCTGAACCCCTCTCAGTTTTATGTCATTCATTTCAGGTACGTTATGTTCTTGTCCGGCAGGATTCGGGTTAAGCTCCATCCGTATTTCGTGGATTTTTTTATCGAGAACTGCTTTCTCGGCATTCTCATCGATTAACTTTTTTACAGCGTTGTAATGCCTTTTTTCCAACATTTCACGACGCGGAAATGTCAATGTAAACATAGGGTCGGACTCGATGTTGTCCCAGTTGATAAGTTCATTTACTACGTAATTATTTGTTTTGAAAGGAAGTACGCGACCTACCACCTCGATTGCCTCTAACATTTCATCAGAAAGTTTGGAGATTTGCGGAATAGTTTTGTAATTGTGTAGTGAGTAGGCTTTTAATTGATTTGTCATAAAAATAAGTAAGTGTATTGAATGACTTCCCATTAATATTTAATATTAACAGCAAAACCATTCGAATTAAATAATATAGAGATTTGTAAAAGACTTAAGGACAGCGTTTTATACGTGTTATTGAGGATTTGATAGGTGTGTGAAAATTAATTCTATCATTACAAAAATAACAAAATGTTCATTTTTCGGGGAATGTGTTAACAGTTTTTTTGAAAAAATAACAAGATTGAATGAGAAAAAAGATAAGTAAGTATTTAATTGTAGTAATCATGTTTCTCGAATCTAACTTGCCGTTTGTTTATACACAAAACTCGATTTGTTCCGATATTTAACACAAGGTAAGCTATAAAGTTTCTTCGTTGAAATATGCGCTAAAATAGAGAAAATTAGAGGATTAGCATAATCAATTCGTTGTTTTTTACCGTGAAGTCGTTTTTAGTTTCTATAAATATTCAAATTTCGCAGGAAAAATATATCGCAAATTTTTTAGGACGGAATGCGGATAATCAATTAAATTATTTGTTAGTTTCTTAAGTAGTATTTCTACGAAATCGTGTATCTTTGTTAAAAATAATTCTCTGTTATGTCCAAAATCCTTGTAATCAACCCCGGCTCTACCTCTACGAAAATCGCTGTTTACGAAGCCAGCGCTCAAATCGAACTTTTTTCTGTTCATCATTCTGTCGATGAATTGATGCATTTCCCGCACGTTATCGATCAGTTTGATTTTAGGTATGCACTGATAGTTAGTTCATTAGAAGAAAGAAACATACCGATGGATTTCTCTGTCGTAATGGGACGTGGTGGTATGCTTCCACCTGTAGAGTCCGG
This sequence comes from Porphyromonadaceae bacterium, assembly GCA_012523295.1. GTDB lineage: Bacteria > Bacteroidota > Bacteroidia > Bacteroidales > Paludibacteraceae > UPXZ01. Next base: position 28,852 of record JAAYIT010000286.1, on the reverse strand, counting down.
AATTTATGAAGTGAATGAGAAGATGCTCTCAACACTTCGACAAGCCGAAAGAGGAGAACATGCCAGTAATCTTGGGGCATTTTTGGCTGATAAAATAGCGCGTCAAATTCCCGGTTGCAAGGCATACATAGCCGATCCGGTTTCTGTAGATGAAATGGAAGAAGTAGCCAGAATCAGCGGAATGCCGGAGATACCTCGTCATTCTATTTTTCATGCTTTGAATCATAAGGCCGCGGGTCGGTTTCATGCATCCAAAGCAGGGAAGAAGTATGAAGAAATGAACTTAGTTATTGCTCATTTAGGAGGTGGAGTTTCTGTTGCTGCTCATAAAAAGGGGCGTGTAGTGGATGTAAATCAAGGGTTGGATGGGTATGGGCCGATTTCACCTGAACGTTCAGGTACGATTGACGCGGGATTATTGGTGAAGTTGTGTTTTTCAGGAAAACATACCGAAACAGAAATTCTTAGAAAATTGGCCGGAAAAGGTGGATTGACTGCCCACCTTGGATCCAATGATGTACAGGAATTAGTGAAAAAAGCGGAAGGAGGCGATAAGAAGACAGCTCAACTTCTCCACGCGCTCGCCTATTCCATTAGCAAAGAGATTGGATCTATGTTGGTTGTACTTCGGGGTGAAGTGGATGGAGTGATTTTGACAGGTGGTGTCGCATTCAGTGACTATATCGTGAACATGATAAAACAGATGATTAAGCCATATGCTCAAGTATTTGTGTTGCCGGGGGAAGATGAAATGGGTGCTTTGGCGGCAAATGCTGTCAGGTTACTGAACGGTGAGCAAGCAAAGGAATTTTAGAGAAAGTTCAAACTTTCAAATACCCTATTCACCCGTGGTGTCAAGTTTTTCTTAATTTCAAATTTTTTAAGGGTTTCCGTCAAAAGCCGGACACAGTCCAACCGCTTCAAAAGTTGAAAAGTCAACTTCCCGAATGTTCGCGGACCTTTGGAATAGTTGTAACAGCGCTACCTATTACTCCGACTAACCACCCTGCTTTTCTACTTTATTCTCCGTCAGTGAGTAGAGGTTTTCCGACAAATTTCTCATTCCAAACCACCCAAAGAAGGAAAATCAACGCGTAAAAAGCATACTTCAAAACATGCTCATGCCAGAATTCAAACTGAGTGGGATGTTTGTCAATAATCCCCGTGATAAAGACGATTCTGAAAAGATTAAACAGATATACAAATACAAACCCGACCGGAATATACCACGCTTTATGTTTCCAGGAACCTTTGTAGAAAGCGATTATACAAAAATATATGTAGGCCTGTTTGATTCCTGTACAACCCCAGATTATACATACCGCGTTTCTGCTTACATTATGGCGGACTACGTTATTTGGATGCAGCGTTGTTTCAAAACCAAGGAAATTCAAAATTTTATGCGAGAAAATGGCGATATGTTCAGCCATGTAAATAAATGGTTGTGAAATGTCTAAACCAAAAAAAGTTACTTGGTCTCCATTTTCATCGCCTTGCACAAAAAACTTCCAGAAAAAATGAGAAACTAATAGAATGATGATAAAATAGACAATCCCCGAACCATCGTTTTTGATAAACGATTTAATCGAGGTTCTTTTCACCTCCTTATTCTCATTATCAGGTAATTTCATCTGTATATCGTTTGTTTTATCTTGACATCAAGGTCAGCTGGAATTTTTGACGATAAAATAATCATTCCCTTGTGTGTTTAACGACCATCTTATTCGTATCGGTTTTATCGTGTTAAATCAAGCTTTTTGTCTTGCTTCGTTCTTGAAATTAGAATTGCCTACTCTCGCAAAAGGTGTCATATCCAATCCGCAAAACTCTCGATTCAAATACTTAAAATATCCCGTCATCGCTATCATGGCGGCATTATCTGTTGTGAAAGAGAAGGGCGGAATATAGACTTCCCAGCCAAATTTTTCAGCATGTTCGTAAAATGCTTGTCTCAAGGCAGAATTTGCTGAAACACCACCTGCAACGGCAACTTGTTTGATTCCGGTCTCTTCAGCAGCTTTTCGCAGTTTGTCCATTAATATTTCAATCACCGTGAATTGCAAACTGGCACACAAATCATTCAAATTTTCTTCTACAAAGTTAGGGTTTTCTTTGATTTTATCGCGCAAAAGATATAAAAATGAGGTTTTTAATCCGCTGAAACTGTAATTGTACCCTTCGATATTCGGTTTGCTCAATTTGAACGCGTGTGTGTTTCCTTCTTTTGCCAGACGATCCACGTGCGGCCCTCCCGGGTAGGGAAGTCCGATTATTTTCGCACACTTATCAAACGCTTCTCCGGCTGCATCATCGATGGTCTGACCGATTATTTCCATGTCCAGATAATCTCTTACAAGGACAATTTGAGAATTTCCGCCCGAAACCAACAAACACAAAAATGGGAATTTCGGAAATTTTTCATCTTCTTTACCTTGACTTATAAAATGAGCCAAAACGTGTGCTTGCAGGTGATTTACTTCTACCAAAGGGATTTTTAGGGCTTGAGCAAAACCTTTGGCGAACGAAGTGCCGACTAATAATGATCCCAGCAATCCCGGTCCTCGAGTAAACGCTATGGCGGTTAGTTCTTTTTTGTCAATCCCCGCTTCTTTTAATGCCTGATGTACAACCGGGATAATGTTTTGCTGATGCGCACGCGAAGCAAGCTCAGGGACAACACCGCCGTACTTTTCGTGTACTTTTTGACCGGCAATTATGTTGGAAAGCACCACACCATGACGAATGACTGCAGCAGAAGTGTCATCGCAAGATGATTCTATACCTAATATTGTAATGTCTTTTTGCATACTTTCAATCCCCTTTAACTAAGCCTAAGAAAAAGACTACGAAAGGGAAATTTTGATTCTATTGTTTTATTTTCCTGATTTTAAACGAGCAAAAGCAAGTTTTGTTTTAAAATGAATAAACGGATAAACGAGTTGATAAGAATAATATCAAAAAAAATGTTACTACACCGATAAAAGTGGTTTGGTTTTTGCTCAATTTTTCTAAATCGTTACAAAAGTACGAACTAATCTATTCCTTTCAATACTTTAATAGCAAAAAAATAGTTACTTTTGTATATTAAATCGACTTTTCTATCAAAAAAATACTCAATATATTCATTTTTGCACTACTCGGCTTGATAGTTTTGTGTGGTGTGTTGCTTTTCTTGCTCAACAATAGTAAGTTTCAAAATCTTATTGCCGATAGATTAACTACTGAACTATCCGAAAAATTGGAAACCAAGGTTGAAGTTGGAGAAATAGATTATAGGCTTTTCAATACGTTTAAATTCGAAGACTTATACATAGAAGACCAGAAAAATGACACGCTTCTTTTCGTTGACAAAGCATATGCTGATTTCAATTTCTGGGGTTTTTTTAAGAAAAAATTTACCTTTAATAAGCTAACTTTAGATGGTCTGAACGGAAGTTTGGTTGTTGATTCTAACGGTGTCAGCAATCTTGATTTTATTATTCAAGCCTTCAAAAAGCCAAAAAAAGAACCAAAGCCCTCACCGGTTGAATTCAACTTCAAAGACTTCAAACTTACCAATTCCGGTTTTAAGATCTTTTCACTTAAAAAAACGGCAAAAGAAGAACAGAATAGATTTGATGGTAACCGTATGGTATTCAGTAATATAAATGCTGATATTACGGTTGATCATTTCCGAGGAGATTCTCTTGCAGCCACCATTCACTCCTTCAGTACGAAAGAAAAATCGGGACTTACAATTGAGCAGTTGAAAACTGAAATCAGAGGATTCAAAACGGAGTTTAGCTTTCCGTATCTAAACTTAAAACTTCCCAATTCGATGATAGCGATGGATTCTGTACGAATGAGCTATGACAGCCTTTCAAACTTTCAGGATGTTATCAATAAAGTGCGCTGGCAAGCTAACCTCAAACCTTCCAAAGTGGCGCTAAAAGACTTGTCAGCTTTCGTACCAAATTTTTCCGGGTTGATAGATCCTGTAGATGTGAAAGCCAAAATTTCCGGACGGATTTCAAGCTTTAGAATCAATGATCTGGAGTTGAAATATAGAAATTCATTTCAATTGAGAGCGAATGTGGATTTAAACGGAATTCCGGATTTTGATGAGACTTTTATTTATGCCGATATTAAAGACTTTAGATTAAATAGAGCTGAAACCCAGGATTTTATCTCTCATATTTCAAAAAAACCTTTCATATTGCCAAAAGAACTGGCACGGCTTGGTACGATTAGATATTCGGGAAATATCTCCGGTTTTTTCAATAATTTGGTTGCCTATGGAAACATAAATACTGATGTTGGCAATTTAAATACCGATATTCTGCTTTCTTTGGAGAATAATATGCAGGATATTCGTTATAACGGAACGGTACAGTCCAATAGTTTTCAGTTAGGTAGATTGTTGGCAAACAATACATTAGGCAAGGTGGCTTTTAAAATTAACACCAATGGTTCAAAGTTACACAACCGTAGTCTGAAAGGATCAATTTCCGGAACGATTCCCGAAATTTACCTGAATAAATATACCTATCAAAACATTAAATTAGATGGAAATTACGACGGATCGGGTTTTGATGGAAAATTACAAATAAATGATCCTAATTTAGTCGCTGATTTTAACGGAATAGTCGATTTATCACAGAAGCTTCCAGTGTTTAACTTTGACTTGCTTGTCGAAAATGTTGATATACACGCGCTTAAGTTGACCTCGAAATATGAGGATTCCTCGTTATCTTTCAGAGGAAACACCAATATGATTGGAAATTCATTAGATAATTTGAACGGATATTTGCTTTTGGACAGTATTTATTTCTACAATAAAGGAAAAGAACTTGCTATGGAAAGTCTCCTTTTTGAGTCAAAAGTGGAGAATGGAAGTTCTAATTTTACCATTACGTCCGACCTGATTAACGGATATTTCGATGGAGAATTTAAGTATAGTGCCATTCCGAGCATTGCAGCAACCATTGTGCACACCTACCTTCCGGCGCTCTCGGGTAAGAATATTGTGAAAAGTCAAATCAAAGAAGTCGGAGGAAATCATATTGACATTAATCTTGTGATTAGTGATACAAAAATGATTTCTGATGTACTCGAACTACCTTTTTCATTAGATGGAATAACAACTGTGAGCGGTCATTTGGATGAAGCCGATCAAGAAATGAACTTTGATCTGGCTACACCTTTTCTCTCTTTTGGAAAAAGAACGATTCAGGACATTGTGATAAATGTGGATAATGAGGGGAATCGTTTGAATTTACTTGCTTCTGGGCATTATATCCAAAAAAGCTCGTTGTTGGATTTTGACATCAAAGCTAACGCTATAAATGACTCGCTTTACACCCAATTTGAGTGGCAAAACCGAGACTCTGTAGTGAACGCAGGTGAATTGCAGTTCATTACTAAATTTACGAAGGAAAACAACCTGACTTCAGCTTTGATGACTTTTTTGCCTACACAAATGATTCTTTTTGACTCGATTTGGGATGTCCATTCTTCACAAATTGCAATCAATCCGGATACTACATTGGACATTCGAAATTTCAGAGTTCAAAACAAAGAGCAATTTATTATTGTCGATGGAGTAGTTTCAAAAAATGAAACAGACTTGGTGCAAGTAGAAATGAATGACATCGATTTAGGTTTTATAATGGGGTTGCTGAATTTAAGACCGATCTCAATCAATGGCCGAACTACCGGAACAGCAAGTCTTTACGGAATTTTAAAACAACCGGTTTTCGAAGCAAATCTGTTTTTAAAAAATGCCTTTTTGAACGAAGAGCCGATTGGAGATGCATACATTTACAGCGGTTGGGATAACCGAAACAGCGAAATGCTTATTTCCGGGACTTTTCTGGAAGGCAATGATACCGTAGCGCTTGCAAATGGATTTTATTCTTTGAAAAATGATTCGATAGATTTGATTTATGATGCCAATAAGTTGAATGTCAGTTTCTTGCAAAGGTATTTAAGAACAATCGTGCAAGATCTGAATGCGAAAGCCACCGGAACAGTTCGGATGTTTGGAAAAACCAATAACATCGGATTCGAAGGTGCCGTTTTCGTAGAAGATGCGAGTTTGACTGTTGGGGTGCTGAACACGACATACTCGTTCAGAGATAGTATCTATTTGACGCGTGAGAGTATTCGATTAAAAGATATTACGGTATTTGATGAAGATAAAAATCAAGGCCGATTGGATGGCTTGATTACTCACGATGGTTCATTTATGAATATGAAATATGATGTGAAAATCAATGCCAGAAACATGATGGCATTAAATACAAAACCGGTACACAATGATGTCTTTTATGGAAAAGCTTACGCGACCGGTAATGTTCATATTTTTGGTAATGAAAGTGTTTCCAATATTGACGTAGTCGCTACATCACAACCTAAAACCAAAATGTATATTTCAGTTGGCGGGACTGAAATGATCAACGACAATGATTTTGTTACTTTCGTGAACAGAAATGATACGACTCAAACTACAGTTTCCATCCCGGACAAACCCAAAGCGAATGTATCTATCACTTTACTGTTAGATGTGAATCCTGAGGCAGACATTCACTTGATAATTGATCCGCAGTCGGGTGATATGATTTCTGCGAACGGAAGCGGAAATTTAAGGTTAGAATATGATCAAAATGTCGGTCTGAAATTATATGGAGGCTATACGATCGAACGCGGAAATTTCTTGTTTACTCTTCAAAACTTGATACGAAAGCAGTTCCGAATTGAGCAAGGCAGCAATATTACCTGGTCAGGAAATCCGGAGAGAGCACGCTTGGATATACGAGCTGTTCATTCGCTGACTGCTTCACTCTATGATTTAATGTCGAGCGATGTGCTCTCATCAACTGACCGGACAAGTGTGCCCGTAGAGGTAGTGATTAACTTAACAGAGGATCTTATGCAACCCAATATCGGTTTTGAAGTGAATCTGCCATCGAGTGATGAAACGCTGAAAATGCAGGTGAAAAACTTGATGAATACCCAAGAAATGTTAAACCGACAGACAGTTTACTTGCTGCTTTTTGGTAAGTTTTACACACCTGACTATAATCGAACAGCCGCAACAGGCGTAAACAGCTTTGGAACAGCAATTTCATCACTACTCTCAAGCACAGGAATTGGGCAGATAAATCGTTGGTTGTCACAGTTTTCAAGTAATTTGTCCCTTGGTTTCAACTGGAGAAATACCGGGTACGGAGATATGCAAACCTATGAATGGGAAGGAGCGGTCAATTTCCAACCAAATAATCGGATATTTATTAACGGAAACATCGGTTACAGGGATGATAACTTTGCGAAAAACAAAATTATTGGCGATTTGGATATTGAATATTTGCTTACAGAAAATTCAAAATGGCGGCTGAAGGCCTTTAATCACACGGTTGACCGCTACTCGCTCCGAGCGGCACCGTTTATTCAAGGTGTGGGTATTATGTACAAAGAAAACTTCAACACTTGGAGGGAATTGTGGAGGAACTATATGGAAATTTTCAAGAAAGAGGAAAAGGAAGACAATGACTCGCCTGTGAGTGAATTTACAATTCAAAAAAAGGATACTCTTTATGTAGAAAAACCATTTATTACGTTTGATTCCGCGAGAAAAATCCAACGGATAGAAGTGAATGACTCGGCATTCAGCCGAATCCCCATTAATCTGAATGACAGTGTGTTGACGTTGTTGAGTAGTCAAGATTAGCTTTTCCAACTATTCCGAAAGTCTTCGACTATTCGTAAAGTTGTTGTTGAGAATTTTTAATCATTTCCATTTATTCCGAAAGTCTTCGACTATTCGTAAAGTTGGTGATACAATAATAATATGAGAAAAACAATATTCTTTCTTTTCACTTTTTTGCTGATTAGCGTTTCGATAAGTTCCAAAAATATCACCGACTATTTCATCGATATGCCATCGGTGCTTATGCCCACTTTTGGGAGTTCATACCGGGTAGAATTGGTGGAAAATTTCAAGAAATCGGGTAAAGATACGGTGCAAAACCTTTTTGGAACACAAGTAAAATTACTTTCATTGGATACTGTCTATCAGCATATCCGAGTACAAACAACCAAAAGCTCCCGATTTGAAATGCAACTGCTTAGCCAGAATAATGACACGGTAATTGGAATTATCAATACGGTTTGTGCGCCGATCTGCAGTTCTTATATCAAGTTTTTTGATAAGGAATGGAAAGAAGTGAGAGTGGATTTTCCGAAGTTTGATATTTATTCATGGACGAAACCAAACTCTACAACTGATGAAAAGAAATTTATTGATAGTTTTATCAAAACAAGCTTTGTAGAGTTTAATTTCAATCCGAAAGAGAAAACCGTGGAGGTGACAAATAATTCGTTAAAAAACTTGAACGCGGAAGACCAAGATATGATAAGACCATTTTTTATCGAGAGAAAACTGATTGCTAAGTGGAGTGATGATGATAAAAAAATGATTGAAAACCGGGTGGATAAAAAAGTTATTCATTTCAGGCTGAAAAATGAATTTGATTAAGAAAATCTGACTCATTTGGATAAATTAATATGCAAAAAGAAATTAATGTAACTCAACCTTTTCTTCCGCCGTTGGAGGAGTTTATCCCTTATTTGGAACAAATTTGGAAGAATAAATGGCTGACTAATAACGGTCAACTTCATCAGCAGTTGGAGCGTGAATTAGCAGATTATTTGGGCGTGAAATATATTTCGCTGTTCTCCAACGGAACGCTGGCCTTGATTTCAGCATTGCAGGCACTCAATATCCACGGTGAAGTAATTACTACTCCTTTTAGTTTTGTGGCCACCTCTCACTCGCTTTGGTGGAATAAAATCCAACCGGTTTTTATTGATATAGAGCCTGAATACCTGAGTTTGGACCCGGCAAAAATAGAGGCGGCTATCACACCTCAAACGACTGCCATAATGCCTGTACATGTGTATGGAAATCCTTGTCAAGTAGAGAAAATTAACAGAATTGCTAAGAAGCACGGACTTAAAGTCATTTATGATGCGGCACATGCATTTGGTGTGAAAAAGGACGGTGTCTCCATCTTGAATCAGGGCGATTTGTCTGTACTTAGTTTTCATGCCACGAAAGTTTTCAGCACCATAGAGGGTGGAGCAATCATTTGCCATTCAGCCGAGATGAAACACCATATTGATAACCTGAAAAATTTTGGATTTCGGGGAGAAACAGTGGTGGAAGAACCGGGAATTAACGCCAAACTTAATGAAGTACAAGCTGCTTACGGCTTACTTCAATTAAAATACGTAGATGCTTTTATAGAGAGCCGAAAAGAGATAACTTTGCTATATCGTGAGTTGTTGAAAGACATCAAGGGAATCAGCTACATGGAAGATATGAAAGGTGTTACGCACGGATATTCTTATTTTCCTATTTTGGTAGATGAAGATGAGTACGGAATAAGTCGCGACCAACTGTATGAAAAACTGAAAACTTTTGGAATCAACGGACGTCGTTATTTCTATCCGCTGATAAGTAATTTTTCGCCCTACAGCCAATTACCGTCGGCATCTAAAGAGAATTTGCTCATTGCAAACCGGGCTGCAAATCAGATACTTTGTTTGCCTATTTACGTTGATTTATCGCTTGACGAAGTTAAAACCATTTCCTCAATTATAAAAAAATGAACTCGTTTTATACACAAGAAGAATTACAATATTTAGGTTTTAAAAAGATAGGCCGGAATGTGTTGATTAGTAAAAAAGCATCTTTTTATGGGGTTGAAAAAATCAGTATAGGTGATTCGGTGAGGATTGATGATTTTTGCATTTTATCAGGAAGTATTACGTTAGGTTCACATATTCATGTAAGTGCTTTTTGTGCTTTATATGGTAGGAATGGGATTGAACTACAGGATTATACCGGACTTTCTCCTCGTTGCACGGTATTTTCTGCTTCGGATGACTTTTCGGGTGATTTTCTGATATCGCCGATGGTGGAAAAAGAATTTACGAATGTCACGGGTGGGAAAGTTCTGATAAAAAAATACACCCAAATCGGAGCTTCCTCGGTTGTCCTGCCAAACTTAACAATTGGTGAAGGAGTGGCAGTTGGAGCGATGTCGCTGATAAATAAATCATTGACGGATTGGGGGATTTTTGCCGGAATTCCTGCGGAATGGAAGAAAGAGCGAAGTAAAGGATTATTGAAATTTATCGGAAAATAATGGCTGAAAATAATTCTATAACGGTCTCGGTATGCATGATTACCTACAATCACGAAAAATTCATAGCTCAGGCTATAGAAGGAGTAGTGATGCAGCAGACAGACTTCATATATGAATTGATTATCAGCGAGGATTGCAGTACTGACAACACCCGAGCTATTTGTAAGGAATACAAAGAAAAATATCCTGATAAAATTAACCTTATTTTGCCAGAGAAAAATCTGGGAGTAATTAAAAACTCTATTTCTACCTTTAAAGAATGTTCCGGAAAATACATTGCTATTTGCGAAGGGGATGATTTTTGGACAGATAAATTAAAGTTGCAAAAGCAAGTGGATTTCTTGGAAAATAATCCGGATTATGGCTTAATACATACAGATTATGTGATTGTAGATGAAAACAGCAAACAATTAGAGTTGTTTGAACCGAAATATACCGAAAACAATACCGGTGGAGAAGTGTTTGAACTGCTGTTAAGAAAAAAATACAGTCTGGCTACGCTGACAGTGCTTTTCAGAGGAAGTTTATTTCGTGGGTTTGAAAAAGAACTGACGGCTATGCAACTGAAGATGACCGACTACCCGATGTGGTTGGAATTTTCTAAGAAGATGAAAATCAAATATATGGATGAGATTACCTCTTCTTATCGGTTGCTTAAAAATTCAGCAAGTCATTCCGATGATATTGAGAAGATAATAGCACTCAACCTTAATTCCCTTCAGATAAGACTGTACTTTGCCGATAAATATGGAGTTGAGTTGAATGTGAAAAAGGAAATAGCACAGATTTATAGCAATGTGATGCGTGATTGTTTCCTTCACAACAAAAAACTGGCAACCAAATATTATACAAAAATGGTGCGTACCCGCTTTCTTTCCATGCTCAATCCTCGCCCCCTATTTTTCCTACTTGGAAGTAAATCTTTGTTTTTCAGTCGATTGATATATAAAATTCAGAAAACAGATTCGGCATTTTTAAGAAAGCACTTTTCGGTTTGATTTAGAATGTTTAATATTATGATTGATAATGTTTTGTGGGTTTGGAGTGCGTTGATTATAATTCTGAAAGTATTTCTACAAATAATTTATAGTTTTTGTCCGCATTATACATGTCATTCCATTTTTTATAAGCCGCTTCTCTGAATTTCTGTTTATCGGGTAACTGATAAAACCACTTAATTTTATCAGCTAAATCAGGTAATGTAATATCTTTATCAAGTAAAGTGCCTACATACTGGTCCACAATTTCTGACACTCCACCCACATTTGTTGCCATTGCTGGAATTCCAAATGAAAGCACTTCCATCATCGAAACCGGAATTCCTTCCGATTCGCTGACATTGATAAATAAATCAATGGGATTTTCTCGGTAAAATTGCATAACATCTTCGTTCGGCATAGAACCAAGCAAATTTACCTCTACATTTTTTGGTAAATTTTCAACTTCTTTTTTCAATTTCTCAAAACCAACTCCATCTCCAATATGTGTCCATTTGATTTGAAAATCAATGTGTTGAAGTACTTTTGCAATCAGATGAACACGCTTTAATGGGATAACATTTGAGCAGCTAAGTAAATGAAAAACCTCACTATTATTTTCAGGATTTTCGCCTTGTTTCAAAACTCCCAATCGAGAAACGATTATCTCTTTTGGTGCTTTGTTATTATATTTTTCACGCAGATAATTTGCTCCATTTTCAGAGATAGGGCAGGCTGTATCAATGGCTTTGAAAATTTGCTCACGAAATGGAATATAACCACCTTTAGCAGCTTCGTAGAGGTCACTTCCATGAAAACGAACAACGGATTTGAAAGCATTTTTCTTTTTCAGAAATGGTAAAATTAAAGCCGATTTGTCCGCCCAATAAAAATAAAGAATATCGTTTCCAGAAAAGTTAATTTTGATATTCTTGAAAATTGCTCTGAAAAGTAACAATGAAGTGCTGAAATTCCATATTTTTGTGTTGGATAGAAAAACTTTTTTTCGACAAAACTCAGAAAATGCAAAAAATAGTGGTGAAAAATTACAAATTCCGGCTTTAATCAATTTTCCTTTTGATTTGGGATTGAAACTTAAAAGAGGCTTAGCAACTCTCACATTCACAGGTATTTCCCTTTTATCACCTGAGATAAATAGCGGGATTATCGTCACTTCCGATTTGTCGGAAAGGAACGAAATCTCAGTTTCCAGAAAAGTTTCACCTTTTCCGTATGGGAAATTTGTTGTAAATAAATAAATCATTTTCTCACTTTCTATTCAAGAATTTTTTGGCATAATCGAGACTTTTATAGAAAAAATCCTTGTACAAAATCCGCACAGCGGCAAAATAAAAAATTACGGCTAAAATGGATTTTATTATCAACGAAATCAGATGTGATAAATTGAGTGAAGTTATCAAAAAACATCCTGCTCCCACAATCAAACCAACGCCAAATGCCGGCAAAATATCATTAATTTGATTGCTCCAATAGTATGATAACGAGAATTTTACCTCGCGCATACTGATAAAATAACTAATCCAGCAAACCGCTGCGTATCCTGCAATCATTGCAATTCCTCCAAATTTTACCAAAAGAAAAATGCAAGCTACAATCATTGCTTTTTTGAAAATTTCAATTGCAAATGTTTTTCTGGACAACCCTTTGGCATTCAAAGCATTGATATTAAGCAAATAAAGCGGTGCAACTAAATTCGCTGCATTGATAATTTGAAAATACGGAACGGCCGGCAGCCATTTTTCCTTTATCAACACAACGATTAAATCCTCAGCACTAAAAATCAGAAAAAAACCAACAGGAATAACTATAACGGCTACTTTGTGAATAAATTCTTTCAAAATGCGGCGAAGTCGCTCGGTATCTTCGTGAATTTGCGAAAAAACATTGTACGACGAACCGGTGAGAATGGAAATAAAAGTAAAATTGACCGTTTCAGCTTGTTTATAGGCTTGATAGTAGTAACCCAAAACAGTGGCGGAATAGAATTTTCCGAAAATAAAAGTAAAAATATTATTGAAAATGGCGTTTAAGGATGACGTTCCAAGCAGATTAATGCTGAATTTCCAATGTTCTTTGATGTAAGTCATTGAAAAAAACGGGACCGGTTTCCATTTTACAAAATAGTGGAAAAAGATAATTCTAAAAAAATGGTAACTAACCGTTTGCCATGCTAAAGCCCAAACGCCGTAATTCGCGAAAGCTAATGCAATGGCAATCAGTCCACTAAAAGCAGTAGAAAGAATATTGACTTTGGAAATGCTTTTGATATCGAGTACAATGCCTAACTTCACAAATGGAATGAGGTAGAGCGAATTAAACGGAATGGCAATAAAAACGACTCGTGCGATGAGTGTAAGTTGCGGTTCGTTGTAATAGGCAGCGATGTGAGGCGCGGTGAAAAATAGCAATAAATATAAAAAAATCCCGACACTCAAATTGAAAAAGAAAATGGTGCTGAGTTCATTTGGGTCGTTGGACTTTTTTCTTACCAAAGCTTGTCCAAATCCGCTGTCAATCAATACAAAGGAGAGAGCATTGAACACAGCCAGCATAGCTATTAAGCCAAACACATCAACATCTAACCATCTAGCTAGTAGAATGCTGATAATTAGCTGTATAGCTTGCTGCCCAAATCGGTCAACAGCCGACCATTTGACAGCGTTTAGCGTTTTTGCCTTCAGATTATCACTCATGTTATTGTATAAAAAAAACAGACTACAAAGATAATCAATGTAATCTGTTTTTAATTTGTTTTAGATTGAAGTTTTTGCACTTTCATTTACAAAGCGCTGGTTTACAAATGTAAATGCGTCATACTGCTTCCCTGTCAACTACTTTGAAAACTCTTCCAAAAACGATTGAACGCACGAACATCCAAACATTTATTTTATCGTCAATTCCTTAATCAATCGTTCAGCTCCGCCAAGCTTATCCATCACAAAGAGCATGTAGCGTACATCCACATTGATTGTTCTTTGCAACTCGTTCTCGAAAATAATATCGCCGCTCATTGCTTCCCAGTTCCCGTCAAATGCCAATCCAAGCACTTCACCTTTGGCGTTGAAAACCGGGCTGCCGGAATTTCCGCCTGTTATGTCATTGTTGCTGATAAAGTTAATGTGCATTTCACCCGTTTTCTTATCAGTATATTCACCAAAATTCTTGTGTACAATCTCAGATTTCAGATTTTCGGGAACAATAAATTCGGGATTCGCAGGATCTTCTTTTTCTAAAATTCCCTTCGCGGTCGTATAGTAATTGTAGGTTGTGGCATCCGCCGGATTGTAACCGAGAATTTGACCGTATGTCAGACGCATGGAGAAATTGGCGTCAGGATATATTTTTGAGTTCTTCTCATCCGCCCATTCCATCAATCCTTTTTGATAAAGCTTTTTATTCGCTTCAATTCGCTCGAGCGCTTGATTATATTCTTTTGTTCTCAAATCGCTCATTTTCTTCTGAATATCCGTGTAGAAAATGATAGCGGGGTCTTTTGAAAATGTGAAGTTTTTCTTTTTTAGTGATTTTGCTAATTTTTCTTTCGTGGTGAAAGTAGATTTTCTGAATAATTCGGAAACAAAATTAGCATAATTTCCTTTGAATTTTTTATCGATGGTTTTATATGTTTCGGGCAAGTATGCTTCACTTACAGCGTTTCTATACGCTTCAAGCAACGCGGCAAAAGCGTTTTGATCCACATCGGGATAGTAATCTTTATACATTGCGGCCGCTTTTTCCATGTTTGATTCTACAGTCGAATTTGGACTTACGCTGTTTCTGATGTTATTTGCAATTCGTGGCAGTTCAATCCCGTTTGATAATGATTCTCTCAGGTAATCAATCGCGTGTTGATTTGCGGAGATTAGCTCATAATCGCTCTTTAGTTCAGCAAGCACATGACCGTATTTCGCTTTTCTTTCGGAGTTTCTATTTACCCATTTTTCAAAATCCTGCTCATGTTTCTCCTTTTCTGCTATTACATTCAGCTTTTTTATGGCATTATTCATCCCAATGCTGTTTTTCCAATAGTTAGAGCTTCTAGCGTACTTATCGGCATAAGCGATATTGACTGCTTCATCGGCGAGCATGAATTTGCGCCATGCATCTTGCTTCACACCGCGCATTTCTATTCGGGCGGAATTACCGTTTTTTACCCTGTTTTTTATTGCAAATGAAGTGGCATAGCGGTCGGTTGTGCCCGGATATCCTAAAATCATGGCATAATCGCCTTCCGCGTAGCCCTGATTGGAGATACGAGCAAATTTTTTAGGCATGTAAGGCATGTTTTCATCGGAATAGCTTGCGGGTTTTCCATTCTTATCTGCATAAACTCTGAAAACTGCAAAATCGCCTGTATGACGCGGATACATCCAATTATCCGTTTCCCCGCCGAATTTTCCGATAGAAGAAGGCGGAGTGAATGCTAATCGGATATCAGTAAAAGTTTCTGATACGATTAAATAGTACTCGTTTCCGGAGTAGAATGACTTTACTTGTGCCGAATAATGGTTGTTGGCGGTTGCTTCATTTTGAATTGCTACCAATAAATTACTCAATACATCCTTCCGTTTTTCTCCCGTAAAATCTTTAAGTCCGGCATTGATTCTCTCAGTCACATTTTCTATTTTAACTAAAAAAGTGATAGTAACACCCTCACAGGGCAGTTCGTCTTTTAGCTCATCTGCCGAAAATCCATCCCGAAGGTAATTGTTCTCAATACTGCTCAGCTTCTGAATGGCACTGTATCCGCAATGATGATTTGTGAAAACTAATCCTGAATTTGAGACTACAACACCGGAACAACCATTGCTGAAGTTCACTACAGCATCTTTCAAACTCGGGTTTTCTGTGCTGTATATTTCACCGGCATTCATTGTTAGCCCGAGATTCTGCATTTCCTGCATGTTCAGCTCTTCAATAAGCGGAAGCATCCACATGCCTTCATCGGCCTGAATACTTGAGAACGATATCAATAGAATTAACAGAGAATAAAAAAACTGTTTCATAATATCCTTTGATAGCCAACTAATTATGTTGGCACTTATTCCTTTTTATTAATATAATCTTATCTTATCAATTCAATTAAAAACAGATAGACACGGCATGCCGTGTCTTCACTCTTATTTATTTACTGAATGTCGAGTTATTCTGCTCTTCATTTTCTAAGTTTTCTCAATCTATCACGGTGATCCATCCGTATTTGTCTTCCTCGTCACCATACTGAATTCCGCGAAGTTTGATGTATAATTTTTCACACCATTTTCCGGGTTTTCCATCGGGTGAGAAAACGTATGATTTTTTTGTGTCAAAATCATCAATTCGCTCTATCGGGCTGATAACGGCAGCTGTGCCACATGCTCCGGCTTCTTCAAATTCGCTTAGTTCTTCTATCGGAACATGTCGTCGTTCTACTTTTAACCCCATATCTTCTGCCAAAGTCATCAAGCTTTTATTGGTTATGGATGGAAGAATTGAAGTTGAATCGGGTGTAACATACGTATTGTTTTTGATACCAAAGAAGTTAGCCGCACCGCACTCATCGATGTATTTCTTCTCTTTTGCATCCAAGTAGAAAACGGCCGAATATCCCATTTCAAGTGCGTGATTGCCCGCGATAAGGCTTGCCGCATAGTTACCGCCTACTTTGAATGTCCCTGTGCCAAGTGGCGCTGCACGGTCGTACTGACGCATAATGACGAAAGGCGTAGTTTGGAAACCGCCTTTGAAATAGGGACCAACAGGCGTTACAAAAAGGATAAACTCGTATTCGGAAGCCGGTTTAACACCCACTTGGGCGCTTGTTCCGATCATAAGCGGGCGGATATAAAGCGAGGCTCCGCTTTCGTAAGGCGGTACGAATCGCTCGTTGAGTTTCACGACCATTTTTACCGCCTCTTCAAATTTTTCTATCGGCAGCGTTGCCATCATGATACCTTCGCAAGATTTCTGCATCCGTTTCGCGTTTTCATCCATCCTGAAAACACGGATTTTTCCATCTTTTCCTTTGAATGCTTTTAATCCTTCAAATACTTCTTGTCCGTAATGCAGACAAGTGGCAGCCATGTGCAAATTGATGTTTTCATCCGTACTTTTTCTAAGTTCGCCCCATTTACCGTCTTTGTACGTGCAACGAACATTATAGTCGGTTTTTCTATAACCGAAACCAATGTTTGACCAATCGATATTTTCCATAAAGTTCCTCCATTCCTCTCCAAAGGAGAAGAAATGCTTTTTTTAAGTGTGTGTTATAAAATAATGTAAATTATGTTGTAATTCTATTTTTTAATCAAGTTGTTTTCACGAAGAATCAGAATACTCTCATTCCCCATATTAAATATCAAATCCAAAATGCTTAAATCCTCTAAAAAACCCCATTTGTTTTCAAAAACTTGATAATACTTTTTTGAAGTAAATACGGGATCTTTTTTGGGATGAATTATTTCTCTAAAGTCATTGATGCCTTGCTTGTTCGCAATGTATTTTTCTGTAAAACATATCGTTCGCGGCTCTCCTAAAAAATCCAACACCAAAATTAGTAACTCCAAGTTGTAATCCCAAAGAAATTTCCACTTTTTTTTATGATAAAATGGACTGAAATCGTCTTCTAAATACTCAAAAAAAGGACTGTTCTTATACGCCGATTCAATGGCACGCCAATGGTTTTTCTGCCAATTCCCATGATCCGAAATTCGCACGTCTCGGATAGGAATTTTCTCTCCGGCATTGCTTTCTACAGGGATGCTTAGCGTCTCTATTCCGTTTGCGGTAGCTATTTTACAACGATTTCTATACGTTTGTTTCGTGTAATTTTCATTCGCTTCAATCCGGATTTTTTCTGAATGCAGCATTGCCGCAAAATATGAAACCGGTGGTAAATAAGCAGTGGTAAAACTCGAAACTCGAAACTCGAAACTTGAAACTGATTTTTTATCTGCTTGCATTTTTGAAGAATCTGTCAAAGCGAATCTTTCCTCCAAACAATGATTTATCCTTGTTGAGTGAAAGCCAAACAAACATTGGGCTGCCAACTACGTGATCTTCAGGAACAAATCCCCACGAACGGCTGTCGGCTGATTTATGACGGTTGTCACCCATCATCCAATAGTAATCCATCCGGAAAGTGTAGCTTGTTGCAGGTTTGTCATTTATGAAATACTGTCCATTTCTGGCCTCTAACTTATTTCCTTCAAAATTTCGGATACAACGCTCATAAATCGGATATGTTTGAGGATTTAAAGCAATTGTACTCCCTTTTTTCGGAATATAAATCGGTCCGTAATTATCTCTGCTCCAGTTTGTTCCACCTCCAAGTGGATAGACGTCTTCTGTGTTTTTATAAAACACAAAAAACCAATCCGGTTCAATAACAAGCTTGGTAACGCCGGTTACATTTTGAATTTTATTATACGTCTCCTCGGTAAGCGGGAAGTGATAAATCGGATAATTTGGATTTAGACCGAGTTTCAAAATTTGTTCATACCACTGGCTGTTGTTGATCTCCCAAAAATCTTCGTTGCTGATGTTAAGTTTGCTCATCGCTTCACGTGAAAGGCGTGTTCCATCAGTCTGAATAAAATAACTAAACTGAATTCCGGGAAATTTTTCCTGCGCTTTCCCGTCAATATAAATCTGGTTGTTTACAATTTTCAACGTGTCTCCCGGCAGTCCGACACAACGTTTTACGTAGTTTTCACGCCTGTCCACCGGTCGATATAAAGTTTCTCCGTAATAATCTTTTTTAGAATGAACGATTTCTCTCCCATTGCTGTAGCAAAGTTCCGCTGTTGGCTCTTGTTGCAAAACTCCCACTACGTATGCCAATCCCTCCCGGTAAACATTGGTGTAATAGTCCGGGTTTTGTACATTAAATGAAATGGTGTCTCCTGCCGGGAAATTAAATACCACAATGTCATTCCTTTTTATTTCTCGTAATCCTTTTAATCTTCTGTATTTTATTTGCGGTTTTTCGAGATAGGAATTGGTGTTGATAATCGGAAACGTGTTTTGCACCAACGGGAATGAAAACGGCGTCATCGGCACACGTGGTCCGTAACTTGCTTTGCTCACTGCCAGAAAATCACCTACTAATAAAGTTTTTTCTAATGATGAGGTCGGGATTTGGTAGTTCTGAAACAGGTAATTGTTGATCAGATACACCGCTATCAATGCAAAAACAATGGCATCCACCCAACTCATTATCGAGCGAACTGTTTTGCTTTTCGAGTTTTTCCACCAAGTCCAGGGGATAAATTTGGTAATAAACGCGTCAAATATAATCGGAAGCACCAACAGCCACCAGTAATTTCCAAGCCAAATAATGAAAAGTATATAAATTAAACACCAAAAAACCGCTTTTATCCACTGCTTGCGTGCATGATTAAAACGCGAATTGTGTTGTGGAGTGTTTGTTTCAGTTGTCATGTGTTATGTTTGAAAATGGGTTGATTTGAAAAATTAATTTTTATAATAAGGTGTTCTTTTAGGAATAAGTTTCTTTATTTAAAACCTTATTTTTTTACCTTAATAACTAAGCGCTCTCTCCTAATTTAACCTTATTAATGATTATTATTCGTAATATGCTGTAAACAAGTTGATAATGTTTTGTTCTCAAAAATTAATATTGGTTATTAAGGCTTTCTTTATAACGAATATTCTGTGTATTAAACCTTATTTTTTTATTTAACCTTAATAACAATGAGTTGCTCTATCACATCAACCTTATTAGCTTATTTCTTTGGATTAATCGTTTGTTGATAAAATTGCATAAACTGCTCGTATTCTTCTGCAAAAGTAACCTTTTTATGATGTTCTTTCTGATTTAGAATGTATTTGCAGACTTTGTCCACATCTTTTTTTGACACAGAAAAAGCAGAACAACTTGTTTGCCATTGAAATTGACCGACACAAAGTTTATTGTTGTTTATAAAACTCGTTGAACTTTTTTCAATAATTGTTGCAAGCGTTTCTTCATCAATACTCGGGTGTCTTGAAACAAGAAAATGCATGTGTTCAGGATTAGCATATATAGCATAAAGTTGACAATTGTTGTTCGCTACAATTCCTGTGACGTACTTCTCAATTCTTTCCCTGTTTTGTTCGGCTATTAATAGCAGTCTGTTTTTGGTAATAAAAACAAAATGTGTAAACAAATTTCTATACTCTACTTTCATGGGCTAATGTTAGTTTTTATTTTACGTGTCTGATAATAAGGGAATAAGGTTTGTTTGTGTGGAGGCGTTTTTGATTATTAAGGTTAATTTTGAACGATAAGGTTTAAAATCTTTTCGGTTTTTTCAGCTAATGCTTTGCTCATACTTTTGCTTATTTCTTACTTCTAAGAACAAAAAATTAATTCAATCCCCAAAACACTATGTTCAACAACTATTCAAATGCCTTGTTTCCACCCGTTTCAAATATTTATCGGGCTCTTTGATTTTGAAGTACCACCAAGCTAAAAACCGATTGAGCGTGTGGTAGTATTCCCCTGCAATCGCTAATTCCTCACGCCAAACTTTTTTTAACTTTTCAAACGGATAAATCTCAAACAGCATATCAATTTCCGGCAAATCCAAATGTATCAATGTCTTCACTATAAGCGTGCTATCATTCACCATTTCCACACCGTCCATAGCATACGACCAAAAAGCATTCTCCTCCTTCAGCTTTTGAAAAAGTGTGGATTTGATATGTTGCTTGTTTTCAATCATTAGTCAAAATCACATAATTCAAAGAAATCATAACTTGTCCCGATTATTTCGGGAGTTCAGCCATCATCTCCTCCATCCCGATTAATCCCTTTTTACCTACAGTAAATTCAGCTGCTACTACCGCTCCGATTGCAAATCCTTCGCGGCTTTTCGCATTATGCGTGATTTCTATGCTGTCCACACCGCTTTCGTAGCGAATGGTGTGAATTCCGGGGACTTGTCCTTCTCGTAGCGACTTGATGGCGATTTCATCAGCTTGATGCCGGACTTCTTTTACCCATTTTGATTTTCTCTTTATATTTTCTAAAATCCCCTCTGCCAAAGTAATAGCTGTTCCTGATGGAGCGTCTAATTTCTGTGTATGGTGCACTTCAGTCATTTCTACGTTGTAATCGGGAAATTGGTTCATCATTTTGGCAAGGTACTTATTCAGCGCCATAAATATATTCACACCCAAGCTGAAATTCGACGACCAAAACAGCGTATAACCGTTTTGTTCGATTTCTGCTTTCACTTCGGGAAGCTGTTCGTTCCACCCCGTAGTGCCCGAAACCACGGGAACACCCGCTTGCCATGCCATACGGTAATTGTCTATTGCCACGGTCGGCATCGTAAATTCAATTGCCACATCAGCACTTTTGAATGCATCTGATAGAAAATCATCGCGATTATCAATATCTATAATTGACACAATATCGTGTCCTCGCTCGCGCGCTATTCGTTCAATGGTTTTACCCATTTTTCCGTAACCGATTAATGCTATTTTCATTTTGGTAAAATAGTTAAATAGTTAAATGGCTAATTTGTCCTTTGTTAATTCAGAATATTGGCAAATTGGCACATTTTAGTATTGCCCCGTCCCAAGCAAAACTAAAGTACAAGCTGTTTCGTATGCTATATTGTTGTTTTTGAGAATTTCGTAAAATTTTTCATTTTCCGTACCGGGATTAAAAATCACCCGTCTCGGTTTCAGTGAAACGATATAATCATAATACTCCGCTTGCCTTTGCGGTCCGACATATAATGTAACGGTGTCAATATCAGCATATTGTTTCTTTTCGGTGTCGATAGTTTGTCCGAATATCTCATCCGGGCGAAGTCCTAATAGTTCAATTTCGTGTCCGTATTTCAATAGTCGTTCTGCAGCTTTATACGAATAACGCTCCGGATTTTTGGAAGCACCGATAATTAATGTTTTCATAAGATTATGAATTATTCTTTAACACTGTGGTATTATGGAACACGCCACTCATCATTTCCTTGGGTTTCTAACTTATCAAAAATGACTGTTTCCTATTTTCTTAAATTTAACTGACTAAAAAATCCAAACATTCAATAATTTCATCATTCGTTGCAGTCTGATTAATTACAACTTCCCCTACATTCGATAATAATGTGAAAATAATAAGCTTTTTCTCATTTTTTTTGTCGTGTTTCATCAGTTCAATCAGCTCATCATAATCATCGCAACCACAATCGTATCTACCGTAATGTTCTCGTACAAAGTATTTCAGTCGTAGAAGTTCTTCTTTTGGAAAATTGAGTTTTATGTGTGATAAATAAAGTTCGCAAACCAATCCCCAAGCAACTGCATAGCCGTGTAATACAGGGTTTCCGGAAGTATAGCTCCAGCTCTCTATAGCATGAGCAAATGTGTGACCTAAATTTAACGCTTTACGAATACCTTGCTCTTTCGGATCGGCTTCAACGATATTTTCTTTTATTTCACTATTCCTTTCAAGTAAAGCTGTTAATTCCTCAAAATCAACTTCTTCCAAATCAAACTTCAGCACATCCTGCCAATCGTTTTTACTGCTTATCAGTGCATGCTTCAACATTTCCGCATAGCCTGAACGTATGTTTTTATCATCCAAAGTTTTGAAAAAATCGACACTAATGAAAACATCTTTCGCAGGCGCAAAAGAGCCGATTTCATTTTTGAAACCAAGAAAATTAATGCCTGTTTTTCCTCCTGTAGCGGCATCCACAGCTCCGAGTAGGGTGGTGGACACATTGATATAATCAATTCCACGCTTAAATGTGGCTGCTGCAAAACCGCCGATATCGGTTATCATTCCACCTCCAAGATTAATCATCAATGATTTTCGAGTAGCGCCATTTTCCGATAGATAAGCCCAAATCTGCTGAAGAGAATCAACATTCTTCATGTCATCGCCCGCGGAAATAGTGATGACGTGACTTTTTTTAAGTTTATCAGATTTCAAAAGTTTGGGTAAGCACAATTCATACGTATTTGTATCGGTAAGAATAAAAATATCATCACTTTCCCATTTCTCAATGGCTTTATCCAACACTTTATTTATATCGTTTGTTACTTTTGTATTTGACATTTGGGATTTGAACTGTACGAATTATATAGGATTATACAATTTTTTTGAGTAAGATTCCACTTTTTTACTTTTGAACAAACCGGGTGTTTGCCGTCAAGTCTAAACTTTTCATTATACGCTGTGAATTTATCATTTACTCGACTAAGCTACAAAGATACAGTTTATTCTTAAAAATCGCTTTGTATTTTCTTGATTTTTAGCTGTAGGACGTAATAATATGTCTTTTTAGTTAAAAAAAACAAAAAACATTCATACATATGAACATATATTCATATATTTGCATTTTAATTTTTGAAATTGACAATTATGAACAATGATGATATAAAAAAAATGGAAGATGCAGCATACATGTTGAGGGCAATCTCAAATGCGACTCGCTTAAGGGTCATTTCAATTCTTGAAAATAAAGAAGAGCTAACAGTTTCAGAGTTAGTTGAAATCATTGGTTGTGAGCAATCCTTGCTTTCACATCATCTTACAGATATGCGTGCCAAAGGTGTTTTGAATTGCCGGAAAGAGGGAAAAAACTGTTTTTATTCCTTGAAAGACAAGCATATTACTCAAGTAATAAAATGTATTCAAAAATGCAATTAAACAATTAATATTATACAATAATGAATAACTTTCTCAAAAAAAATAAACTTGGATTATTGGGCCTTGTTGTAGGTGCTATCGGTGGTTACGCGTACTATTATTTCATTGGTTGCAACAGTGGATCTTGTCCGCTTACGTCAAATCCGTATATAAGCATAGGGTTTGGTGCTGTTTTTGGCTATTTGATTTTTGACATGTTTAAAAAAGAGAAGGTTTCAGATGAAAAGAATTAAGAATTATTTCAGAACATGGGATTCAGCTCGGTATTTACGGCTTATTTTAGGCACAATATTTGGTCTTGCATACGCGTTTGACGGACAAACATTTTACCTTCTTTTCTCGATATTTTTCTTAGTTCAAGCTATTATGAATATCGGCTGTGGATGTGCAGGCAATAGTAGTTGTGCTGTAGAACCCAAAAAGAAAGTAGAAATAGAAGAACGTTAATAGAAAGCTCAATAAAATTTTATATTTCGCAATCGTAAATTTTTAAATTGTAAGTAGTAAATCTTAATATGTACAGTACTTTTCAAATAAACAGCGACGAGTGGCTGGTTTGTAATAATCAGATTATGAGTAAGATAGGAGAGCTTCAAGGCGTTTTTGGCGCTGAAGTTGATTTCGTGAATGGAAGAATTTCTGTCAATCACACCGATGAGGTAAGCCGAGAAGATATTTCAAAAAAATTAGAAGAAATAGGATTCAAAAACCAATATTAATTAAATAAGATTCTTATGAAACAGCCATTAAAAGCAAATTTTCACTCAAACCGTGTAAAGTCTAATGGCGTGTTTCATACGACCTTAACGTAAAAAAAC
Organism: Porphyromonadaceae bacterium; assembly: GCA_012523295.1. Taxonomy (GTDB): domain Bacteria; phylum Bacteroidota; class Bacteroidia; order Bacteroidales; family Paludibacteraceae; genus UPXZ01. Next base: position 4,194 of record JAAYIT010000286.1, on the reverse strand, counting down.
AAAAATTTAATCGTATGAGAAAAATAGTTTTATCATCTGCGCTTATTTTATCGCTTCTGGCGATATACGCTTTTACGGCTGTCAAAAATGAGAAGCAAGAAACAAAAAAAGAAAATTTAAATAAATCAGAAAAAAAGAAAATGGGAACAATTCATTTAACAAAAGAAGAATTTCTTAAAAAAGTAGTGGATTATGAAAAAAATCCAACCGAATGGAAATATTTGGGTGACAAACCTGCAATTATTGATTTTTATGCCAGCTGGTGCGGACCTTGTAAAATGATCGCGCCAATCTTGGAAGAGCTCGCGAATGAGTATGCAGACGACATCTACATTTACAAAGTTAATACGGAAGAGGAGCAGGAGTTAGCGGCAGCATTTGGAATTCGAAGCATTCCAACGTTGATTTTCGCACCAATGGGTGAAGCGCCGCAAATGGCTCAGGGAGCTCTTCCAAAACATGCTTTCAAAGAAGCCATAGAAACTGTACTTTTGAAAAAAGAAACCGCAAAAGCTGAATAATAATGAGAAAAATAACAATCCTATTTGTTGCAATTTTGACATTAACTGCAATGTCTTGCAACAATACCTCGAAATCTGAGAACAAAGAAGCTAAAGTAGAAAGTTCTGAAGTAAGTGAACTGCAAAAAAATAATGAAGCTACTGATTCTTTGAAAGTTGTAAATGAACCAATTCACCTTACTACGGCAGAATTCAAAAAAATAGTGATGAATTACGAAGACAATCCATCAAAGTGGGTGTACTTGGGAGATAAGCCGGCTATTGTTGATTTTTGGGCAACGTGGTGTCCGCCTTGTAAAGTCATCGCTCCGATTTTAGATGATTTGGCAAAAGAATATGCAGGTCAGATTTACATTTACAAAGTAGATGTGGATAAAGAACCACAGTTGGCTCGGGCTTTTGGTATTCAAAGTATTCCGACTTTGTTCTTTGTGCCTATGACAGGCGATCCTACAGCAGAAGTAGGAGCAATTTCAAAAGATACTTTCAAGGATAAAATTGATAATTTTATGTTAGCGAAAAAATAACAGTAAAAGTGCCAAAGTTTATTCCTTTGGCACTTTTCTTTGGCATACCCCCTAAAATGAATATAAGAATATGGAAAATATGTTTATTGAAGTTCAAAGTAAGTTCGATTTTGAACAGACAGTAGAGAAACTTACAGAAACAATTGAAAAAGCTAACTGGAAAGTACAAATGACGCATAACCTGCAGCAATCGCTTCAAAATCACGGTTATGATGTTTTGCCCGTAAAAGTAATTGAACTTTGCAATCCGCACCATTCTTCAAAAATTTTGAATAGAGATGCTGAGCGTATTTATTCAAATTTAATGCCTTGCAGGATTTCAGTTTATGACAAATCCGATGGTGAAACTTACATTTCATTGATGAATGCGGGAATGATGGCAAAGCAAATTGGCGGAATAGTGGAAGAAGTGATGAGCGGGGCTTTCGAAGATTCAATGGGATTTGTAAATAGTGTGACAAAATAGTGCATTTCACGTCAATACTTTCGAAATAATTTTCTCATTTTAAACGTTTTTGATAAAAAACAGTCAAAGTAACAGATTGATTTTTTATATATTCACAATTTAATAATTTTAGAAATTATGAGAAAATTTGGTTATTTAGTATTGGCAGCATTATTCGCTTTTAACATAGCAATAATTGCTCAGAATCAAGATCGCGGAAACAGACAAAACCGCTCGGATGCTCCACGCAACAGAGCAGTCACAGCGCAACAACGAGTGGATCGAATGGCAACTGACGTGAACCTTTCAGAAGAACAAAAAGCAAAAGTGCTACAGCTTTTCGAAAAACAAGATTCTATCCGTGATGCAAGACGTGCAGAAGCTCAAAGAAATCGTCAGAACAACAGAGAGCTTACCCAACAGCACCGCGATAAAATGAGAGCTGAAATGGAAGAAATGAGAAAATCTCATGACGCTGAGCTTGAAAAAATTATCGGTAAAGAAAAAATGGAGCAGTACGTAAAAATACGAAACGAAAGAGCTCAGCAGTTCAGAGACAGAGGAAACAGAGGAAATAGATGATAGAATTTTCGTTTCATTTATCACATACACAGCAAAAAAACGGATTCATAACACTTGTGAATCCGTTTTTTTTATCCGTTGACTTCATGTATAAAGTGAAATTTATGGATAGAAGTTCAATCTGTAAATTCCTCACTTTAATTTTTACTGTAGAAAATGTGAGTTTTCGGCTTTGCTGATTTTCTTAGTATAGGTGAAATTAATCTGCTTGTATGAGCAAATCAATTGGCTGTGAAAAAAAACTAATTTTTACTATTTGTCCTCTCAATGTATGCCAGTGTTTCACCTTTTCTTGCCAACTGTCCTTGTCTTTTCTCCACAGCAATTATATTCCCATCGCAGAAGCTGTTTATTGTTTCAACTCCATAGTTCGTTTCAATATTGCAGATTGTACCTTGGTTCTTTATGAATTTTCCGTGAACCGGTTCCATTGATTTTTCTTCAAAAGCAAGTTCCCAAATCACACGACCCGTATAAGGCGATACAATTGGCTCAGCATTGGGGTATTTCAGAGATAAAAGATCCGGGATTTGCTCAATTCCATTCGCGTATTTTGTTTTGATAGCGGCTTCAAGTTCTTTGTTGAATCGTTCTTTCGCGGCACCAGATTTGTATTCGCGGTATTGCTTTTCATGCATGGCAAACTCAAATAGTTCCTCATCATCTTTGCCTCTGTCCCAATTGTTTTCCTTCATTTCTTTGATAAATCGGTCTAACTCATCCGGATAGTTGGACTGAGGATTTCCTTCAAAGAATTCATACTTGTTTTTTTCTGCCAATGCAATGATTTCAGGGTCTAATTTCCCGGGCAATCTTCCTGCTTTCCCTAGAATCATATCCCATGAGTTTTTATCAATCATTGTCCATCTGGATTGACCTTTTGTCAAGGACATGACGTTCATTAACGCGATATTTTTTACGTACTGGCTGAAAGGCGTTACGAGTGGAGGATTGCCAAGTTTAGGCCAAATATATGCGACTTCCTCAAAAAGCATCACAAGCAGTTGGTCTTGAGTAAGTTCGGGTTTGTTTGTTTTTTTTAAGTTCGAGTTGATACAGTCGAGAACAGGCTTTATATCAGCCATAAGCGAGCCCATCATGCCACCCGGAAGACCACAATTGACTAGCAATGAGGTCATTTGGCTGTTTCTTTCATCTATAAAGTAGCCCAGAAAGTCGTCGATAAAGCTTTGGGTCAAACGACGAACTTCCATATAAGCGTTCATGTTAATTTCGGGTACTTTGAATCCCGCCTCTTTCAGCATAGCGTGTATCGTGATTACATCAGGATGTACCATTCCCCAGGCAAGCGGCTCCATTGCGACATCCAAATAATCGGCTCCGGCTTTTGCTACTTCAAGCATAGAAGCAACAGAAAATCCCGGTCCGGAGTGACCATGATATTGAATCGGGATATCCGGATGAGCTGTTTTAATGGCTTTTACAATTCTGCCCAACAACTCGGGACGACCGATTCCGGCCATGTCTTTCAAGCAAATTTCATCTGCACCTTCAGCGATCAACTGCTCAGCCATGTCGATATAGTATTCCGCCGTATGTACCTCAGAATAGGTGATACACATGGCTGCCTGAGCTATCATTCCGGCCGCTTTTGCATATTTTATGGAAGGTGCGATGTTTCTCACATCGTTAAGTCCGCAAAAAATTCGTGTAATATCCACACCCTGCGCTTTTTTTACTTTGTACATCAACCGGCGTACATCATCGGGCACAGGATTCATTCGCAATCCATTCAGACCACGATCGAGCATATGAGTTTGGATACCTGCCTCGTTAAAAAAGCTGGTGAACTTACGAACTGAAAGATTCGGGTTTTCTCCATAGAGTAAATTTACTTGTTCCGAAGCACCTCCATTGGTTTCTACTCGGGCAAAACAACCCATTTTAATAATCTCAGGTGCAACTTTTTCTAATTGGTCAATTCTTGGGACGTATTTTCCGCTTGATTGCCACATATCACGGTAAACTAAGCTGAATTTAATTTCTTTCATAATGGTTTAAGAAAAAACTGTTGATATTTTTTTAATTTGTTATAGAAAGGCGTGATTTTTAAAATGTTTAAAGACTTCAAATTGAACCTTATATTCTTACTTTCTAC
>JAAYIT010000285.1 GCA_012523295.1 Porphyromonadaceae bacterium | reverse complement strand
TTCTTGAGTTGTTCGAGCATGCTATTCACATCATAGTCTTTCATGCGCGAACCGTCAAAGGCTATGATGGGACAGAAGTTTAAGAACTCACCCATGGCGGTACGGTCTGAATCGGTTGTTTTACCAGCCTTGGCAGAAATTTTAGCTGTTTCGGCAATGACTTTAAGCGTTCGGTCAGGCGCAAAGTCGAAAACAAAGCACTCTTCCTTTACTTTACCATTGATAGTAGCAGGCGTTTGTACTCTGAAAATGGTTTGCATATAAGCAGAGGCCGAAGTATTGTGTGAGCCTGAAAGCATAAAAACGGCTGTCCAAGCCTTGACTGAAACCCCCGTGGTTAGCCGTCCGCACGAAAGCGTGATGGTGTAGGTTTCATGTGGATTTTCACCAATGGCATTTTCTACTTTTTTGAGGGCTTCTTCTTTGGCTTCTTCTTCATCACCGTCGCCTGCCACATTTACAATGTCGAATTGACCAAAAACTGGATGTGTTTTGAGCATGGCACTCAAAGCTCTTGCCTCTTTCACACCCGGCACCATCCAGAGCGAATGCCTGAAATTATCACGATATGCTGACGTAGAATAAGGATAATTGCTTTCAGCATCAGATTTACAAATGAGGTTTAAAAATGAAAACACGTCTTTCTCATGAAGAAAACTTCCTGCTTCATTTACCCTAAAAAACTCACGGAAATTAAACGCTACTTCTTCGTCAATGTAGCCGTGTAAGAGTTTCCCAAGGTCGTAAGTGAAAATATTGAGTTTTGGAAGTGACGCATACGGGTTTGGATCGCCAAAGTGAATTTTATCCCAATCTGCTTTGGCTTTTTGCTCCATCACATAATCCCACGTATAGATTTCTTCTTCTTGGTAATTGTCGAGCAAATTGAAAGGTGTTCCCGAAAGGTGCAGCACCTTTGTTTTTTCTTTTTTAAGCTCTTTAAGCACATTTGTTCCTAGTTCAGTTTGTGTACCTTCATGCGCTTCATCCACAATAACAAAATCCCAATCTGTGTTGAATATCTCATCATTTTTATCAAAGTTGCCACCTACCAATTCCGATCCTCGAAGGTCTTGCATGGATGCAAAATAGATGTACTTGGAATTTCCTTTTTTACATGCGCTTTCTAGTGTGGCAAACTGATTTCCTTGATTCTTTGAACCATACGAATACTGTGGAGAATCATAGAATATTTTCCCAAAGTCTTCAAACCAACCTTTATCCACTACAGGTCGATGTGTAAGAATGAGCGTTCTTGTAAATTGGTGTTCTTTTACCACTTGCAGCGCAGAAAGGGTTTTCCCGAAACGCATTTTTGCAAACCAAAGCATTTCGTTTCCTTTCTTGAATTGCTTGGCTGTTTTTTCAATCGCTTCTTTTTGTTCCGGTCTGAATACAATTGGATTTTGGGTTTCTGAAACTTCACTGGCATGCAGCGAATCTTTGCCTCCTTTTACTGCTGCAATTGCTTTTTTAACGGTTTCTAAATCGGTTATAAACCACTCATTGGCTTTATTTTTGGAATCAAAGATTTTCTTTTTTACCCCTGAACGAGTCAACACACTATGAACTTCATGGTCTGAAAAAGCC
>JAAYIT010000284.1 GCA_012523295.1 Porphyromonadaceae bacterium | reverse complement strand
TTCCTGACTTCGACAATGCGTCACCCTAAAAACTCTCCCAAAAGCTTTTGCTGAACAGTGGTTCGATACTCTTGTGCTTTGCAGTCAAGAGCATCGTTTTTGTCAGTGTTTCTCCGCTTTCTGGTAGTCTTATTTTTATGGTGGTAACTGTCTTGGCAATATTCAGCACTTTATCTACGCTTAAATTAACACCACTCAGTTTTAATATTCGTTCCAGTTCCTTATATACTTTGTAGGCTACAAAACAAATGCAAACGTGGGCTTCAATGCGTTTTGGAGTAAAATGAAACATAGGTCTCAATTCTATAGTTCCTTTGGTTATGCGATAAGCTCGCTCTACGACCCATAACCCATTATATTGTGCATAGACTTCTTCGCCCGGAAGATTTGTATTAGTCAGATAACCTTTCAATCCATCCCATTTCTCATCCTCTTTAATCTTTTCTTGATTGATAATGACCTGAACATTGTCTGATATTTCCAAGAATTTATTGTACCCTCGTTTATTAATATTGTTTTTCGTTATTTTTCCAGATTTATAGGATTCGCGGAGTCTTTTCACTCCTTTTGCTCGATTGTATTTATCTTTTCCGGCTCGCTTCTCCGAATAACTGACAATTAGACGTGACTTTGGAAGTTTCCCAAGTTCATAAAAAGAGCCATCTTGCTTTTCTAAGGAGAGAAGCCATTGTTTGATTTCTGCTCCTTCGTTTTTAATCCTTGCTCCGATGATGTATTTGTAGTTTTCTGATTCCAAAAGAGCGATATTCGTTTTATTCATCAACCCACTATCGGCTACAACAACAAAATCTTTCAAGTTAAAGCGTTTTACAAAATCCTCAACAATAGGTATCATCGTTCTTCCTTCGTATTGTGCACCATTAAAAATGGAGTATGCTAAAGGATAGCCGTCGCGGCTAACCAAGAGCCCGAGAACCACCTGAGGTTGAGCATGCTTGCCATCTTTGGAAAAGCCCCGTTCACGTAGCTCATCGCTGTTATCTGTTTCAAAATAGAGCGTTGTCACATCATAAAAGACAAGTCCGATATGTCCGCCTAAGATTCTACGGGTATGCTCAACGCTGATTTGTTGGATTTGCTCCTGCAACGTGTTATCCAGGCGGTCTAAATAACGGTAGATTTTATGTAGCTCAACGTCTGTATCAAAATAAGACTTCAAATAATCAACCGTGCCTGCCTTGCTGCTTGGTTGGCACAAACGGGCAATAACCAAATGTCGCAAAATATCATCATCTATAGCATCAAAGCCCACAAGCTTGAATACCTCATCAAGGATGAGACGGGGACCGTTGAGTAAGATGTTTTCAACATTGTCAAGCAAATACGCTGTAACTTGCTTTTCTTCACGCACCCGTGCTGCCTCAGAAAACATGTCTCGATTACCACAATGAAGGTCAATCCATTTTTTACCTTCTTGATAGAAGACTGCTATCTCTTTTTCGTCAGAGCTAACACCAATGGTCTTCAACTCGCGGTATCTACCGCCACTTTTATCAACGACAACCACGCTTGTCGTACCCGACCTGTTCTTCTTTTTGCGTACAAACATGCCACAAAATTACTGTATTTTTTGCTTGCGCCACCCAAAACGGTGATACGAAATTCATACAAAACTGACAGTAAGCATGTTGTAAAATAGAGGCGCAAGAAGTGTCGAAGTCAGGAATTTCATCCGGGATTTCATATTTCGGGCTATAAAACTGGGCGGCCTGCTGGTAACCTAATGGAATAATCTGGTCAATATTCGGAGATTTCCGTGGTTTTTCCTGATATCCCATTTTTGTCGTGATA
>JAAYIT010000414.1 GCA_012523295.1 Porphyromonadaceae bacterium | reverse complement strand
CCTATCAATATAATCAATTCCAAACTCTACGCAGACATCGGGGATTTTAATTCTGTTTTGCCTCGCCGGTTCGTGAATCTCCTCTGTAACGACAGTGTAGGACCAGGCTAGCGAATGGGCACAAACCCAAGAATCCGCCACGGTCGCGAATTGCCTCCTCGCGGCCTCCGTGTATCTTAGGTTCTGGCTAACATTCGATATAATCTCACGGTAACTCGCAATCACAACGGGATCCTGCGAGGAACGCAAACAAAATTCATGCCTATTTTCCCTAAGCCACTGTGATAATTGATCTCCGCCCCTGAAGATCTCATCGCAAATCCTATCGATCAGAATCACTTTATCGGCTCCCTTTTCTAGCAACTGCTTCCAAAAGGCCGGAGCAACATCAAAAGGATAGTACAGTCTGCTTGCGGAAATAAAAATGTTTGCATCTATTGCATATTTCCTACCCATACGGCATTACTTCCGCTTTGATATTATCATAAGTCTTGCCTTTTATCCCCAATAGACTAAACGCCTCGGTGTAAGCGATATCACCGCTCTCTGCACTTCTGATTACGCTTTCGATGAACCTCATGCTAACCCGGGAATAATAGGTCGTGTAAAAGTTAATTTCTTCGCCTTCCCTAGCCTTTTTTTCAAAGTGCTGAACAGATTTCGCCTTTATCGTTTCAACGATCCGCTGATTTATTCAGCCTAAACTATTCAGTTTGATGGACATGGCTAGTTGACTAACTTTAAAGATGGAGCTTAGCGATTCTATCTGGGCAAAGACATCCGTACCCGCCCTCCAAAGAGTAACAATTTTTTCACGCGGCATTAGTACTTCTGCTGTTAAAACATTGATTCGCGTTTCTAGGGAACCCGTCTTCAAATAAGGATCTAGGAAAATGTCCTCCTGCTCAAACAGAACATGCAAATACTCATGGATCAGGGAAAACACCTTACCAGCTTTGGAATCGTTGTTATTAACGAATATCAAGGGGGCAACATCATCGTAGAGTAGGAAGGCCCTGAAATCATTTATATCCAAAGGACGGTGGGTATTAGTTCCTACGATACCGCTTCGCATAACTAAAACACCGGCTTTCTCCAACTTGTCTCTAAGGAATCTAAAAGCATGATCTAGATCGCGAACTTTAGTATACCAGTCTTCCTCTAACCCCAATAACGCCTTGGCAAGTCTAGCATCAGCAACTACATCTTTGATATTTTCCTGTTCAAATTTTTCGATGATGCCTAACTTGGACCAGCCGAGTTCTCGCCGATAATCACCCATCCAGCTCCTTCTGCGATCCATTTCAAGAATTGTGTCTAGCAGATTCTTGCTCATCTGAGGAACCTTATTACTGATGGAACGAAATTCTGCAGCCACTGCATCATTTTTAGGCGGGGTATCTAAGAGTAGGTACCCGAAGGGCACACGCAGAAAATTGGCCATATTTTCAAGCTGCCGAAAAGTTGGGTCCTGTTCTTGCTTAAACCATTTGGCCGCAGTGGGAAATCTCTTTAATAACTCCCTTTCGTCTCTTTCCGATTCAGTTAGGGCCCAATCCCAGATTTCCGGTTTAACGGAGATCCTAACAGACTTGGTCATGATGATCCCTCCAGAACGAAACCTTTGTTCTTTCCTTTCTATTATACAAATAGGTGACATTGTGGGAAAACGAAGTTACCTTCTTGGCGATCATGGCGTCCAATGGTTGTCTTCACGAGTCCTATTCCAAACGCGCGTGCCGGTGGGCTGGCAGACAACCTAAACCGCACATCCTGTGCACCGCCTTACATTACGCAATTGGGCGGTTCCTTTAGCGACCGGTGTGGGACAAGATTCCGCGCCTTCAAACATCCCCGGCCGTCCATACCGAACGTCGACGTTGCCGTCGTGGTT
>JAAYIT010000004.1 GCA_012523295.1 Porphyromonadaceae bacterium | reverse complement strand
TCCATACGACCTTAATTTAAAAAATAGAATTTAACGGTATGAATTTTCGGAAAAATGGATGTATCATCGTTAAAATGAATTTTTTGTGAATTCTTATATGAGTTTTTAAAAGAAAAAATAATGTATTTGTTAAATCTTCACTATCTTTGAAGTTGAAAAATTTTTAAATAAAAAATATTCAATTAACATTAAATTAAACATATAAAAATCAACAATTTTTTATTTCAATACTATGAACACAAAACATGCAATTTTACTGTTTTCGGTTATGTTTTTATTAATCGGATGCAATCAGAAAAAAACGGGAGATAATCTCGATTCTCTTATCGAAAGACGAATTGACAGTGTGATGTCAAAAATGTCTCTTGAGGAAAAAGTAGGACAAATGGCTCAATTCACAATCGATGTGATAGGGAAAGGTGGCAATCTTTATAGGAGTGACGAACCGTTTGAGGTTGATCCCGCTAAACTCGACACTGTAATTGGAAAATATAAGGTGGGTTCTATTCTGAACACGGCTAACAATCGTGCTCGCACCATTCAAGTCTGGGAAACAACAATTCGTACAATTCAAGAACGTGCAATTCAAGAAACAGGTATCCCTGTTCTATACGGTATCGATTCGAATCATGGCGGCTCATATACGGTTGGCGCTACTTTATTCCCTCAAGCTATCGGTATGGCGGCTACATTTAATCTTGATCTAATGAAAAAAGGCTCCCAAGTTTCCGCATATGAAACACGTGCCAGCAATATTCCATGGACTTTTAACCCGACTATGGACTTGGGCCGTGATGCTCGCTGGCCACGTCAATGGGAAAGTTACGGTGAAGATGCTTATCTCAACGCTGTGATGGGAAATGCGTCTGTGATAGGATTTCAAGGTGATGATATTAATAAGATTGGAGATTTAAATATAGCCGCGTGTGTCAAACATTATATGGGCTATGGAGTGCCCGTTTCGGGAAAAGACCGTACCCCTGCTATAATTGCAGAAAATGATCTTCGTGAAAAATTCTTCGAACCGTTCCGAATGACAATTGTAGATGGAAAGGCTGTCTCTTTAATGGTAAATTCCGGGATTATCAATGGAGTTTCTACCCATGCAGATTACCGACTTTTAACCGTGTGGCTGAAAGAAGAGCTGAATTTTGACGGTGTTATAGTTACGGATTGGGCTGATGTTCAGAATCTTTTAAGTCGTGATCGTATTGCACGAGATTATAAAGAAGCTGTAAAAATAGCTGTTAATGCGGGAATTGATATGGTGATGGAGCCGTATAATCTCAACTTCTGCCCTACCCTTGTTGAATTAGTAAATGATGGAGAGGTCTCAAAATCTCGTATTGATGATGCTGTTAGACGAGTTTTACGATTGAAATTCCGACTTGGGTTATTTGAAAAACCATATTGGTCAATCGATGAATATCCGGATTTTGGAAGTGAAAAACACGAAGCTGCGGCAAAAGCGGCTGCCGATGAGTCGATTACTTTATTGAAAAATGAAGATAATATTTTACCTCTGAAACAAGGCGTACGAATTCTTGTGACCGGACCAAATGCTAATTCAATGCGTACGCTAAATGGCGGTTGGAGTTATTCCTGGCAAGGAGAAAAGGTGGAAGAATTTGCAGAACAGTACAATACAATTTTAGAAGCAATAAGCAATAAATTTGGAGAAAAAAATGTGCGGTTCGCTGAGGGTGTTTCGTATAATATGGCCGGTCAATACTTTGAAGAAAATCCGCCACAAATCCAACAGGCAGTTGCTGCTGCTGCCGGTGTAGATTATATTTTGCTTTGTGTAGGAGAAAATTCGTATTGCGAAACACCGGGAAACCTTGATGAACTGACACTTTCCGAAAATCAAACAAACTTAGCAAAGGCTTTGGTAAAAACAGGGAAACCGGTTATTTTAGTGCTTAACGAAGGGCGTCCGCGTCTTATTCGGGAAATCGAACCCGATGTGAAAGCAGTTTTACAACTTTATTTGCCCGGAAATCACGGTGCTGATGCATTGGCAGATATTTTGAGTGGCGATGTGAATCCGAGCGGAAAATTACCCTACACTTATCCAAAGTTTGAACAAAGTTTACTTACTTACGACCACAAACCCAGCCAAAATATAGATGGAAAAATGGAAGGCGCGTATGATTACGGGGCGCAAACCTCCGTTCAATATCCATTCGGATTTGGTCTGAGCTACACTACTTTTGAATATTCAAATCTTTCGGTTGATAATACTGATTTTGTATCGGGAGATATTCTGTCAGTAAAAGTGGATGTAAAAAACACCGGGTCGGTAACCGGAAAAGAAGTTGTAATGCTTTTTAGCAGTGATTTAGTCGCTTCAATAACTCCCGATGTAAGAAGATTACGTAAATTCTTAAAGATCGAACTCCAGCCGGGAGAATCAAAAACAGTAGAACTGAAATTACCTGCTGATGATTTAGCTTTCGTAAACGAAAAAGGCAAATGGACTCTTGAAGAAGGAGAATTTAAGCTGCAGGTTGGGAACTTAGTTTCTAATGTGAATTGTACTAAAACTAAGATTTGGGATACTCCTAATAAATAGTTTTTTTCAGAAAAATAACTTGGAAGTAAAAAACAGCAAGCTAAGAAAAGTATTTGATTCCGTTGACTTAATGGAATTTGGATCAATCAAAAAAAAAACGTGGAAACACGTTTTTTTTTGATTTTAAAACCTTGGTATGGCAGTAATCCATTCTTACCTTTGACTAATTAATCTCTTCAATGTGTGTTAATGTAAAATCTTAAATACCAATTCTTTAAGCAAATCAGCATTATCAGTTCCTGTGTCATCGACTCCTTTACTTCGAGCATCAGTTTCTCGTATATGGCTGATTATATGCATGGTTTTCCAGGCATTGAAAGAATTTGCAGCTTGCGCGTAATTTTTTACGAAATAAGGCGGTATTTTCAAATCAGAAGCAACTGAGTATTCATTCTTTTTATCCGGTAAATAATGGTACAGCATTAGATTACTAAAGAAAGAAAAAAGCACACTGGAGACCATTTGAATTGGATTCGCATTTTTATTATCTCCAAAATATCGAATGATACGATTCGCTTTCAAAGTATCTCTTTTAATCAGTGCATCTTGCAACTCAAAAACATTGAAATCCTTGCTAATACCGATATTTTTTTCGATCAATTCAGGGGTGATTTGATGCGTATTAGCCGGTTTAGTAATCAGAAGTTTGTCGAGTTCGTTTGCGATTTTCGATAGGTCTGTTCCTAAAAACTCAGTCAGCATTACAACCGCTTTTTCAGAAATTCGCACTTGTTTTTGAGCTAAATAATCATGTATCCAAGGACCTACCTGATAATCATACAGCTTTTTAGATTCAAATACGATGGCTTTTTTGTTGAGTTCCTGAAAGACTTTTTTTCGTCCATCCGGTTTACCGTATTTATAGCAAAAACATAAAATGGTGGAAGTCAGTGGTTTTTCGATATAAAACGCTAAATTGTCCCAATCCTTGATCATTTGGGCTTCTTTTACCACAATCACCTGATATTCAGCCATCATCGGATACCGCTTCGCGGAATTTATTACCGCGTCAATCGTAACATCTTTGCCGTAAAGTACCGAAAGATTAAAATCCCGCTCACTTTCATCCAAGATTTTATCTTCGATAAACTCGGAAATTTGCTCAATATAATACGGCTCTTCTCCCATCAAAAAATAGACGGGACTGTACGCTTTTCGTCGCAAGTCACTCATTATCTGCTCGTAAGATATACCGGTTTGTTTTGCCATAATAATTTGATTTACGATTTTAGATTTTAGATTTACGATTAGGCGATTCTCGGATTAATTTTCGCGTATCGGATCTCGTCGTAAATAATTCCGTTTTTGGTCATCGATTTTTTGAAAACGGCTTCTTTCTCAAAACCACACTTTTCTAACACCCGTTGAGAAGCCAGATTATATTCAAAAATCGGCGAATATATCCGCACAATTTTCAACGCTTCAAAAACTTAGTTTGTAATTAATTCAACTGCTTTTGTTGCAATCCCTTTGTTCCAAAACGGTTCACCGATAAAATATCCCAATTCTGCGCTATTTCGATACACATCATCGCCTGTAATTATCCCGATATTTCCGACATATTCGCCTTGAAACTCAATTGCAAACGTTACCTGCGGATTTTCATCCTTCACTATTTCGTAAAATTCCCACGCATCCTTCAGTGTATAGGGACTTGGAAAAGCATCCCGCAAATTAACGCTAACTTTCTTATTATTAGCATATTCAGCGAGTTTTACCAAATCACTTTCTCATAATTTCCGCAAAATCACATCGTTTCCGTCCGTTATAATCATAATTGTAAAAAACGCTTCTGATTTATCATCAAATAATCAAATTAATCCAATAAATCACAGTTCAGACGGCTTCACTCAAACCGCAAATGCTTAATCGTCCGACTGTTATTAAGTAACGACGAAAGCGATTTTACACCAATTCTCAAATGCTCTTCCACGTAATTCGCGGTAACTTTCCGGTCGCTTTCATCTGTTTTAATACCTTCCGGTTTCAGAGGCATGTCAGAGACTAACAATAAAGCACCGGTTGGAATCCCGTTGTAGAATCCTGCACTGAACAGCGTGGCAGTTTCCATGTCAATGGCCATGGCACGGGTTGTACGCAGGTATTCTTTGAACTTTTCATCGTGCTCCCACACGCGTCGGTTAGTGGTGTAAACCGTTCCCGTCCAGTAATCTTTGCCAAAATCTCGGATATTTGAAGATACTGAACGCTGCAAACTAAACGCCGGAAGCGCCGGAATTTCGGGCGGGAAATAATCGTTGGAGGTACCTTCACCTCGGATAGCGGCGCTCGGTAGGATGTAATCACCGGTTTTATTTTTATCACGAAGTCCGCCACATTTGCCCAGAAAAAGGACAGCTTTTGGTCTGATTGCCGAAAGAATGTCCATAATAATGGCGGCGTTCGGGCTTCCCATTCCAAAATTAATGATCGTAATGCCGTTTGCGGATGCATTAATCATATTCCCATCCCGACCAAGTACAGGTACATCAAACCACTCCGCAAACATTTCCACGTAATTGGAAAAATTGGTGAGTAAAATATAGTCAGTAAAATCCTCCAACGCCCTTTTTGTATAGCGTGGGAGCCAGTTTCTAACGATTTCTTCTTTAGTCTTCATAAATATTTCTTCTTGTTTATATTTTTACCTAAAATATAATAAATACGTCCGCCAAGACGTCAAAGATATGTGTTTCCAAAATGGAAACACATATAAGTTTTTATATATGATTATCCGCTTACGCTCCTAATCAGTATTGACCGATGAAAAATTGTCCGTAGGACAAACCCTTGAATAACCCCCAATTTTAATTGGGGGAAGTGGCTATAAAGGCAATATTACTCTGTAAGAGTATCCCAAAAACGCAATAGGAAACGCCTACAGCGTTTTTCGCTCATAATGCATTTCTACCCCTAATTCCATTAGGGGTTATTCACGGAGAACTTCTACGAAGTTAAAGATTGAAAGCACACCCATCATCACTATTTATAAAATGCCTTTGCAGAAAGGATTTGAAGTGTTATAAACTATTTTTATCGCACAACAAGGATTAAAAAAATCAAATGTGACTTTTTTATTATTTCTCACATTTTAAGTTGTTTCCATTTTGGAAACAACTGAATTTTCTTCCAACTCCCCACTCTCAAATATATTTTTCAAATGCTTTGAAATAGCAGCTTTCTGCACCCCAAACAACTGTGTCATATTCTCTTGCGTGAGCCAAACTGTTTCTTTTGACAGAATAGCTTCCACCTTAATATCGCCTTGCGGTGAAGTATAATTCATCTGTTAATTGCACTTTTCTTTTTATAGGTTTACTTGGAGACATTAATTTTTAAATGGAAAATAAAAAATACTGTTTTTGCAGTTTGGACGATTATTTGTAATTTCGCAAGAACAAAAAAATTGATTCAAGCATTTTTTTTCGTTTGATCGATGATTCCACTTACAAAAATACAAAAAAAATGTTACAACTTAACCTGCCGTCATCGCAATTTCGGGTGAAACAGACCGAAAAAGGCTATTTTATCTTTGACCGATTTCGGAAAAGGTGGGTAAAACTGACGCCCGAAGAATGGGTGCGCCAACATTTTTTGGTCTATTTAGTTGAAAATAAGGGCTATCCGGAAGCGCTCATGGCGGTGGAGCAACAGCTGAATTTACACGGAATGAATAAACGGTGCGATGCGGTTTTGTACGACATTCAGGCTAAACCTCTACTAATCATAGAATTAAAAGCGCCTAACATTTCCATTAACCAAGCCGTTTTTGACCAAGTAGCCGTGTATAATGCCAAGCTGAAAGTGGATTACTTTATGATTAGCAACGGGTTAGACCATTATTGTTGTCGGGTAAATACGGAAACGGCAAGTTATGAGTTTTTTGAGGAAATTCCGAATTATAACGAGTTAATTGACTTTGTAAACAACGAATCGAACAATTAATTAATCAGTTGATTGTCAGATATTTATATTGATTTTTGCATCTCGAGATGGCGGTATTCCTAACTACTTTCTACAGGCAACTGAATGTTGCCACACCCAAAACATTAGCTACCAACAACCTTACCGAACATAAAACAAACACTGCCGAAGTTCCAAAAACTCCGGCAGTGTAAAAAATAGAGGAAATTAACTGCAATAGATTTACAGATTGAATGTTGAAAGAATTACCCAACGAGTACCAGTACTTTGAACAGTGATGGAATAAACACCTGTGTTACTTGCAAAATAATTTTGTTGATCAAGGGTAAAAGAAGCTCCACCACCATTAACAATATTATATACACGTCCTTTATTTGCTGAGCTGGCTGCCGGAAGAGTAACAACTCCCGTTGCCACAACAGTATAGTCATTTTCTAATAAATCACCCGATACACCTTCACGTATATTCCCGCTAAACGAACCGTTTACATGGAAAGTTGAAGTAGGTTCAGTTGTCAAAACGCCTATTTTCCCGGCAGGAGTTGTTACATTTCCACTCATACCTGTACCGAAAATAGCGCCTCCGATATTGAGTTGGTTGCTGCCGGCTGCTCCTCCCGTATTAACAGGTAAATTCTGATCCGAACCAATAATAATATTGTTGTTGGCGCTGTTTGTAAAACCCGTAAAAGTAGTACCCGATTCGAATGACGCAATGACAATATTTTTATTACCTGCTGAAGCTGTATTCATAGCATTATAACCAATAGCAATATTATAATCACCGGTAGTATTTCCACTGGCTCCAGAACCAATCGCTGTATTCCCTGCTCCAGATCCTCTTTGCATGGCTTGAGTACCGATAACTGTGTTATCGCTTCCAAAGTTCGTAACAGGATTTGCAGTATCAGCACCGTTGGCTGCCATATATCCCATTACAACGTTACTGCCTCCGACTGTAGTAGTTACAAATGCATCTGTTCCTATCACCGTATTGTTGTTGCCGGTGTTTTTATTTGAACTATTATCCCCAATAGATATATTTTTACTACTTGTAGTATTTGCATTTAATGAGTTCATACCTAAAGCAATGTTTGAGCTACCTGTCGTATTGCTGCCAAGGGATGCGCTTCCTAATGAAATATTTTTGCCACCCGTGGTATTTTTAGCTAAAGCGCTACGACCTATTGCGATATTGTATGACTGAGCAAGTGTTGTTCCGTTATGGCTACCAAGTGCGTTTACTCCTATAGCAATATTGTCTATGCTCCTTGTAGCCGCTTTAAGCGCGTCTTTCCCAATAGCAATACTATTTACACCGTTTGTACTTGCAGTTAAAGCATTTACACCGATAGCCACATTATCTGTTCCTGTTAAGGATTTTCCGGCATCAACACCATAAGTGGTATTGCTCGTTCCTAATCGTCCGGCTTGCAAGTTGTTACGTTTAAACATCAGGTCTTGGTTATCAGTAGTTCCCAAAAAGTTTGTTCCGGCTGTTGTTCCGGCATTTCCGGTAAGGCTCCAGAAGTTATTGGCTCCCGGTATTCCGGCTACCGTTCCCAATACGCCGTTGGCATCGGCGACTACTGTGCGTGTGGCTGTGAATGTTTGATTGGGAGCTGTATTTTCTGCATCGGCTGTTCCGTCTGTTTTTGTATTTATAGCGTCTGTAGCTGCATGAACCGGTAGTGTGCGTACACGCATGGTGCCGGCTACATCAAAGGTTTCTGTAGGGATGGTCGTTGCTGTGCCTGACGGAATATTATTTAGATTAATGCCAACGCGTTTTAGGTTAGACGCCCCTACAGAGGGCAGAAGATACCCCCCTATTCCATAAATTACATTAGATATGTTTATTTGTCCGCTTTGAGGAGCAGGAGCTAATACAGTATTGGCATTGTGTCCAATCATTACATTGCCATCGCCTGATGAGGAAGGTCTTGAATCGGAGTTAGCTCCTAATGCTAAATTATAGCTGCCACCTACACGCCCTGCCATCGACTGTGCTCCAAAAGCAGCGTTATAATTACCTTCTTCAAGAGCGTCCATAGCGCTTTGACCTATTGCTATGTTATCTGTGCTTCCTGAAATTGCACTCAATGCTTCATGCCCCACAACAATATTACGATGACCGCTTGTCAATGCCTGCATGTTTGATCTACCTATGGCAATATTATGTGATCCGTCGCTAATTGAAACAAGATTATATGTACCCAGAACGGAATTGTTTAATGATGCGTTAGCAGTGTTCATGTTTAGCGCTCCCATTATAGTGTTGCCTAGTTGGTTATCAGCATACGAATTTATGCCTAAATATGTATTAAGTTGCATATTTATCTCCCCGGAAGGTGTGTTATCTACCCTAAATTTGAGCGGCTGCTCGTCGGTAGTGCCGAGGAAATTGGTTGCCGGGTCAGTTCCGGCATTTCCGGTAAGGCTCCAGAAGTTATTAGCTCCCGGTATTCCGGCTACCGTTCCCAATACGCCGTTGACATCGGCAACTACTGTGCGGGTAGCGGTGAAAGTACGCGTTTTTTTGGTGGGGTTGTCTTGATCGAATATACCATGGTACACGCTATTTGGAGTGTTATGAGTTGGTAAGTCCATAAAACGAGCAGTTCCATTTACAGTAAACATTTCTGAAGCAGAATTATTGCCAATTGATACTGCACCATTATCAAATATTTTGATCCCACCGGTATATGTAGTTGTACCTTCTCCTTTTAAGTCTGGCGTAATCACAAAACCATAAGTGGGAGAGAATTTTGTTGGATCGTTATCTTGTGAAAATACTATTCCAAAGTCAGATGCTTGAACTATATTGCTGAACTTCCCACTTGATAACTTATTGTAAAAATTTATAGAGCGATAATTACTTCCACTTATCAAACTTTCAATGCGAACAGTAGAAATATTGGAGCCGGTATTTTTCTCTTTAATAAAAAGCTTATTTGCGTTGCTTTCATTCGTGCCAACTGCCACATTGCCCATCATATAGACGTTTTCCGTATTCTGAGTCGCTTGTGTGGTAGTTCCGGATACATACCAAGGCTCGTTCGGTGTAATACTAGTAAGCAATCTCACCCACTTGGTTCCGTCGTTGTAATAATACCCGGGCGTTACATTATTGGGCGCCGTGCCTTCCGTGGCGGTGTTGTAAACCGTCATACCTGCAACGTGCGCTGTGAGTGGCGTAGCTTGGTTAGTTCCTGTGAGCGCTACACGCGGCAGTAGAAGCCCTTTGGTGGAGCCGTTTCCTCCGGCTACGTTTTTAAGATCAAGTAAAGCGTTATCATTGGGAGCTTCGTTGCTTCCTATGGTTACTTGCGCCTGCATACTCATGGGAGCGAAACAGACTGTAGCCATTAAAATAAGTATAAATAACTTTTTCATTTTTATATTATTTAGATTTGTTTTTTTATTCTGTTTAATTTATCTCTATCCTGCGGTCTTATACTGCCGCTTACTATTGTTTTTTTCTGAAAATACTGACTATGGAGTATAGGTTTGCCAGCACTAATAGTATCCATAATCCGTCACCTACAGGCGCGTCATTGTAGCTTCCGCCAGGATTCGTGCCTGCTCCGGGATCAAAGGGATCTTCTTCATCACCGCTTGCGAAAGCTCTAAACATAGTCGATGTGGTGGGGTTAGAAAATGAAGAATTGTTCATGGCCAAGGCTCCGACACCGCCTGTTGAATGGGCAGTCGACGATTTTCTTGATCCTGTCGTGAAAAATGGTATGAAAACCGGACTACTTGCGTACTTTTGGTAAATATTTACTTTCGATTTTCCGGCTGCGTAAAATTCTATATTCCCTTTGTCTAAAAATGGGCTTGCTTGTCCGAAAGGAACTATACTACCATCTATTAAAGAAATAGTATTAAAAAGGTTTGCATTCATTTCGGTATCATCGGAAATATACTCGTGATTTGCTGAAGTTGCATGTGTGGACGCTATAGGTAGTGGAGAGTAAATAATCACCGACTCATTGTTTTGTCCGGCAAATTCATTCTTCAGGTTATTGAAAGACAGAATCCAAGCAAATACTCCCAAAATGAACATAGAAATTACTATTAATATATATAAGCGTTTCATGTTTTTTTATTTCGTTGTTGATAATGAAAAATGCTATTGCTTTATAGATAATCGCAAAAACGCTATCGCTTAATTGCTTTTACTGAGGCCGTTCGTTTACCGGTCATTTGTATCACATAGACTCCTTGTGTTAAGCGAGCCGGAGTAACGAGCGGAGCGGCATCAACTTCTCGTTGTAAAATAAGTTGACCTTGTGTGTTGAAAACGTTGATGGTATTTCCAATATCTTCTTTTGTCAAATTGTTTACAATCAAATTATCTTCTTGGAATAGAGCTGATAAATCATCGTCTCCATTTCCATTTTTATCTGAGAAATGAACGATAAAACGATTTTCAACATCACCGGGGTTACTGAAAAACAGATATTTATTCGTTTTGGATAGATTTGTTTTTTTGCCTGTTGCCAAGTCTTCTAAAATAACTTCTTTTCCCGATAAACTTTCAAAATGTTGCGCGGTAAGAACAAAGCCGGTCTTTTGGGCAGGTGGTCTGACTGCCATCACTACATTATCAACCGTTTTCGGTACACCATTAACCGAGAGTTTGGCTCCGGTACCGGAAAGTGTGTAAAGCTGGTAGCTGAAGTCCGATGCATATACTTTGGGAATGTCGTAATCGTCGGCGCCGAGCGTTGCATTGGCGCGTAATCCGATAGCTGCTAAGTCGTACACACCGGGAGCCGCTTCAGGTGAAAGGCGGAATGTAACTTGGTTGGTAACGGCTGATTTCGTGTCTTCGCGCTGTCTATCGGCCGCGGTCGCGCACGTTGTATCGGAGCAGGCGAAGGAGTGGATGGATAAGATACGTTGTGAGCAAGCGTGCTGTGTACTTGCATTCCTTTGTTTATTACCAAACTTCCGGTTTCGGTGTTTGATTTGGAAACACGAACCATAAAAATACTCATGGCAGGTATTTCGTTGTAGGTAGCTACTGTTATTCCGTTTGTAACATCATCCGAAATAAGCAGCGGCTGATAACTCGTTGATCCGGCAGGGAATACATATATATATGGAGCAAAGGCTAATCCGGAATTTTTCATCGCTTCCGCGATTTTTTTTGTGGAAAGCGGTGCGGTATAGGAGTTGCCGATAATCCAGTTTACGGTAGATAAGCGAGCTGTATTTAATGTGCTTGTAGAAAGTTCGTCATCCGCAAAAAGTTGCTCTTTGTACGCGTCTAATTTAGGGACATTCGTGAAATAGCATTCAAAAAGCAGAATTGAGAAATAAGTCAGTTCTGTTTTTTTGTTTTTTGAGAGATTTCTATTTTTACGCGCACCTAATTGTTAAGTTTAGTTAAAAACCTAC
>JAAYIT010000283.1 GCA_012523295.1 Porphyromonadaceae bacterium | reverse complement strand
GCTAAACTTTCTTTAAGTAAAGTAGATAAGCTTTTGCCATGAAATTTAGCATATTCGGTAAAAAGACGTTCTTCGGTTGGGTTTAAGCGAACACTGATAATAGACATATTAAATCCTTTGAAGATTAAGTATTACAATGTATTACTTAATTTTTGCATTAAAATATTTACTTGTCAAGAGGCAAAGTTTGTCGGAAAAGGAACATATTCAGAGTCTCTTTGTTATTTCGCTGATGCCATATTTTAAATCAGTAAATCAAGGGTTTCGATCTCCAAAGATTTCAAAAGTGCTTTAGCATTTTTAATATTTTTCTGTTGGAGCGAGGTTATTGCCAATGTTATTTGAATTGATAAAACATATTTATTAATATCTACATTAATTTTCGTCCATTCGGGTTTTTGCCACCAATCTTTAGATTCTTTTTCTGTTAACGCTGTTGATTTCTTTATTGCAACTGTGCTGCTTGAGAGTGTTTCTTTCTAAAATCCATATAATGCTTAACTTGTTGTTTAGTAATCTTACTACCAGACACAGCAAAACCCTCCGATTTGATTGTATGTGACCTTAGCAGATTAACCGGCCAACATAATTGTCGTCACGCTGGTCAAGTTAATTGTCGTTCTATATTTAGCCGTAGATCTTTTAGTTTGGAATCTAAAACAAAGTCCTTTCTAGACGATTTGAGCGGTTTTTTTGGATTTATTGAGGAATAGGTAGAATAAGAGTGGTTTAAAGTCGTCTAGCCCGTTTTAGAGGGGTTAATAAAAATATTAATTTAAATTTAAGAAGATTCAATCTCTTTACTTACTTCTTCAGCTGAATAAGTTTTTGATTTGCCGGCTCTGACTTGTTCTAGCTCTTTTTCGGCTAAATAAATATCCTCTAAATCCTCCAAATACTTCAGGATCGCTTCTCGAGCATAGAAAGATTTTGTACGACCTGTCTTTTTTGCTAAGTTGTTTAGTCGTTCGTTTATCTCGCTCGGCAATTTGATGGCTAACATATCAGCTCCTTATGTGAATGAGTCTTTTGAGGGTTATAAGGATTGTGGTTGAAATTTAAAATGTAAAGCTCTGAAAACCTTAAAAACAGTTTCCCATTGAGGTTTACTCTTTCCATTGATTACTTTATATAAACTCTCTCGATTTAAGCCAGATTCTCTTGCTATTTCGCTAACTCCATGTTTTTTAATGAGCAAACCAAGGGCTTCGATAAATGTATTTGGATCGTCATCAGACAAGCATTCCTCTAAAAACAGTTGAATGTCTTCTTGGGTTTCCATGTAATCAAATGGGTTAAAATCTTTTAATTTTTCGCTCATTTCAATTCTCCAAAGATTTTAAAATTTCTTTAGCATTTTCAATATCTTTTCTTTGTGTTCCTTTATGACCAGCACAAAGTAAAATAATTACTTTTTGTTGATGTATCGTGTAATAGACTCTATAGCCTTTACCAATAAATATTCGCATTTCATATAGACGTTCAGAGAGTTGTTTTGAGTCTCCAAAATTCCCATTAATAAAACGAATAATACGTATATTAATTGCTTTGACCGCTTGTTTATCTTTCAGGGTGCTTAGCCATTTGTCAAAAACATCAGTTCTTTTAATTTGATATTTCATTATGCATATTGTAGTCCATAGGCTACATAAAGAAAAGAAACTTTAATCCATTTATCCACAATTTTTGTTAGACCTAGTGTAGTGGAACATACCATTGGTTGTCATATAAAAACTGATGGTGCTAGACTGGATTTTGCAACCGAAAATCGCTTTAGTCAAGAAGACATAAAAGCAATTGAGGAATTGAGTAATAAACTGATTAAAGCTGGACATCCAATCACCATGCATTCACGACAAGATTATTACGATGTGCGTTATTGGGAATGTAATGGTTACGTGATTCCTTGTGGAGGCACGCATGCCAAGAATACAAATGAACTTTCTGCACTGAAATTGCAACGAAAAAACATTGGCAAAGG